>NZ_JAMBLN010000056.1:0-217 GCF_023337025.1 Mediterranea sp. ET5 | reverse complement strand
GGCTCTCGGAGGCGATGAAGGACGTGATAAGCTGCGAAAAGCCGCGGTGAGGTGCAAATGACCTTTGACCCGCGGATCTCCGAATGGGACAACCCGGTGTCCTGAAGGGACATCATCTGTCAATGACAGAGGCTAACGCAGGGAACTGAAACATCTTAGTACCTGCAGGAAAAGAAAATAAGAATGATTCCCCCAGTAGTGGCGAGCGAACGGGGAA
>NZ_JAMBLN010000055.1:0-220 GCF_023337025.1 Mediterranea sp. ET5 | reverse complement strand
TCGATGGAAATCCGGTGCGTTAGTTCAGTTGGTTAGAATACATGCCTGTCACGCATGGGGTCACGGGTTCGAGTCCCGTACGCACCGCACTCCGAAATTGTCAATTGTCCATTGTCAATTGTCAATTAAAGGAATAAGATCTTTGACATGTTGTACAAACCCAATAACAGTAAGACGCAAGAGCCAAGAGTATAATCCGTAGCAGCAGCAATGTTGCAGA
>NZ_JAMBLN010000054.1:0-283 GCF_023337025.1 Mediterranea sp. ET5 | reverse complement strand
ATCCTGAGTATCGCGGGACACGAGGAATCCTGCGAGAATCCGCCGGGACCATCCGGCAAGGCTAAATACTCCCGAGAGACCGATAGTGAACCAGTACCGTGAGGGAAAGGTGAAAAGTACCCCGCACAGGGGAGTGAAACAGACCCTGAACCCATGTGCCTACAAGCGGTCGGAGCACCGTAAGGTGTGACGGCGTGCCTTTTGCATAATGAACCTACGAGTTGCCGTTGCCGGCAAGGTTAAGCGCGAAAACGCGCGTATCCGAAGCGAAAGCGAGTCCGAA
>NZ_JAMBLN010000053.1:0-305 GCF_023337025.1 Mediterranea sp. ET5 | reverse complement strand
GAGAACCTTTTCCTTAACGGCATACAACTGATAACCAAAGTGAAGAACAACATGAAGAATTCCCTGATGAGCATAGCAGACAAAATCCTGTTGAGGAAACGTGCCTTGATAGAAACGGTCAATGACGAATTGAAGAATATTGCCCAGATTGAACACTCCAGACATCGCTCCTTCAATAACTTTATTGCCAACTCGCTTTCTGCCATAGCAGCATACTGCTTCTTTGAAAAGAAGCCCGCAATTGACGTATGTTTCGTCAAAGACAGGCAACTTTCTATGTTTTGAATTATATCGAACTCACGTTA
>NZ_JAMBLN010000052.1:0-354 GCF_023337025.1 Mediterranea sp. ET5 | reverse complement strand
TGTACATTCCACACACACCCGGTTTATCACCATCCAATCGCCAACAAATAATATTGTCCCCCATAATAACAGGGCAATAAGGATTGGACCGGGCGACCAGACCGGTCGCCCCTACATTATTATATGTATCTCCCATACCCGCCAATTCTGTAAATCCCTTTTAAAATGTAAACAAACGCAAACAAATATCCTGCTCGCTCCATCCCAATCCACCATTCCCCGCCCGTTTTCCCTTCACATCCCCGTAACAATTCCCGAAAAACATGTTGTAAAACATGTCTGTGAATGAAACCCTTAGGAGAAAGCCTCAAAAAATATTCAAAAAAAGTGCGTAGAATGTTTGGAGCGTATACC
>NZ_JAMBLN010000051.1:0-380 GCF_023337025.1 Mediterranea sp. ET5 | reverse complement strand
CCTGCCAAACACAATTGTTTCGCGCCCGGAAGTCAAATCTTTGGAGAATGGAAGTAAAAAGAAGTGAGTTTCACTTTCTAGAAGAAGGGTACTGTCAACAAATCGGAAGGTAATAAAAAGGGTCCCATTAGGAACCGGAAAAAGAAAAAGGACACCCATCCGTTCCCAACACCCTCCGAAATGTTGTTCCAATACCCCTGTCTGCATCAATCTGTATTTTGCGAATCGCCCGAGAAGACCCTCCGAATCCACCAAATCGTATTTTGGTGCGAGGAAGGGCATTGTAGCCCCCTTCGTTTGACATTTTGTCAAAACGCAATTCCGGAACGTTCACCACACGAATGTAGGGGCGACCGGTCTGGTCGCCCGGTCCAACAACG
>NZ_JAMBLN010000050.1:0-381 GCF_023337025.1 Mediterranea sp. ET5 | reverse complement strand
CGTTGTTGGACCGGGCGACCAGACCGGTCGCCCCTACATTCGTGTGGTGGACGTTTATTGAATTACGTCTTGACAAAATGTCAAATGAAGGGGTCTACAATGTCATTCCTCGCACCAAAATACGATTTGGTGGATTCGGAGGCCCTTCTCGGGCGATTCGCAAAATACAGATTGATGCAGACAGGGGTGTTGGAACAACATTCCGGAGGGTGTTGGGAACGGATGGGTGTCCTTTTTCTGCTTCCCGTCCCTAATGGTTCCCTTTTTATTACCTTCCGATTTGTTGACACGGTACACCTTCTGGAGAAGGAAACCCGGTGTTTTTGCGTTTCATTTTCCAAAGATTGGACTTCCGGGCGCGAAACAATTGTGTTTGGCAGA
>NZ_JAMBLN010000049.1:0-461 GCF_023337025.1 Mediterranea sp. ET5 | reverse complement strand
AGAGATTCCGAATAGGATGGAGACTTTTCTATCCGGTCTTGTACTGCTGATGTTTGTTTGTAAAGATATGAAGGAGAACCAGAGAAGCCGGGTATCGTCCGGGCAGATTGAGGTTAGACTGACAGTCCTATAGCTCAGTTGGTTAGAGCGCTACACTGATAATGTAGAGGTCGGCAGTTCAACTCTGCCTGGGACTACTTCGAAAAAAAATCCGGGCATCCGCTTGCGGAACGTACAGAAAAGCGTACCTTTGCCGCCCGGAAAATGAAGGGGGATTAGCTCAGCTGGCTAGAGCACCTGCTTTGCAAGCAGGGGGTCAACGGTTCGAATCCGTTATTCTCCACAGTCCGAAATTGTCAACAGGCAATTAAAGGAAGAAGATCTTTGACATGTTGTACAAACCCAATAACAGTAAGACGCAAGAGCCAAGAGTATAATCCGTATCAGCAGCAATGTTGCAG
>NZ_JAMBLN010000048.1:0-517 GCF_023337025.1 Mediterranea sp. ET5 | reverse complement strand
AGTCGGCAGTGGCAGACGCGAAACCAAGTGATCTACCCTTGTCCAGGATGAAGTCTGGGTAACACCAGATGGAGGTCCGCACCAATAAGCGTTGAAAAGCTTCTGGATGAGATGAGGGTAGGGGTGAAAGGCTAATCAAACTTGGAGATAGCTCGTACTCCCCGAAATGCATTTAGGTGCAGCCTGCGTGATTACCGGCATGAGGTAGAGCGACTGATAAGATGCGAGGGCTTCGCCGCCTATCAAGTCTTGACAAACTCCGAATGCTTGCCGGTTTGACACGTGGAGTGAGGGGCCGGGTGCTAAGGTCCGGTCCCGAGAGGAGAAGAATCCTGACCATCGTCTAAGGTCCCGAAATGACGGCTGAGTTAGTCAAACGAAGTAGGATTGCCGTGACAGCTAGGATGTTGGCTTGGAAGCAGCCATTCATTTAAAGAGTGCGTAACAGCTCACTAGTCGAGGAATCCTGCGTGGATAATAATCGGGTATAAGCCGTCTGCCGAAGACGTGGAATCTC
>NZ_JAMBLN010000047.1:0-518 GCF_023337025.1 Mediterranea sp. ET5 | reverse complement strand
CAGAGCTCTTGTACTACTTGTCTGTTTGTTGCATTCTTTTCAAGTATCTAACGCTTTGCAGCGGCTTTCCTTATCGAAAGCGGATGCAAAGGTAGAGCTTTTGCATATACACTCCAAACATTCTACGCACTTTTTTTGAATATTTTTTGAGGCTTTCTCCTAAGGGTTTCATTCACAGACATGTTTTACAACATGTTTTTCGGGGATTGTTACGGGGATATGACGGGAGAACGGGCGGGAAATGGGGAATTGATGTGGAGAGAGCATGGTGTTTGTTTGCGTTTGTTTACATTTTAAAAGGGAATTACAGAATTGGCGGGTATGGGAGATACATATAATAATGTAGGGGCGACCGGTCTGGTCGCCCGGTCCAATCATTATTGCCCCGTTATTATGGGGACAATATTATTTGTTGGCGATTGGGTGGTGATGAAACGGGTGTGTGTGGAATGTACATTGGTGGAACAAACAACCGTTATTGGACCGAGCGTTATTGGACCAACCGTTATTGGGTCGGG
>NZ_JAMBLN010000046.1:0-533 GCF_023337025.1 Mediterranea sp. ET5 | reverse complement strand
TCCGATTTCCTCTGACTTATTGTCCAGGTTTTGACGTTGACCTTTCATACCCATTCCGCTGATTTTAAACCATCAGCAGAGCTCTTGTACTACTTGTCTGTTTGTTGCATTCTTTTCAAGTATCTAACGCTTTGCAGCGGCTTTCCTTATCGAAAGCGGATGCAAAGGTAGAGCTTTTGCATATTCCCTCCAAACATTCTACGCACTTTTTTTGAATATTTTTTGAGGTATTATTCTAAAGGTTTCATTCACAGATATGTTTTATAACATGTTTTTCGGGGATTGTTACGAGGATGTGACAGAAAAACGGGCGGGGAACGGTGGATTGGAATGGAGAGAACAGGGTGTTTGTTTGCATTTGTTTACATTTTAAAAGGGTATTACAGAATTGGCGGGTATGGGAAACCTATATAATAATGTAGGGGCGACCGGTCTGGTCGCCCGGTCCAATCATCATTGCCCCGTTATTTTGGGGGACAATATTATTTGTTGGCGATTGGATGGTGATAAACCGGGTGTGTGTGGAATGTACA
>NZ_JAMBLN010000045.1:0-551 GCF_023337025.1 Mediterranea sp. ET5 | reverse complement strand
AATTAGGAACATAGCGATAAAAGCATTAAATTTATAGTGTCCAAGTATAACATTTAAGCGATTACCACTATGTTCTCAGAGGCTAAAGTTACGGAGATTTATTGTATGGCGGATGATTTTTGTAAGGAATTTGCTAAGGTGCAGGAAAAATATATGGTTGAAGACAGGAAACATAAGCATCGGAATAAGCCGAACCGGATGAGTGATGCGGAAATCATGGTCATCCTGATTTTGTTCCATTCTGGTGGTTTCAGATGCTTCAAGCATTATTATCAGGAATATGTCTGCAAGCATCTGATACACCTTTTTCCCAGACGCGTGTCCTATAACCGTTTTGTGGAACTGGAAAAGGAAGTGCTGTTGCAACTAACCGTTTTCATTAAAGAGGTCTTGCTGGGTACTTGCACCGGAATCAGTTTCGTGGATTCCACTCCGCTGCGTGTATGCCGTAACCAACGTATATTGATTCACAAGACTTTTAAGGGGCTTGCCGAGCGTGGCAAATGTTCCATGGGATGGTTCTTCGGCTTTAAACTACATCTGATTATCAA
>NZ_JAMBLN010000044.1:0-750 GCF_023337025.1 Mediterranea sp. ET5 | reverse complement strand
GAATCTTCCGCTTTTTCAAAGACAGCAGCTTCGGGGAAGGTTCGATCTCCCCACTTCATCTCCAGGCATACCTTCAATGAATCATTCGTCCATTCATAAATCCGGTTCGAAAAATAGGGGTAAACACGTATCTTTCCTTCATAACCATAAAACGGAGCCGTATGCCCATGCAATATCCTGCCGGAAGCCGGTGCATCATATGCAGTGGACAACACATTACCCTCCTTATCTGCCTCTACATATTGCTTTCCGCTGAAAGGATCATTCTGCCGTAAAGGGAAATAATATAGATAATCGCCCTCTGCAGGAACGCAGAAAGCTAACGGAGCCTGGCCAGGCAGCTTAATATCTTCTTCGTATTCAAAGGTTCCCAGATCATACTTCAACAGTTTCGACATCATACGGTCCATCACATACAGTGAGCTGTCGGAGCGGTCAATCCAAAACGAATGCGGACTGAGGAATTCTCCCGGTCCGTTCCCCGTTCCCTCTATCTTATGAATAAACTTTCCGTCCGTTGCCGAAAATACCAGCACCGCATTGGTTTTATACGTATCAAGCAGATAAATCCTGTCTTTCCATACTTCAAGCTGATCTATGCTTCCAAACAACGAGCTATCGGATGTCTCCAAAGGAAGAAAGCGTTCAATCCTTATCAGATCCGAACTTTTGCAAGTTTGCACATTACCGAAATCTACAAGCTCCGCTACCGGCTGGCTTTCACCTTTCCGGGAGGTACAACCGACAAAT
>NZ_JAMBLN010000043.1:0-1191 GCF_023337025.1 Mediterranea sp. ET5 | reverse complement strand
GGTTCATCCGACATTTCGCGTGATAGTTTATTAAAGAAGAAAAACCGCTGAACAAATTGTATATTTGAATAAGCACAAACAAATGTACAGTAATGAACAGCAGTTTTCTATATCATGCTTGGGGGTTATATAACCACAAATGCACTCGTGAGGAATACAAAGGTAATACAATTATCTTACATATTGAAGCAAAAGAGCGGAAGAAAGAATGTCCTAAGTGCGGGCATCGCCAATTGGTCAAGAACGGTTTTCGAGTTCGTGACTTTATAGGACTCCCGATAGGCGGCAAAAAGGTGATAATCCGCATGAAAGTCCAACGCTATAAGTGCAAGAATCAGGATTGTGATTATGACCGTCAGGAGAGCATACCCTTTGCCACGGGTAGTTGCGGTTACACCCATCGTTTCGCAAAATATGTAGTCGACCTGTTAAGGAGCATGACCTTGAAAGACGCAGCCAATCTCCTGGGCGTATCCTGGGATACCGTCAAGGATATCCATACGCGTCATCTTGAATACCATTACGCGCCTCCCTCCCTTGAAGGAGTGGACAGCATTGGCATAGATGAATTTGCGGTCAGGAAAGGACATGTGTACAAGACAATCGTGGTTGACCTAAAGAGTGGCCGTATTCTCTATGTCGGTAACGGCAAAGGAGCAGACGCCCTGGATGGCTTTTGGAAACGGATCAGAAGAAAAGGCGTTGACATCAAGTATATTGCAACAGATCTCTCCGCCGCCTTCATCTCCTCTGTATATGAGAATTGCCCGAATGCGGTGCACGTGTTTGACCATTTCCATGTGGTAAAGCTTATGAACGAGAAACTGGATGAAATACGTAGGGTGCAATACCACATGGAAAAAGACATCAACAAACGCAAGGTGTTGAAAGGTACGCGATACCTGTTACTGAGTAATGGGGCGGATATCTTCGACAAGGAGTATAAGACACGGCTTGACAACGCGCTGGATATGAACAAGCCCCTGTCGCAGGCATACTACCTGAAAGAACAGCTCAGGGAAATCTGGATGCAGGTCAATAAGGACGATGCCGAAAGGGTCATGACGGATTGGGTAAAGCAAGCCCGGGAGAGCAAAGTGCCGCAATTGGTGAAGATGGCAACTACGGTAACGGCACACAGGACAGGCATACTCGCATGGTATGACTGCCATATATCAACCGGAAAGGTAG
>NZ_JAMBLN010000042.1:0-1575 GCF_023337025.1 Mediterranea sp. ET5 | reverse complement strand
AATCCGGGCAAAAGAGATTAAAGAAATTCATTACAATGAAGAGTTTGATCCTGGCTCAGGATGAACGCTAGCTACAGGCTTAACACATGCAAGTCGCGGGGCAGCATAGGGTTTCAGCAATGAAATTCGGATGGCGACCGGCGCACGGGTGAGTAACACGTATCCAACCTGCCCTTTACTCGGGGATAGCCTTGCGAAAGTAAGATTAATACCCGATGGCATTGGATTCCCGCATGGGGCTTCAATTAAAGGTGTGAACTGGTAAAGGATGGGGATGCGTTCCATTAGGCAGTAGGCGGGGTAACGGCCCACCTAACCGACGATGGATAGGGGTTCTGAGAGGAAGGTCCCCCACATTGGAACTGAGACACGGTCCAAACTCCTACGGGAGGCAGCAGTGAGGAATATTGGTCAATGGGCGCGAGCCTGAACCAGCCAAGTAGCGTGAAGGATGACTGCCCTATGGGTTGTAAACTTCTTTTATACGGGAATAAAGTCGCCTACGTGTAGGCGTTTGTATGTACCTTATGAATAAGCATCGGCTAACTCCGTGCCAGCAGCCGCGGTAATACGGAGGATGCGAGCGTTATCCGGATTTATTGGGTTTAAAGGGAGCGTAGATGGGCTTTTAAGTCAGTTGTGAAATTCTGCGGCTCAACCGTAGGACTGCAGTTGAAACTGGGAGCCTTGAGTGCAGTTGAGGTGCATGGAATTCGTGGTGTAGCGGTGAAATGCTTAGATATCACGAAGAACTCCGATTGCGAAGGCAGTGCACCAAGCTGTAACTGACATTGATGCTCGAAAGTGTGGGTATCAAACAGGATTAGATACCCTGGTAGTCCACACGGTAAACGATGAATACTCGCTGTTGGCGATACAATGTCAGCGGCCAAGCGAAAGCATTAAGTATTCCACCTGGGGAGTACGCCGGCAACGGTGAAACTCAAAGGAATTGACGGGGGCCCGCACAAGCGGAGGAACATGTGGTTTAATTCGATGATACGCGAGGAACCTTACCCGGGCTTGAACTGCAACCGAATGTCGCGGAAACGTGACAGCTAGCAATAGCGGTTGTGGAGGTGCTGCATGGTTGTCGTCAGCTCGTGCCGTGAGGTGTCGGCTTAAGTGCCATAACGAGCGCAACCCTTGCCGGCAGTTGCCATCAGGTAAAGCTGGGGACTCTGCCGGGACTGCCATCGTAAGATGCGAGGAAGGTGGGGATGACGTCAAATCAGCACGGCCCTTACGTCCGGGGCTACACACGTGTTACAATGGGGGGTACAGAAGGCTGCTACCTGGCGACAGGATGCCAATCCCGAAAACCCCTCCCAGTTCGGACTGGAGCCTGCAACCCGGCTCCACGAAGCTGGATTCGCTAGTAATCGCGCATCAGCCATGGCGCGGTGAATACGTTCCCGGGCCTTGTACACACCGCCCGTCAAGCCATGGGAGCCGGGGGTACCTGAAGTACGTAACCGCGAGGGTCGTCCTAGGGTAAAACCGGTGACTGGGGCTAAGTCGTAACAAGGTAGCCGTACCGGAAGGTGCGGCTGGAACACCTCCTTTCTGGAGCTT
>NZ_JAMBLN010000041.1:0-1575 GCF_023337025.1 Mediterranea sp. ET5 | reverse complement strand
AAAATTTTCATCAAAGAGTTTAGCAATTTTCTGATGCCTTGCCATCAGCATAGTCTGTGTGTAAACGTCCTTGTTCAGAGGCAGCTTAATTTGTATTGTCGTGATAGTCTTTGCCAATGCAAGCACCTTATCTACACTCATATTAATCTCTGTGACTTTCAACATACGCTCCAATTCCTTGTAAACTTTCAAAGCCACAAAACAGATGCATATATGGGCTTCTATGCGTTTGCGTGTAAAATGGAACATAGGACGTATCTCTATCTTTGATTTCGCAATGCGGAATGCCCGTTCTACGTGCCAAAGGTTATGATATGCTGTGTATACATCTTGTTTCCGTATATCTGTGTTGGTGAGATACCCTTTGAGCCCATCCCAACGGGAGTCGTCAGTTATGCGGTCATAGTTGATGGTAACTTTCACGTCACCCTCCATAGATAAAAACTTATTGTAACCTCTTTTGTTGATGTTACCCTTCGTGAGAGTACCATGCTTATAAGCTTTTTCCAACCTGCGTATGCCTTTTTCTCGGTTATAGGCGTCTTTCTTCGCCCGATCATCTGTATAGCCTACCAAAAGCCGACGTCCGCCCCCTTTATCATATTCAATCATGTTTTTGTCTTGCTTAGGTTGGTTCAATATCCACTCCTTTATCTCTGTACTTTCATTCTTTATCTTCGCACCTATTATATACTTGTAGCCGTGCGTCTCAAGTTCCGCAATGTTGGCATTGTTCATCAGGCCCGAATCAGCCACAACCACAAAGTCTTCTAAACCGTATTTGCTTACAAACTCGTTTATCATCGGCAGCATTGTGTGCCCTTCATATTTGTTGCCTTCATGGATGCAATAGGCAAGCGGGTAGCCACCTAAACTTACAAGCAGTCCCAATATGATTTGAGGATTGCTGTGACGTCCTTCTTTCGAGAAGCCCGTCTTGCGTAATTCGTCCTCATAATCCGCTTCAAAGTAAAGCGTAGTAACATCATAGAATAACACGCCGATATTGCCACCAAACAGTTGGGCTGTATGACGTACGCTGATGTCCTGAACAATCTCATGCTGATGATTGCTAAGTTTGTCAAGATAACGATAGATTTTGGAGAGGCCTACGTCCTCGTCAAAATGGTTCTTCAAGTATTCCACCGTTGCTGACTTACTAGAGGGACAAGCAAGGCGGGCTTTTACAAGTTTGCGGAACACTTCATCGTCAATACGGTTGAAGCCAATCCTATCAAACGTACGATCCAAAATCAAGTCGCAGCCGTTGAGAAGGATATTGCTTACCTGAGATAGTACCCGACGGACTTCTTCTCGCTCTCGGTCGCACGCCTCACGCTCCTCACCATACAGGTCCAGTTGTGGTTGTCGTCGAGATTCTTCTTTAGAAATCCATTCTTTTGCTTGGCTGACAAGACTTTCTACCTCATTTTCACTATATGCGACACCTATTGTGGCAAGTTCCTTCATCTTGCCACCTATTTTCTCAACAATAATAATTCCGATGTTGCCGGATGGATACTTCTTTTTACGAATAAACATAGTTAAAATACCTTTCGTGTCACCCTAAATCAG
>NZ_JAMBLN010000039.1:0-2402 GCF_023337025.1 Mediterranea sp. ET5 | reverse complement strand
CGTTAAATAATGTTTCACAAGTAAAGAAAAAGCACCATACTGGTGCCCGAAAATTTTTCTCAAACGTACTATAAATAAAGAGAGCAATGTGTGGATGAGAGAAAAGGACCTTATTCAATCTGTATAAAAAAAAGCGTTATGAGAAAGGCGTTACTGATTTTTATCCTGCTTCCGCTGTCACTGGTGGCGCAGGTGCTGAGAGAGAGTCCCGGACAAGTGGAAGTATCGGGGAGAGTGATAGACCAAGGTGCCAAGGTGTTGCCGGGTGCAAATGTCGTGTTCCGGAACCTGATGGATACAACCGCAGTAATAAAAGCAGTAACGGATGCAAAAGGCACGTTCACGGTGCAATTGTCGCCTGACACCTACGAGCTGCGTGTCTCCTACCTGGGCTACCAACCGTTCACGTCACACGTGGAAGCCCGCCAATCCATGTCGGTGAATGACATCCGGCTGGTGGAGAGTGCCACGACATTGAAAGAATTTACCGTCGTGGGACGCAGCCTGACGTACAATGTGGAAGGATATAAGCTGAATGTGGAAAACAACGCGCTTTTCAAGCAGCAGGATTTGGACCGGATACTCCTCTTCCTGCCCGGTGCCATGAGGGAGAAAGACAATCTGAAGATTTACGGAAAGATGGTGGGAAAGGTGTACATCAACCGCAGGGAAATCAAACTCACGGGAAAAGACCTCCTGGACTATCTCCAGAACTACCACGGCAAGAATGTGAAGGAAATTCAAGTCATTACTTCTGCCGGAGCAAACGAGAGCGCGGCGATAGGCGGCACCGCCGTACTGAAAATCATCACGACGAAGATTGAAGACGGAGGTATGCTGTCCATGAGAGCTTCGGGAAGCTACAACAAGCAAAGTCAGACTTACGGCAATCCATCGCTGATCGTACAGCAACGCAGCGGCAAATGGTCTGTCTACGGAGAGGCATCTATGGTGGCAAACAAGAATAAGAGCAACAGTGAAAGCAAGACCTTGTTTACCGATTCCGGAGCGGGGAAGCAGGAATGGTCAAGCTCCGTCAGGAGGCAAAAGCCGTCTCCGGCATACACCGTGGGAGCGGGCTACGACCTTACACCCGATGACATCCTGACGTTGGAAGTCGGCTATCACGGATACAAATCAGAATATGAATCGTCTGCCCGGATTCAAAACTTGCAGAACGATGTGGTAACGGGAGAAGAACACAACCTCGGATTGTCGGACAGCGACAGCCGGCGGGCTTCCGTCTCCATGGACTATGTGCATACGTGGAAAACGGGCGAACTGGCCTTCGCAGGGTCTTACTCCGATTCACATTCTTCGGACGACAGCAGACGCTGGCGGGAGGGGAATGCCGAGCTGTGGAGCAGCACGGAAGCCGCTTCCAGCGACTATGCATCCCTCTATACCAAGTTGGATTTCGAACAACGTTTCCAGGCGTTGCAAGGCAAGTTGAAGGCAGGAGTAGCATTTTCCAACTGGGACAATGACAGCCACACCGACAACCTCCTGATGGAAGATGGCAGGGAATCTCCTTATGGCACCTACGACGACGTGTACACCTACAAGGAGCAGACGTTGGGCATGTACGGGAGCTATGACTTCATGATCAAGAGCTTCAGCGCATCGTTGGGACTGCGCTATGAGTTTACCAAGATTTCGCCGAACTCAACGTTGGCACCGGAAGCAAACTACACGAGTTACTATCGCAATTTTTTCCCAAACGTGCGTCTGAATTATACCATCAATCCCATGAAAGGGCACAACATCAACCTGTCGTACGCCCGCAAGATCCAGTTCCCCTTCATGAACATGCTCAATCCGGGAACGAAGTGGAGCAACGAATACAGCTACTCCAAGGGCAATCCCTACCTGAAGCCCATGTGCGGCAACGAAGTGACGGGCATCCTGTCACTCTTTGGCAACTATTCCCTGTCGGTGACGTATGCCGAGTCGCCCCTGTTCCAGCTGCTCTATTCGAAGGAGGAAGGACGTGATATCTACTATTCGACCTACGAGAATGGAGGAAAGGACAAGTTCTGGGTCATCGGGTTGAGTGCCGTACAGTTCATCTCGCCCAAGTGGATGGTCAACGCCACGGTGAACCGCACGTATGTGACGACATCCTATCAGTCACAAAATCATCGGGCAAAAAACTGGAACATCACCTTGTCATCGACGAACAACCTGCCTTGGGGACTCAACCTGAACACCAATCTGTTTTATGTTTCTCCGACAGAAGGCATCCATCTGGACACGGGACGTGCACTGAACATCTCGGCTTCGCTGAGCAAATCGTTCTTGAAGGACCGTCTGACAGCAACGATTGACTATGGTTACAGCCCGGAAATGAGCGGACGCATCCATACAGCCGGCGTTGTGAACAACTATGACTCCGATTACTC
>NZ_JAMBLN010000038.1:0-6515 GCF_023337025.1 Mediterranea sp. ET5 | reverse complement strand
TTATTGTCCCTTCTCTTTGATGATACCTTTTCGGAAAGCTGTCAGCAGGAGGAAGAGGTCATGGATTTGGCGTTCGAGCTCCAGACCTTTGTCGGTATCGCGCACCATCACACGTTGGCTGCTCAATTCGACCAGTTGGGTTGAGGAGATGATGTCTTTTCCTTCGCGGATGGCTTCCTGAGTTGAAGTGAAAGGCTCGTGCTGTACGAGCTGAAGGCCGCGTGAGTGATAGACGAGGGTGTATCCCGCAATGCCCGTCTCCGATTGGTAAGCACGGGAGAATCCTCCATCGATGACAATCAGCTTGCCATTCGCCTTGACCGGCTTCTCTCCCTTCTTAGTCTTGACAGGGACGTGGCCCGTGATGAGATGGCGATGCTCGCCGGTCACTCCGAATTCATCCAGAATCATGTCGCACACCTGTTCGTTGTCACGCAGGTCGTAATAGGCGCCTTTCTCTTCCTTGTGCAGCGCCTTGTCCTTGACGAAATAGCGTTCAAACGTTGCCATCTTGGCTTTGTCGAAGAGGGGCGAGTTCTTGCCGCACCACAGATACCAGATGAAGTCTACGGCGAACTGTTGCTCGGGCAATGGCTCGTCGCTGAAGGCTGTGCGGACCAGACTGTCCACCTTGTCGAGCAATTGGCGGCCCTTATAGCGTTTGCCATGTACAAGGACTTCCTTCAAGGTGCCGTCTTCATTGAGAGGCACGGAGGCGTGGTAGAGCAAGTTGGAGTTGATGCTGAGATACATGCTGCCTCGCGTGAGCAGGCAGTGGATATGTTTCTTCAGCTTCTCGCTGCCGACGAATGAGTAGTGAAGCTTATGGATGACTTCCTCCTCTTCCTTGGTAAGGCGATAGGGGTCTTTCGGGTCTACGGTCGGGAAGTTCGTGTCGTTCAATTCATATTCCTTTCCTTCATAGACCAGGACGCCCTTCTCGAAATTGATGCGTCCCAACAGATTGCGGTCGTCCATGTCGAATTCCGGATGGCGGCGGGTCATGGCTGCCTCCAGCTTGAACTGGATGATGCTGATAGCCTTGTGCATCTGCGAAATCAGGCGGCACGTACGTTCGTTGTGCGTCTTGTCCCCCTCTTCGATTTTGGGAAGGAAACTCTTGCACGGATCGCTGGCATAGGTGTCCATGGCAAAGGTTGCCAGGGGGAGGAGATTGATGCCGTAGCCGTCTTCCAGCGTGACGAGGTTCGCGTAACGCAGGGACGTGCGCAGTACGTTGGCAATGCAGCATTCGTTGCCGGCGGCAGCGCCCATCCAGAGAATGTCATGGTTGCCCCATTGGATGTCAAGGTTGTGATAGTGGCAGAGCGTATCCATGATGAGATGGGCACCGGGACCACGGTCGTAGATGTCGCCGATGAGATGCAGCGAGTCGATGACCAGGCGTTGGATGAGGTTGCATAGGGCGACGATGAACTGGTCCGCGCGGTGCGTCTCGATGATGGTGCTGATGATGACGTGGAAATATTGGTGTTTGTTCGGTTCGTCGGAGGATTCGTGGAGAAGTTCCTGGATGATGTAGGCGAACTCCGGCGGCAGCGCCTTCTGCACTTTCGAGCGGGTATATTTCGATGACACGGTCCGGCAGACGCGCACCAGCTGGTGCAAGGTCGTCAGGTACCAGTCGTGCATGTCGGGCTCGCTTGCCTTGACCAGTTCGAGTTTCTCCCGGGGGTAGTAGATGAGGGTACAGATTTCCTTCTTCTCCGTTTCACGCAGTGTGTTGCCGAAAATCTCGTTCACCTTGCGCTTGACGGCTCCCGAAGCATTCTTCAACACATGTCTGAAGGCCTCGTGCTCGCCATGCACGTCGCTCAGGAAATGTTCCGTGCCCTTGGGAAGATTCAAGATAGCCTCCAGGTTGATGATTTCCGTACTGGCGGCTGCTATCGTCGGAAAGCGGTCGCTCAACAGCCGCAGGTACTTGACGTTGCGGTTAATCTCTTCTACGGTAGGTGTTTTTGGAGTATCCATTACGTTCTGATATTATATTTAGGTTATTTTGCAAAAGTAAGGATTTCCTTGGAATAAGGAGAGAAGGATATTGTCTTTTTTCATCCGGACGGAAGAAAGGCGGACACAGCCGCGCCCCGCGGCGACAATCTGTAATTCGGGTAAAGAAATCTGTCAAACGGGTACGCTCCGGGAACGGGGAAGCATTAATTTTGCAAGTTGAATGAATGAACCTTATCGAATTATGAAACGTACACTGATTACTATGATTGCAAGTCTATTGACCATGGGGACAACCGCGATGGCACAAGCGGTGCCCGTGCCGGGAACCGACGGCAACAAGTATGTGCCTTATGAGGAACGCACCGGCAATGAATCCATCGTCTATTTCACCCGAAACCTGAGCGCCGAGGGGCTTATCCGGGCGTATGAGCAGGTATGCGCCAACATCGGCGGGAAGGTCGGGGTGAAGTTGCACACCGGCGAGCAGCACGGACCCAACATCATCCCGCACGAGTGGGTCAGGGAGTTGCTGCAAAAGGATTTGCCCGACGCGCACATCGTCGAGACAAACACCTACTACGAGGGCGACCGCTACACGACCGGACAGCACCGCGAGACGTTGAAGGTCAACGGATGGACCTTCTGCCCCGTCGACATCATGGACGAGGCGGACACGCTGACCCTCCCCGTGAAGGGCGGCAAATGGTTTGACAGGATGTCGGTGGGAAGTCACCTGACGGACTACAACTCCCTGGTCGTGCTGACCCACTTCAAGGGGCACACGCAGGGTGGCTTCGGCGGAAGCAACAAGAACATCGGCATCGGCTGTGCCGACGGACGCATCGGCAAGGCTTGGATTCACACCACGCCGGGGCAGGACAACCAGTGGAACATTGCCAGGGAGGAATTCATGGAGCGCATGACGGAATCCACCAAAGCCGTCATCGACCACTTCGGCAGGCAGGTGACGTATGTGAACGTGATGCGCAACATGTCGGTGTCCTGCGACTGCGAGGGCGTGAATGCCGAGCCGGTGGTGACGCCCAACGTCGGCATCCTCTCTTCCACGGACATCCTGGCGCTCGACCAGGCTTGCGTCGATTTGATTTATGCCATGACGGAAGCCGAACACCATGACCTGGTGGAACGCATCGAGACGCGCCACGGGTTGCGTCAGTTGTCCTACATGAAGGAGCTGGGCATGGGCAACGACCGCTACATCCTCATCGACCTCGACAACGGGGGCAAGCGCATCACGCCGGCGGAAGCCGTGAAGGGGCTGAAACCCTTCGTGCAGGAACAGGCGTCGGCTGACTGACAGGCGGGAGGCACAACGCCCCGCATCGGCTGAACACAAAAAGAAACGAAGACACAGGCAACATCCGGAGGGAGGCTTGTGTCTTCGTTCTTTTTTATGCGGACGGACGATGCGTCAGAGGCGCACGGTCACCTTCTTGCCCGTGTAGGTGACGGTCTTCTCCTTGCCGTCGGGCGTGCGGACGGTGAACTGGCGCTTCGTCAGCATGCCCGGATAACTGCCCCGGCGGGCACCGATGGTCAGACGGCGGGAAGAGTCGTCCCAGGTCATCGGGATTTCGGTGTACGCACCCTTCTCGTAGTTGTAGTTGTCAAACTCGTCCTCGTACAGGGTGAAGCTGCCGTCGGCACCCGGATAGATGCGCAGCGTCAGGTTGTCCCACGGCTTCTCGGTGGCGTACTGTACGGCAGGACCGAAGGGCACGATGCTGCCCGCCTTGATGTAGAGGGGAATCAAGTCGAGCGTGGTCTCGCGCGTGATGTCTTGTCCGCCCTTCAGCGTCTCGCCGGTCCAGAAGTCATACCAGGTGGCGCCGGACGGGAGGTAGAGCGTGGTCGACTTCTTCTGCGTGAAGTCGGTGGCGGCGACGGCATCCTTTGCCTTCCCGGCATTGTCGCGGTCCCATCCGCTCTGCTCGTCGACCTTGACTGCCTTTTCGGGCGTATACTGTGCCTCCAGCACGGGGGCAACGAGGATGGCGGGACCGAACATGTATTCGTCGTTCAGGTCGAGCACCTTCCGGTCGTCGGGGAAGTCCATCACGAGCGCACGCATGAATGTCGACTGACGGTGCGTCACCTCCCACGAGGTGGAGTAGATGTAGGGCAACAGGGCATAGCGCAGGTGAATCATCTTCTCGATGGCGTCATACACCGGCTCGCCCTTCTTGCCGAACTGGTAGATTTCGCGCGGAGCGTCCGCACCGTGGGAACGCATCATCGGGGTGAACGTGCCGAACTGCAGCCAGCGGACGTAAAGCTCCTGGTAGAGCGGGTTCCGCGGGGCAAAACCGTCGTTCCAGCTCTTGTTGTACGAGCCGCAGAAGAAGCCGCCGATGTCGTTGTTCCAGTGAGGCATGCCGCAGAGCGAGAAGTTCAGTCCGGCAGGGACCTGATTGCGCAGGCTCTCCCACGACGAACCGATGTCGCCCGACCACACGTTGGCGCCGTAGCGTTGCGAGCCCACATAGCCCGAACGCGTCAGGATGAACACGCGCTTGTCGGAAGTGGTCGCCCGCTGGTGGTCATACACGCCCTGCACGCAGTAGAGCGGGAAGGCGTTGCGCATCCGGCGGAACGAGCCGAAGTAGGTCTTCTGGTCGAGGTCGGACGGCTTGAAGTCCAGGTGGTCAGGCTCCGTCGAGTCCATCCACCATGCATCCATGCCATACTTGAAGATGCCCTCGTTGAGGTACTTCCAGTAGATGTCGCGCGCTTCGGGCGAGTAGGCGTCGTAGACACGTACCCCCGACGGATATTCGGGGTTGGGCGGCCAGCTTTCCGTGCCCGAGGCGGGCCAGGTCTTGAAGTCATAGAGCAGACCCTTCGGCGCCAGCTCGCGGTACGGCTTCGTGGCGGGACCGAATGACTGCCAGATGGAGATGGCCATGTGGGCGTTCAGCCCGTGCACCTCGTCGAGCATCCGCTGCGGGTCGGGGAACTGCGTGTTGGTGAAGTCCATGGCATTCCACAGATAGTTGTTTCCCCAGTACTGCCAGTCCTGGATGATGCCGTCCAGGGGTACACCCAGTTTGCGGTATTTGCGGACGACGCCGACCGTCTCGTCCTGACTCTTGTAGCGTTCCTTGCTCTGCCAGTAACCGTAGGTCCACAGCGGGAACATCGGCGCCTGACCCGTCAGCGTGCGCATCCCTGCCACCACGCCGTCGGCATTGCCGCCGTAGAGGAAATAGTAGTCGGCGCAGAGTCCCACCTCCGAGTCGAAGGAGGTCGACTGGCTGTTGTCGGCGAAGGTCGTCGGGGAGTAGTTGTCCCAGTAGAGCCCGTAGCCCTTGACGGACTGGAAGAAGGGGCTGAAGTCCTCCACATTGCTTTGGATGAGGTATTTCTCCTGGTTGCGTTGGCTCATCTTGCCGTTCTGCAGCTGTCCCAGTCCGTAGATGGTCTCGTCGGGGTCCAGGCGGAAGGCTTGACGGACGCGGAAGTAGCCTTTGTCCACGCCTTCCTCGATGGGACGGAAGGTGACGGCACCGTTTTCAGCCAGGAGCATCCGTCCGTCGGCATCGGCGAATTGCAACGTTGCCGTCCGCTTGTCGACGGTCACGCACAGCGCCTTGCTCCGCAGGACGACGGAGGCGTCGGCGTCAGTGACCCGGAACCTGGTATCCTCCGGGGTGAGGACGACAGCCGGACTGGGCTTCTCGGGCAGCTGGGCCTGGGGGTATTTCACGACACGGACGATGGAGGGGGTGTAGAATTGCACTTCGCAGGTGTAGCTTCCGTCGGGCACCGTGAACTTGATGCCGTGCGGCGTTTGGCTGACCGTCTGTGCTGCGAGCCATCCGGGACAGAGCAGCAGAAGGGCAATCCATAGGGATTTGAATTGCTTCATAAACGTTTTGTGGATTAAAGGTTTTATAAAATGCCTACAAATATAGTCAGTTTTTTTTGTCCGGACCTTGTCATCCCGCTGTTTCCTGCATTTCGAGGGGCAGAAAGGCGGACGGGGCTTTTGTTGTCCGTTTTTCTGACTTCTCCGGCTTCCGGCGGTGTGTGGTCAGCCGACGGGGAGGGGCGGGCGTTCCCCTTGCTTCCGGATACGGCGTTTCCGGTTTGCCGACGTTTGTTTTGGCGCAGGATACGACATTTCCGGCGTCCCGAAGTTTGTTTTGGCTCCGGATACGACGTTTCCAGCGTCCCAAAGTTTATTTTGGCTCCGGATACGACGTTTCCAGCGTCCCAAAGTTTGTTTTGGCTCTGGATACGACATTTCCAGCATCAAAATGTTTAGCAAGGTTAAGGATACGACGTATCTAATGTTAAAATATTTACAAAGGTTAAGGATATATCGTATCTAGCATCAAAATGTTTAGTAAGGTTAAATATACGGCATTTCCAACGCCTCAAAATTTGTTTTGGTCCTGGATACGGCGTTTCCAGCGTCCCGCGGTGCCGTTTGCTCCGGGATACGGCGTCGGTCGGAAGAAACGGACGGAGGAGAGGGGAGTGCAGGCAGTCGGCGGACTGTTTTACACCTATTA
>NZ_JAMBLN010000037.1:0-7474 GCF_023337025.1 Mediterranea sp. ET5 | reverse complement strand
CCACGCTCAAAAGCACCTGTGATTGGCTTCGTACGGACGAACGACTACCGTCGTACCGACGTGTCCGCACCGTCGTACCGACGCGTCCGTACGAAAACACCCACCGGTCCCCATTTTTTAGAGACCGAAGAGGCACGATTTCCGATGTGTGAAATTGCGTCCATCCGTGTGAAAAGACCGACGGAAGGGAACACAGGAAGAAGAAAAGGATACAGAAGGAAAGGAAAACGACGAAAACTCCGTCAATGTAAAAAACACAAACCGCCCGAAAATTCCTTTCCCGGTCACCAATCCGTATTTTGGTGCAACCACGGGCATTCTCAGGCGATTCATTTGACGTTTTGACAAAATGACACAACCGTTCCTCCCCGTCCACAAAACATTTCTCAAAATGTAGGGGCGACCGGTCTGGTCGCCCGGTCCAACAAACGAAAACGCCCGTCGCACCCGTCTGCCACGTAAAAAGTGTTATATAACATGGTGTTTTGTTTCGTATGATACAAATAGTCCACCAAAACGAGCGAATAGTCCACCGCGTATTAAGCCTTTTTCAGTAATTTTGCCTTCGCTCTTTTAAACTTTGTTGCCGTGCGGAAACGTCGGCAGGAGAACGGAAGGGCACTTTACAGAACATAAAGTCTAATATCTAAAAACAAATTTTGCTTATGATGAACCAGTATGTTCATGCAAGACGATGGGCAGTGACCCTGTTGATGGGGCTCGTCTGCCTGTTCGCTTTCGCACAGGGGCAGAACGTGACGGGTACGGTGACGGACCCGGCGGGCGAGCCGCTGATTGGCGTCAGCGTACAAGTGAAGGGTGCCAAGACCGGCGCCATAACGGATTTCGACGGCAACTTCAAGCTCGCGAACGTGCCCGCGGGGAGTGTGCTCGTCTTTTCGTACATCGGGTACTTGTCCCAGGAAATCCCCGTGGAGAAGGGTAAAAATGCTCCACTGAACGTAGTCCTGCGCGAGGACGCACAGAACCTTGAAGAGGTGGTCGTAATCGGATACGGCTCTGTGAAAAAGAAGGACATCACCGGGTCCGTTGCCACGGTCGACGCAGAGGCGTTGGTGGGCGTTCCGGTGGCTTCCGCCGTCGAGGCGATGCAGGGCAAGCTCGCCGGCGTGCAGATTACCACGACGGAAGGTTCGCCCGATGCGGAAATGAAGATCCGAGTCCGCGGTGGCGGCTCCATCACCCAGAGCAACGACCCTCTGTTCATTGTCGACGGATTCCCCGTCGAGTCCATCAGCGACATCCCGGCTACTGACATCGAGGACATCACCGTGCTGAAGGATGCGTCCTCTACTGCCATCTATGGTTCGCGCGGAGCCAACGGCGTCATCATCGTCACGACAAAGAGCGGCAAGGAGGGGAAAATCAGCGTGAACTACAACGCCTACATCTCCTTTAAGAAGCTGGCGGACCGCCTTGACGTCATGGGCGCCGGCGACTACGCACGCTGGCAGTACGAGCTGGCGATGCTGGACAACCAGACGAAGCCCGATGAAATCAATCCCGAGCAGTACAGCAAGTACTTCGGCAACTGGCAGGACATCGACCTCTACGACGATGTCGAGACGAACGACTGGCAGGACATCGTCTTCGGTCGCACGGGCCACACGTTCAATCACAGCCTGAGCATAACAGGCGGCTCGGAGAAGATGAAGTTCTCGTTCAACTACGCACACATCGACGACAAGGCCATCATGCAGATGTCCGACTTCGTCCGCGACAACCTCAGTCTCAAGCTCAACGTGAATCCGGTCAAGAACGTCGACCTCGACTTCTCCGTCCGCTATGCCAAGCGCAAGGTGAACGGCGGCGGCATGAACGAGCAGAGCTCCACCTCGTCGAGCGACGCCCGCCTGAAGCACGCCATGATTTACACGCCGTTCCCCGTGGAGGGACTCTCCGACGCATCGGTGGCAGGCGGTGAGACCGACCCGAGCTTCAACCTCTACAACCCCCTGGAGTCCATCCGCGACACCGACCGTCGCCAACGTCGCTCCACACTCAACATGGCAGGCAGCTTCGCCTGGGAAATCTTCAAGGACTTCCGCTTCAAGACGGAGTTCGGATACGACACCTACGACAACCAGGACAACCGCTTCTACGGCCTCTCTACCTATTATGTAAAGAACACACCCACGGAGGAGAACAAGGAGAAGCCTGCCATCATCCTCACGGGCACCGACCGCTCGACCTTCCGTAACACGAACACCGTGAGCTACGACTTTGCCGGCGTGCTGGGCAAGGACAGCCGGCATCACCTCAACCTCATGGCAGGTCAGGAGTACATCATCGAGAAGGAGAAGGTGATGACCAACACCGTCCACGGCTTCCCCACCAGCTTCGACGCCGACGACTGCTTCAAGCTGACGACCCAGGGCGACGCCTATGAAATCAAGGACTTCTACAACCCCAACGATATCCTCCTCTCCTTCTTCGGGCGTGTGAACTACGACTACGACAGCAAGTACCTCTTCTCCGCTACCTTCCGTGCCGACGGCTCCTCCAAGTTCGGCGACGGCAACCAGTGGGGCTACTTCCCCTCAGCCGCCCTTGCCTGGCGTATTTCCGCCGAACCCTTCATGGAGGGCACGCAGGGCTGGCTCGACGACCTGAAGCTCCGCTTCAGCTATGGTACCGCAGGCAACAACAACATCCCGACGGGACTGCTCGTGCAGACCTGGGGCGCCAACACCACCGGATGGCTGAACACCACCTCGTCCTACTGGGCACCGTCGAAGACCATGGCGAACCCGGACCTGAAGTGGGAAACGACCATCACGCGCAACCTCGGCGTCGACTACACCCTCCTGGGCGGACGCCTCAACGGTTCGCTCGAGTACTATTGGAACACGACAAAGGACCTTCTCATCGAATTCCCGACGGCGGGAACGGGCTACGACACACAGTACCGCAACATGGGAGAGACCGAGAACCGCGGCTTCGAGGCGACCGTGAACTATGTCGCCATAAACAAGCCGAACTTCGGACTGAGCTTCAACGCGAACATCGGCTTCAACAAGAACAAGATCAAGTCGCTCGGCATCATGAACGACTTCGGCCAGGACTCCGGATGGGCATCGACCGCCGTGGGCGACGACTACTGGATTGCCGTCGGCGGACAAGTCGGCGAGATGTACGGCTTCCGTCATGACGGACGCTACGAGGTGTCCGACTTCAGCGGCTACGACGAGACCACCCACAAATGGGTGCTGAAGGAAGGGGTTGTCGACGCGTCCAGCGTCATCGGCGACCTGCGTCCCGGCTCCATGAAGCTGAAGGACCTCACGGGCGAGGGCGTGGTCAACACCGACGACCGCGAAATCATCGGCAACGCCAACCCGGTACACTCCGGCGGCTTCGGCATCAATGCACGCGTCTACGACTTCGACCTGACCGCCAACTTCAACTGGAGCTACGGCAACGACGTCTATAACGCCAACAAAATCGAATACACCACCACCGGAGGCAGCAAGTACCGCAACATGCTCACCATCATGGAGAGCGGCAAGCGCTGGACCAACCTCAACGAGGACGGCACGCTCTGCAACGACCCCGAGAAGCTGGCGGCAATGAACGAAGGCACCACCATGTGGTCGCCCTACATGAAGAGCAGCGTGTTCTCCGACTGGGCAGTCGAGGACGGCTCCTTCCTCCGCCTGAGCACGCTGACCCTGGGCTACACCCTGCCCCAGGAGGTGACCCGCCGCGTGAAGATTGAGAGCCTGCGTTTCTATGTCACGGGCTACAACCTCTTCTGCTGGACCGGCTACTCCGGCTTCGACCCGGAAGTGTCCACCCGCCGACAGACCAACCTGACCCCGGGCGTGGACTACTCCGCCTATCCCAAGAGCCGCTCGTTCGTCGTGGGCTTCAACCTGAATTTCTAACCGTTAACCAATCACTGACCTATGAAACTGACAACATACCTCTGTGCGTCGATGCTCCTGTGCTCGGGGGCACTTGCCTCCTGCGACGACATCCTGGACGCACCCTCCATCTCCTCGACCGACGAGACGGTGGTCTTCTCCAGCGTAGACCTGGCGGAAGATGCCGTCATGGGCATCCTGCAGTCGTTTGCCGAGACCAACTCCTACCGCGGACGCTTTCTCGTCTATTACGGAATGAACACCGACCTGGAGTGGTACAACTCGTCGGAGAACACCGGCGACGACAAGGCACGGCTCTCCAACTACAACCCCAACACGACCAACACGCAGATGAACACCGACAACAACGCCTGGGCCAAGTTCTACGAAGGCATCGAACGTGCCAACATGTGCATCCGCGGACTGGAGAACTATGCCGACCTCAAGGACCCTGCCTTCCGGCAGCTGCTGGGCGAGGCGCTGACCCTGCGCGCCGTCTACTACTGTGACCTGCTGAAGGCGTGGGGCGACGTCCCGGCACGCTTCGCTCCCATCACGACCGAGACCATCTACCAGCCCAAGGCGGACCGTGACTCCATCTACGCCCGCCTCATCTTTGACGACCTCAAACGCGCCGAGGAGCTCGTGGCATGGCCCAACGAGACCGCTACCACACGGACGACCGAGCGCGTGAGCAAGGCGTTCGTCAAGGCCCTCCGCTCCCGTCTGGCACTCTATGCCGGAGGCTACTCGCAGCGCAACGACGGCACCATCCGCCTGAGCAACGACCCGCGCCTGGCGCCCGCCGAGATGTACCGGGTGGTGAAAGAGGAGTGCCTCAGCATCATCAATCAGGGCTGCAACCAGCTGGGAGAGTTCGAGGACACCTTCCGCCGGCTCTGTCAGGACGATGTCACCGCGGGCAACGAGTCCATCTGGGAAATTCCCTTCTCAGCCGGACGCGGACGTGTCCTCTTTGACCTGGGCGTGCTCCACAAAGACGTCGACCAGTACACCAAGCAGGCGAAAGGCGGTACCGTCGGCCCCACACCGATTGCCTTCTACAAGTACAACCCGCAGGACAAGCGGCGCAACGTCACCTGTGTCCCCTACTTCTGGGAGAAGGGCGTGCAGGTGCCCAATGCCGTCAACCAATGGTACTTCGGCAAGTACCGCTACGAGTGGATGAACCGCATCGTCACCTCAAGCAATGACGACGGGGTCAACTGGCTCTACATGCGCCTGGCCGACGTCTACCTCATGGCTGCCGAGGCTATCAACGAGCTGGACGGACCGCAGGCGGCAGCTCCTTACCTCAAGCCCATTCTGGACCGCGCACTGCCTGCCGACAAGGCGGAAGCCCGTCTCGCAGCTGCCACCGCCAGCCAGGACGCCTTCCGTGAAGCCATCGTCGAACAACGCGGACTGGAGTTGTGCGGGGAGATGCTGCGCAAGGCGGACCTCATCCGCTGGAACCGCCTGGGAAGCACACTGGAGGCTGCCAAGGCGGAGATGACCCAACTGCTCAACAAGGAGGGCAAGTATGCCGCACTGCCCGACAAGATTTACTACCAGACCGTGACCGGCACGCCCAAGGCGCAGAGCACCGTGTGGGACGTCGTCAAGGCGGGCGAGACCGTCGAAATCTACGGCGTGGAACTGGGACAGACCGACGAGGAAGGTGCCGCACTGGGCTATGCCGAGAACACCTCCTGGGCAGGGAAGAACGACTGGGCAGGCAAGATTGAGGGACTCTACGTCAACAACCCCGACCAGTACCAGTTCTGGCCCATCTGGCAGACGTTTATCGACAATAGCAACGGAATGCTCGTCAACAGCAGCAACTATCAATAAACAGGACAACCTATGAAGAACTATCTGAAACATATAGCCGGATGCCTCCTGCTGGGTGCAGTGGCATCGTGCTCGGACGCTCCCGACGAGCTGACGAGCGTGGATTACGACCGCCTCTTCTCGCCCACGGAGCTGGAGACGCGCGTCAGAAACCAGGTGGACGTGACCGTCTCCTGGAACACCGTCAACAAGGCAACCTCCTACACCGTGGAGCTCTATCAGGGGACCGCCGCCACAGAGACGCCGATGAAGACCGACGAGGTGACGGACGCCACCATCACCTATGAGGGACTCCTGGGCGAGACCGACTACTACGTCCGTGTGAAAGCGCTGGGCGAGGCAATCCCCGAGTCCAAGTGGGTCGGGGCGACCTTCACCACCGGCACGGAACAAATCTTCCAGGCAGTGGCAAATGACGACATCGAGGCGACCCGCGTGACCCTGCGCTGGCCCGCCGGCGAGACAGCCACGACCATCACGCTCACACCGGGCGACATCACCTACCACATCACCCCCGAGGACATCGCTGCCGGTGCCGCCACCATCGACGGACTGACGCCGGAGACCGACTACACCGCCGTGATGAAGAACGGCACCTCCACCCGGGGTACGGTGAGCTTCAAGACAGCCATCGACCTGGGCGGCAAGACACCCGTCGAGGCAGGCGCAGACCTTGTCCAGGCACTGGAGGCAGCACAGGACGGCGACCAGCTGGTCCTGCTCGGGACCTCCTACGAGCTGGGTGAATACGCCCTGACGAAGTCGCTCTCCATCGCCTCCTACGACCGCGCCAACAAGGCGGTCATCAAGGGACGCTTCACCGTGGCGACAGCCGTCGGCTCACTCACACTGACGGACCTCGTGTTCGACGGCGCGGGCGAGACGGACAACCTGCTCGAGCTGACCGACGCCGCCGCCAACCTGGGCACGCTGACCCTCGAGGGCTGCGAGGTGCGCAACATGACGAAGCACATCCTCTATAATAATAAGAAGGGGACCTTCGGCACCATCGCCATCTACAACACGCTCATCGACGGCATCGCCAACAATGCCGGCGACGGATTCGACCTGCGCGGCGGAGCGCTGACGGCACTGACGGTGACGAACTCCACCCTGAGCAACGGCGTCCGCTCGCTCGTCCGCTGCCAGGTGCCTGCCGCCGTCACCTTCCGCAACTGCACCTTCTACAACCTCTGCACCATCGACGACGGCAACAACACCGGACTCTTCCGCGTGGAGAAGAACGGCAGCACCCTCACCGTGGAGAACTGCCTCTTCTACGGCATCGGACTTGCCAACCCCAATAACGCCAACTCCGGCGTATGGGCGCGTGCCGACAAGCTGAAGGCTGCCGAGACCTATGCCAACAACTACTACTTCAACTGCCCGAACCTGTGGGGCAACGCACACGCCGACGACCACGCCACTGTCGCCACGGAGGCTGACCCGAAATTCGCGGACGCCGCCTCCGGTGACTTCACGTTGGGCAACGAAGACCTGACTTACCGGAACGTGGGCGACCCGCGCTGGATAAAATAGACCGACGCACCGTCCCTTCACCGGGCCCCTGTACTGCCCCTCCTGCCCTTTCCTTCACCGGAAGGTCGGGAGGGGCTTTTCTTTGCCTCCCCCTGCTGTTTTTCATCCCTGGTGCAGGTGGGGAATGTTCCGTTTATCAAAACGACACCGTTTCCAGGATATTAACATCATATTTTCCCGATTTGCCGTTTTCG
>NZ_JAMBLN010000036.1:0-7623 GCF_023337025.1 Mediterranea sp. ET5 | reverse complement strand
CGGCAGCAAAAGCCACTCGTGAGCTTGACAAAGCGAAACGGATATTGGACAGGCAGGCTAAAGCAGGAGTTATCACTATTCCGTATTATGCAGTCGATTATCCTTACCATTTCAGGAATCTATGCAATGACACCCCACCTCTCATTCATGTATCAGGCAATTTGGAATTGCTCAACCGGAACGATACAGTGACCATTATCGGTGCCCGTGCAGCCGATGCTGAAGGTTTGGACGCAGCTTATCGGTTTGGCAAGCAGATAGGCGGGCAAGACCATGTGGTAATCAGCGGTCTTGCATTGGGATGCGACACGGCGGCGCATCGGGGTTGTCTTGATGCGGAGGGGCAGACTATCGCCATTGTCGCTTCCGGATTGGACATCACACATCCAAAAGTAAACAAAACCTTACAGGAGGAAATCGTGGCAAAAGGTGGAACTATCGTGTCCGAACATCCGTTCGGCATGAAGGCAAACCCTACGAGGCTGGTGGCGCGTTGCCGTATGCAAGTTGTCTTGACCCAATCGGTCATCGTGGTACAATGTCCCATTATCAGTGGCACGATGTATGCCGTGCGTTTCGCCCAAGAATACAGTGGTGATAAATTCGGATTAAGACGGCAGATATACGCAGTTGAATACGGCACAATGGACGAACTGAATTCAGGCAATAAGTTTCTGCTTGATTGTCAACTTGCCTTACCTATTAAGCCAAGACAAAGGACTGAATTGGATGGATTTGATTGTCTTGTGGTAAACTAAGCTATTATGATTGAATACAAAGAAGAGATTATAAAAACAGGCATAGCCTCTTCTTTGTTTTACTTGAATTATCTCATTCAGGGTTAATACCTTGTCGTTCCAGCTCATCCAGTACGATTTGGATTTTACCCTTGATGTATTTCACGAACTTATCGGTATGGTTTACCATGTCTGCAAGAGTTTGCATATCCCAATATCTGTATTGGTCTAAGGAAACCCAACCATATGGCCAACCTTCATTGGGCTTACCTGGGAAATGTTCAAGCTGAGACATGACAGGCCGTTCTTCTACCCCTTCAAAGTCAAAGCCGTAATAAATGTCATACATTCTTCCCCGTTCTGCTTCAAAATAGATAGCTAAATGACGTCTTTTGAAATGAAAATTTTGCCATTTGTTATTTCCCCAAGCATCATCGCTTTCTCCGTATTCAAATCCCATTTCTTCCGCCAGATTCTTTAATGCTGGACGAATGCGGTTTTCACATACATACTTGAAATAGTCACCTTGTATATTACAGATTGTGGCAACTGCTTCTGCATTGTTCATCATCAACTCTAAGAGTTCGTTTCTATATTTCTGTTCCATGGCTTGATTGGTTAATTCTTTAATAAGGTTGACATATTGTATCATTGTTTCGCGAATAAGCGGCTTTTGGGCGGAGAGTTGGATACAGTGTTCCAACCATTTCAGTATGGTTTCTTTATAAGAGATGCAAATGTATGCCACATTTTCTCCGCTTTGTTTGCTTGCCTCATCTCCCCAAAGTGTCAGATAGAGAATAACATAGTTTCCTGAGCGATACTTCTTCTCCGCAAACTCTTTATATCGTTTCAGTTGTTCCCATTGATCTTCGGCATAGATTTTATTCTCAATGATAATGGCTTGGTTCTTGATATTGGTTATCAGTAGGTCCAACCGTCCGTTTGGCACGGCGTATTCTGTGGTAACAGAGGCTGTCGAGGTATCAAAAGCTGATAACATTTCGTTCTCGCCGAGAATGGCAAGAAACTCTTTCAAGTAGATATCTCTTTGCCCATGACTGCCTTGGGGATTTAGAAATTCCGCAAGAATGGCGGAGTGTGTCGTTTCATAATGGTTTACGCCGCATGCGTGGAAGATATTGAATTGTTCTCCACGCGACCGACTTTCTTGTTGCGAAACCTTGGACTTCTCCAGAATTAGTTTCGCCTGATTCAATAATGTGTTGATTTCACTCATAAACTTCTACGTTTTTATGTGATACAAATGTTATGCTGTAGAGGATGCCTTAGCGAAAAAACGCACGATATCTTCCATATAATACCAGACGATTAAAGTGGTAGTCAGTCCGGCAAACGATGTAGTGAACCGATTAATGACGTAAAGCAATGTCAGTTCAAACATACTCGTATTACTGTTGACATAGAGCATACGCCGCGAAACGACCTCGCTCATGTTGACAGCGGTAAAGACGGCTACAAGAATGCCGAATACAAGCGGCGGCACCAAAAGTCCCCGAATGTTTCCGGGGTCGTTTGCAATGATTATAAGGTCAAGGAAGGCGAAAAACAAAAGAGTAAGCAGACAATAAACAAATTTCTTGGGTGCCATAGCCCAGCATAAGACACCTGTAAGGATGATAAATCCGCCTGCGGAAGCTTGAGTCATATCGTCCCAATGTACGAAAAGGAATCTCGCACTAATGGTACAGATAATGAGGATAAAGATTACCTCGATGTTGGCGATGAGCCAGGATAGGAGTGTTCTCATTAATGAAACATTTTAGCTTTTACTTGTTCTAATAGTAATTTCCCAAAACTGATTTGTGGAATAGGAGTTATGCTCCATAATAATCCATCCCAAAAATAGAATATCAATGGTTCATTGCGGTTCCTTGTTTGTATAGTAACGATTGTAATGGAAGGTAGTGAATAACTTCTTCCCAATAAACATACAACTTTCTTATTGTTATGCTTCGTTTCTTTCTTTATTTGCGACTGAAAACTGTCATAGATATTGAAATCCTTGCATGAATTTTCCACATTGTTGTCTATTTCGACATTACCATTAACGTCATAAAACTTATAAAGAGGCAAACTGTCTGCTATGCTTTTGGGCAGATCGTTTTTCAGTGTAACTATCGTTGACTTTTTCTGACCTTGCCCATAAATAAGTTGCGCACCACTTATGAATTTGTATATATCACGAAATTCCTTCACTGTTTGTTCAATTCTGTCGTCTTTGCCGGTTCCATGACAATCAGGGCAACTTTTATATTTTGTTCCGGAACAGTCAGGGCATTGCTGTTTGCCACTTCCATCGCAATGAATACAAACTTTGCTTTTGATTCTTATTTCCCCATTAGAATAATTGCCAGCTTGGTATTCCATTTCACCAACGCCATGACAAACATCGCAAATTAGCCATCCTTTTCCTGTACATGTTTCACAGGGAATCTTTCCCGTACCGCTACAACGGTTACAAGGTTTGCCGGTCATATCTCTCGTTGATACGGAGAAGACAATTTTTTCAGTACTCCTTTGTTTTGAAGTTTCAGTATATAAAATGTTTATCCATTCTTTAAAATTTGATGGTTCTATTTTATATGGAAAATCAGAGATGTCTTTTTGCCTATCCTCATATTTGCGCCTTTGTATTGTATTGCTGATAATCTTACTTCTGTCTGAGATTATAGCTCCGAATATACCTAAAAAGGGTTGTACATGTTGTACAGAAACGTTTGGCTGAAACAAACTAATGTTTTCAATAAAACGTTTTGTCTCTTTTGTTAATTTTGCCCATTCAGCATTACCCAAAGTCGTAATCCAATAATCACTATCCTGACTATTTACGTCTATCATATTCAAGATAGCATATGACTTTGCTTTACGCTTTATTCCTTCTATTAAGGATTTTCTTAATCTTTCATCTAATTCCATATATCTCTTGAGTATTTTCTAGGTTTTGTAAAAAGTCCGCTATCGCTTCCGAAATCTTCATTCCTATCTCCAGTTCCACCCACAGCCATTGACCGTTGGGATTACATTCCAAGAAAACATACTCTCCAGAAGGAGTGACTATGAAGTCGAAAGCCCCAAAGTTGAGATGCATCAGTTGCAGGAAACGGATGCACTTGTCTGCAATATCCTGTGGCAAGTTATAAAATTCATGCTTCAGACCATAATCGTAGCCTTGCCGCCAGTCTGTCTTTCCTTTGTCCTCGTCCAAGCATTGGGAGTCTATCTTGCAGGCAAACGCACGGCGCCCCACCATCGTGATGCGCAGTTCGTATGCTTTGGGCACATAGTTTTGCACATAGCTCACGGTTTGTGTGAAAGCTTCTTCGGGCACATCGTGGAGTGAAGCGGAAGATGTCTTTTGTGTATAAAGCGCATACTCTTCTTCATTGTCTTCATTCCAAATATTGCTGTTTTCTATGGGCTTTAATACAATCTCCTTATATTGCATGGCAAAACGGAGAATATCTGCCTTCCGATTGGAAAAGCAGGTGTCGGGAACAGACAATCCCACTTGTTGGGCGATGGTTGTTTGTAGCATTTTAGAGGCTGCCACTCGGTCGTACACAATACTTCCTATTGACGGAATGTCTTTGAGGTAATAACGTAGGAAACGGAGGAAGCCAAGTGCTTCTTCCCGGTTGTGTTTGTCTACGACCTCTGTACTCTGCAAAGGAAGTTCCGTGGGAGGCTCGGGACGCCTGTCCCACACCGCTGTTACCTCAGTACCTCTTACGCTCAGTCCGTTTTGGATGTTGGCCAACGTAAAATCACAGTGGTGCGCATCGTTTTGCCAACAGAACTCGTAATCGGTCAGCAAGGCTTCCGTGTTCAGCCGGAACACGGAGATGCCTCGTTCTGTAAGAAGTTGGATGACAGGTGTAGGATGGGAGTCCTCTTTATTGGTAATGACGAGAATCATTATACATTCTTTTGGTCATCTATTTCATTTTTAGGGTCTGATTTGCATTGATGTTGCGGTGTTTTGGTGATATGGTTCTTCAAAGATCTTGTGCCTACTACTCGCATGTCAAATGCCACGATTTGCTTCATCGGATCGTACATCACCGGAGTTTCATTCTCTACCGTTTGGATTTTCGAAGGCTTTGTGAAGCCCATCAGCAACGGCATCGGCTGGCCGTTCATTCTTGTTTGGTTGTACATAGTAATAAAAGATTTGTTTGGCTCTCCAGTTCCTTAAGGACTATTTATAAATGCGAAGCGTGGAACTGCAATGCCCACGTTCTGATTGGAGGTCCTGAGAAAACCTTAACACAAGAGTGGAGTGATAGCAGCCCACGCTAAGCGTGAGAACCACTATGCCATCTTCTTGTGTTAATTGCGAAATTTCTCAAGTTTCCAATCACAAGATGTGCATAACGCTTCTTTCTTTATCCGTATGTCCTTGAGCGGGATTTCTCCTGCCCAATCGCAAAAGTACGAAAATAATGCTAAGTAGCTAATATGTCTGCATTATTTTTTGCTTTTGCGCAGGTACTATCACTCCAAGGTATGTTTTATTTCCCTATTAAATGATTTATTGGCAAAATTAGATAGAACGGAATGCCAAATTGCAGCACATGTTCTGACAAAGTTGATTTTTTCCTCCAAACGGATGTTTCAAGAGGAACGATGTAGACTTTCTTCTCGTCCAAAGAATAGTACAGTTGCCGGGAAGCGTTTTCCATTCCACCTTGTATTTTTCTAACAGTTGCTCGTTCCAAGCAAAGTTACCTGAAAGTTCCTTCCAAGCGACATCTTCCAATACTTTCGCCATAAAATCGTTGTTTAAATTCTTTGTTACCATAATACTTTAATGTTTAGAAGTTTATCATTAACTCTGCTGCAAAGTAAAGACTATCAAGTGCCAAAACGAGGCATAACCACAAAAAAAAATAAAAGGTAAAGCAGAAAAAATAAAGATGTGCCGCGATTTTTCACAAGCGAGCAGGTAACTTTGTAGCAAAACATTAAATAAATAACAGTATGGCTGCAAATCTCTTAGGGCGGTATGTCTGGCTGATAGATACCCTGCGCCGATACAAACGCCTGACGTTTCAAGAAATCAGCGAGCTTTGGCAGGAAAGCGGACTTGGCTATGGTGAGGAATTACCTTTGCGCACGTTCCATAATCACCAAAAGGCTATCAAGGACATCTTTGATGTGTACATTGATTGTGACCGGAAAGACGGTTACCGGTATTACATAGACGAACCGGAACGGTTGGAGGGTAACAATCTGCAAAGTTGGCTGATAAGTTCCTACGCTACATTGAACCAAATTCAGGCGGACAACAAACTGGAAGACCGGATTATTTTTGAAGATATTCCGTCGGGACAAATATGGCTCACGCCTATTGTCGAAGCCATGCGGCGCAATCATGTGTTGAGCATCACACACCAAGGGTTTGGCAAGCCGGAACCCAGCACGTTTGAGATTGAGCCATACTGCCTGAAAGTCGTGAAGCGCCGTTGGTACGTGGTGGCACGTAGCCCGTACTATTCGGAGCGAAACAAAGAGAAAGGCATTAAGCCTGCTGATGTCTACCGAGTGTATGCTCTCGACCGTATTTCAGACATTCAGGACACGGGCAAGACATTCAAGATGAAAAAGGACTTTGATATTAATCACTATTTTGAAGGATGCTGTGGAGTAATCACTTCAGACGCCCCCATCCAACGTATCGTGCTTTTGGCTTATGGTGGTTTTGCCGACTATCTACGTACTTTACCTCTACACGAATCGCAACGGGAGATAGAGGGTGATGATGAGTCCACACTCTTTGAATACCATCTGAAGCCGACTTTTGACTTCTATCAGTTGGTTCTTGCCCAAGGCGACCAAGTAGAAGTGCTGGAGCCGGAATCCGTGCGCAACGAAATGCGCAATTTTGCAAAAAACATGTTGGACTATTACACTTGGAAAGAGGAGGATAAACCATGCGGGAAATAAATTTCATAGCCATCGATTTTGAGACAGCCACAGGCAAACGTGCTTCCATCTGTGAGGCTGGTATCTGCGTGGTGCGTGACGGAGAGATCGCAGAAACCCGTTCGTGGCTTGTCCGTCCGCAAGGAAATAGCTACAGCTACTGGAACATGCAGATACACGGTATCCGACCGAATGATACCGTCAATTCACCGGAATTCCCGGAAGTGTGGGCGGAAATCTGCGGATACCTTAAAGACATACCAGTGCTTGTGGCCCACAATGCCGCTTTTGACATAGGCTGCATCCGTCATTCGTTGGAGCTATACGGCATTAAGAAGCCTGACATTACCTATTATTGTTCCCTCCGTGCAGCACGCAAACTTTATAGCTTCGGCTGCAACAGTCTGGACTATCTCTGTGACCAATTCAGGATACCTTACGGGCAACACCACCGCGCAGGCGATGATGCGGAGATGTGCGCACGGCTGTTTCTGAGGGAAATAAAGGACTTCGGACTTTGTGGATTAGAGGAAATGAAATACTATAGTGGAAAATTATAAAATTACGAATATTATGGGACAACAATGTAACGACAATCAAATTGGGTTGAAAACAATAGGAGAGCTTTCAGGCTTGAGCTTTTTCATCCCGAATTATCAGCGCGGCTACAGGTGGACACGCCAACAAGTGAAGGACTTGCTCAACGACATCAACGAGTTCGATGCCAGCAAGGATGGATTCTATTGCTTGCAACCATTGGTGGTGAGACTACGCAACGAAAAAGATATTGTAACAAAAATACATGAAACGAATAAACTTTCAGAGATAAGGGAAATTCTCAATAAGAGCGTTGGCAAGTGGGAAGTTATAGACGGTCAACAGCGACTTACCACTATATACATCATTCTCAGAAGCCTTGACTCCAATGAGCCTTATT
>NZ_JAMBLN010000035.1:0-11291 GCF_023337025.1 Mediterranea sp. ET5 | reverse complement strand
GTTTCTCTCGCGGCACCTCCTCACGCGACAAGTTCGTCTCGCCCAACAATGCGGAGTTCATCAGCTACGGCGTGGTAGACATCGTCCGCAAAGGAAGCTACACCAAGATGAACGGAACCACGACAGGCATCACCGGTAACGTGTCGCTCTCCTACAACCTGACACTGGGCAAACACATGCTCACGACCTTTGCCCGCGCCGAGCTGTCCGACAACCGTGGCGAAAGCATGACGCTCGTTGCACGCGGTTACCCCAACGACAGCATGGACGAGTATCTGTTCGGGCTTGATAAGAAATCCACAGTTCCGAGTGGCAACGACTCCAAAAACCGCAGCATCGGCCTCATTGGTCAAGTAGGCTACATGTATGACATGCGCTATTCCGTGGACTTCAGTCTGCGTGGTGACCAGGCCTCTTCCTTTGGGTCCAGTGAGGGACTGGCTCCTTTCTGGTCAGTGGGTACACGCTGGAACGTGCATAAGGAAAAGTGGTTCCCCACCACACTTGCCAGCAACCTCGTACTGCGTGCCTCGTATGGTGTGACGGGGTCACAGAACTATGAGTCCTATCAAGGCATGCAGACCTACACTTATGACGAGTTCTCCGACCCGTACAAGTCATCCGACGTCATCGGTGCCGTGCTACGTGGCATCGGAAACGACAGGTTGGGCTGGTCGCAAACCCGGAACACCAACGTCGGGATAGAGCTGAGCACACTCAAGAACCGCCTCCGCCTCTCCTACAACTACTATTACAACTACACCGACCAGCTGCTTGTCGACTTCACCCTGTCGCCTTCCGTAGGATTCTCATCCATGACCGAGAATGCCGGAGCGCTGCTTAACACCGGGCATCAGGCCAGTATATCCTACACCATCCTGGAGAATCCCCGCCGCCGCTTCCAATGGATGATCTCCGCCAACGGCACACACAACAAGAACGTCATCAAGAAGATATCAAACAACCTTGCCAAACAGAACGCCGAGAACCTGGCAAAGACCGACACTCCCCTGCCCATCTACCAGGAGGGACAGTCTACGACGCAAATCATGACCGTCCCCTCCCTGGGCATCGACCCGGCAACCGGAAAGGAAATCTACCGGAAACGAAACGGTAACAAGACGTTCATCTGGGACGCTGCGGACAAAGTCCCCTTGGGCGACTCCACCCCGTTCTACACCGGCACGGTGTCAAACAGTGTCGTGTGGAAAGACTTCAGCTTCAGCATTGGCTGCATGTTCAACATCGACTCTGACCAATACAACTCCACGCTGGTCAACAAAATCGAGAACGTCAACCTCGCCTACAATGCGGACAAGCGCGCACTGACCGAGCGATGGACTCCCAATAACCGGAGCGCACTCTACAAAGCACTCACCATCACCGGTTCGGAGACCAAGCAAAGCTCGCGCTTCCTGCAAAATGTCAACGAGTTCAGGATTTCCTCCATCAACCTCAGCTACCGGTTGGACGGCACACGGCTCACCCTGCTCGACCGCCTCTACATACGTTACATGAACGTGGGCATGACGATGCAGGACATTGCGCGTTTCTCCAACATCAAGCTGGAGCGAGGCACCAACTACCCCTTTGCCCGCACAATCAACTTCAATCTGTCTATTATGTTCAAATAAAACCCCAAGGTACAATGAAAGCATACCGACTCTACATCCTGCCCGCCTTGCTGTCCATGCTGCTAGGCACCGGATGCGCTGACTGGCTCGATGTACAACCACAGACCGACGTAAAGACCAAGCATCTCTACACCTCCGAAGAAGGCTACAAGAGTGCACTCACGGGAGTATACAAGCTGCTCACCCAAGATGAGCTTTATGGAAAGACGCTCACCTATGGCTACCTCTCACAATTGGAACAACGCTATGACCGGCTTGGCGAAGAAGTCAACTCCACCGTGGAAGCCGAGCTCTACGATTACAAAGAGAACAATACCAGCACAAGCGCACAGAGGCACATCTGGGAAAGCATGTACAACGCCATCGCCAACGACAACAACCTGCTCCACTACCTGGACCTCCAGGGAAAACGCTACCTGAGTGATGAGCTGTTCAATACCATCAAGGGCGAGGCTCTCGGACTTCGTGCCTATATGTACTTTGACCTACTCCGCATATGGGGACCGGTCTATGCCACCGATCGCCAGTTGAAGACAGTGCCCTGGCGCGATGAACTCACACCGGACAAGAAGCCTCTCTGTCCTGCCGATTCACTGGTAATGCACATCATGAACGACCTCAACGAGGCAGAGGCACTGCTGGCTGCCGACCCAGTGGGTACAGACAAAGAGCTGAACTATCCCAATACCTTCCTGCGTAACCGCCAATACCGGATGAACCTATACGCCGTCAAGGCATTGGCTGCACGCGTATGCCTGTGGACGGGCGACAGGGAAAAAGCATACCAATACGCGGATGATGTCATCCGGCACTGCGGACTATCACTCGTCAGGAGCAACGCCGCCGACCCGTCCCTGTCAGCCGAGTCACTGTTCATGCTCGACATCTTTGACCTGAACGGCCGCGTGGAAAACTGGTTCCCGGCCTCCGTCGAGCAGCTGAATGCCGCCGGCTCCGAAGCGCTCTATCTCTCCTTGGAAAATGCACAGGAGGTGTTTGAAGCATTGAGCATCGGCATCAATGATATCCGTTACAAGAACCGTGAAGGCATGGTCCACTCAGGCTCCAAGGTGATGCCGCGCAAGTTCATGGCGTCGGCTGAAGGACAGACCACCCGGAATGTCCCCTTGATCCGTCTGGCGGAGATGTTCCTGATACGTGCCGAAACAGCCTCGCTCGAACAGAGTGCCAATGACATCAACACACTCCGGCATGCACGGGGCATCGCCTCCAAGTACGACGTAGTCCCCGACGGGAACTACACCGAAACCATGCGCATGGCCATCATCGACAAGGAATACCAGAAAGACTTCCTCTGTGAAGGGCAATGGTTCTTCTTCCTCAAACGGACAGACAGCAAGACATTCTTCAAGTGTCCCGTGGCTGAAGGAATGACAGGACGCTATGTCTTCCCCATCCCCGATGATGAAGTGGAACACGGACTGGGACAACGCTAACCCATGGACAGTCATACATCTTATTTCTTTTCACCTATTAAATAGCACTATGAAACGATATAAATACATCTGGCTCTGCCTCTGCTATGCAGCCACGCTCTGTGGCTGCAAGGACGACTCCATCCTGCGCTATGACGAAGCGATGGACAGTGTCTATTTCGAATCCTCCGCCCCCACCGGGACGATACCAGTCGACGAAGTCAACTTTGCAGGACGCGTTGTCAAGACCGACGACACGACCCTCGCAGGAGACTCCATACGTACGGTCACGGTAAAACTTATCCTGAGAGTCATGGGATGGGAAGCTGACCGGGACCGGCAAGTGACACTGCGCGTACGACAGGCGACTGCCGACGACAGCCGGACATTGGCAAACCTGGAAATTGCCGGTGCCGCAGACCTGGAGATGCAACAGCAGGCAGTCATCCGCCGGGGAAGACTGAGGGACACACTCGTGGTCACCATCAACCGTCCTGCCCTCAGACAGGCATACTACGCCTCTATGGTAGAAATAGACCCGGAACAAAAGACACAGGACTTCGCCTTAGGACCGGAAGAAGGACTGAAACACCTATTTGTCGTTACCGACCGCTATGAAAAGCCGGACTACTGGAAAGAGTTGCATGACTACTATTACGGCCAATACAGTCCGGAGAAACATGCCTTCATGGTCACCGTGCTGAAAACAACCGACTTCGAAAGCACACGGAGTGCGCGCACCAACAAGATTCTGCTCAATGCAGCCCTGAAGAAATACAATGCTGAGCACCCCGACCACCCGAAAGACTTTACGTTTGACCCCTACATAGCTTCTTGACCTTATGAAAACAATATACCAACTAATAACCGGCATCGCCCTGCCCCTCACACTATGTGCCATCATGACCATGAGCTGCTACGAGGACAAAGGGCATTACGACTACACGCCGTTGCGCAAACTGACCTTGCTCATCTCGCCCGATGATTTCCGGCGGGTATCTGACAACGAAATTGTCTATACGTATGACCAGCCGACGGGAAACGACACGCTGGCCATGACCTACCGGGTGGATGTCACGGACGGAGAACAGCCTGTGGACAGCAATGAAGTGGTCTGCTCCTGGGTGTCACTGACGAATCGGACAGACACACTGTACTCCCGTACACTGCCTGTCAAAATACAACCCAGCCACCCGACGGACACCTTCTTCCTGATGAAGCTGCATGACAAGCTCACAGACCTGGACTACTACCAGCGAGTGCGCATCAAGACCGTCCTGCCTTACATCAACAACTGGTTCGTGCTCCACACACAGGACGGACAAGTCAAGCTGGGAAACGCCGTACGGAAGGGGACCGACATCATCAAGACACGTTCCATGATTCTCACTCCCGAAGCTCCCGACAGTGCGCTCTATGCAGCCTTCACCGCCAACAAGGTGACAGACTTCAACTACCTCCAGATGGGCTACGGCTATCGCGATGCCGCCTTGATCAACATCCTGGCAGGAGACGAGCTCTATGCCTACTTCCCCTTCAATCCGCAAGCACAGTTGCGCGGCTGGTACAGCCAGATGATGCCACGGGATTCGGAGGAGAAGGTCGTTACGGCATTCACCGACGGAAGCCAGCTGGGAGGCCTCATCACTGACGGCAAGAAAGTGCTCTATTCACCGGGATACCGCATCTATTACCCCCTCAAGTGCGCCGCCGGAACCGAGAACTATCAGGCTGACTTCGCGACCTACTTCGAGAAGAAGCTCTACATCTGGGACAACGGGCAAAAGAAAATCTTCCTCTTCAACACACGGGACAATACCAAGCTGACCGGGCTCACACGCGTGAGAATGGATATGTACAACGTCGCCATGCTCACCGAGCTGGAGCCCCTGCTCTTCACCGGCGAACGCTCACTGAAAGACATGACGCTCGTGACCGCACTGGGCAATACCTGGGATGACAAGAATACCTACATCGACTTCATCTTCCGGCGTTCCAACAACACCTACGTGCGCTACTCTCTCTACACCAACAGTGTCGGAGGAAAGGAACTCCCCAAAATGGAGGTCAGCCTGCTCCCCTACCTGGTCCTCGACGAAGGCTCACGCATCATCGTCAGCCGGGAATATCCCAACCAGTACTTCGTCACCCGGGAGAACAGCCTGTACATCTACAACCTCTCGACCGACGAGTTTGACCTCATCTACGAAGGTCCTGCCGGCTCGTACATCCAGGACATACAATTCAAGACCAACAGCCGCTATGACGATGCCCTCATGAAGCTGTATGAAGAAGATTATCCGCTGGAGAACACGCTGGGCATTGCCTTCAACCTGCCCAATGGGACCGGGGAAGTGCATGAGCTGTTGCTGGAAAAGAGTGGGGATGTGAAGTCTGTCTACAAGATGGATGGATTCGGCACTATCAGCAAGCTCGTCTTCGTCCTGTCTGAAGCAGCCTATTGATGCGTGGCAGTACCTCCATCCTCTGAACTCACCGTGTCGGACCGAACAGGGCTGACACGGTGAGTATGCGTTTGCGGCACGGGCAGAGACGTCAGTCCTTCCACACAGTTCCATTCACCGCCTTCAGCCAACGACGGGCGTAGAAGAGGGAGACAGCAAACACCACCGCTGCCACGGCGACGCCTGCAAGGAGCGGACCCATGCCGCCCATCAGGTCGACAAGGCGCGCGTCGGCATGCTCCGAACGGAGCACAAGTGCACCCAGTGCGTTGTTGATGAAGTGGCACAGGATGCCCGGCAACAGGCTGCCCGTCCGCCAGTAAAGCCAACCCAGTAGCAGGCCCAGCAGGAAGGCAAACGGAATCTGTGCCGGATTGATGTGGAACAGACCGAACAGCAACGCCGACCACACGATCATCGCCTTCGGACTGTAGCCTGCACGGTGGAGCAGGTTCATCACACCGCCGCGGAACAACATCTCCTCCACCAGCGGAGCACCCGCCACTATCGCCAGCAGTCCCCACACCGTGCGGCTCATCCCCTCAAAGGATGCCTCGCCCCAGTTGGGCAGGTCCAGCCACTCGTTGAACGCATTGAGCACGAACATTGCCGACAGCACCAGCGGGACGCACACCAGCAGCATCCGCAGAGGGACTTCCGTCAGCGAACGCACGCCCAGGCGCACGTACTTCCAATAGAGCAGATGGGCTATCATCAGCACGTTCGACAGCAAGACCGACAACCCCAGCTCAGCCGGATCCGTCAGCGACAACGGTTCGGGCATATCCCGAAGCAAATGCAGGAACACGAAGGGCAACGTCGCCGCGAACTGGCAGACGAAGTAGAGAAGAACAAGGAATACGGCTTTTTTCATACGGCTATCAGGATTGAGAAGGATTACTGAAGATGCGCTCGACCTCCTCGGCATCGCGACGGAGCTGCGCCATGAGCCCGTCCAGCCCGGCGAACTTCTGTTCGTTGCGGATACGCTGCACGAAGGTGACACGCATGCGGTGGCCGTACAGGTCGCCCGAGAAGTGCAGGATGTGTACCTCCACCGAACGTTCGCGTCCGTTGTCCACCGTGGGACGCACCCCGATGTTGAGCATCCCGGCATGCTCCGCCCCGTCCACCCGGACACGGACGGCATAGACCCCGTCGGCAGGCACCAGCTTGTCAGGACAGTCCACACGCAGGTTCGCCGTGGGGAAGCCCAGGGTCCGTCCGACCTTGAAACCGTCGACCACCGTCCCCTCCAGGTAATACTCGTAGCCCAGACAATGGGCGGCAATCGTCACCTCGCCTCCTCCCAGGAAGCGGCGGACAGCCGACGAGCTCACTGTCACCCCGTCGACCACACAGGCCTCGGCGTGTACCACCTTCATGCCCATCTCCTCGCCATAACGCCGGTAGTCCTCGAAGCCCTCGCTGCGGTTGTGCCCGAAGCGGTGGTCGTAGCCGATGACCAGCGTGTCGACCTTCAACCGGCGCTGCAGCACCTCCAGCATGAACTCGCGTGCCGTGTAGCACGACAGCTCGCGCGTGAAAGGCAGCTCGACGATGCGGTCCACACCCTGCTCCTTCAGCAGACGATACTTGTCCTCCGGGGTCGAGAGGAGCTGCATGCGGAAGCCCGGCTGTATCACCGTCCGCGGATGCTCCGGGAAGGTGATGATGACCGACTCCAGCCCCAGCTCCTGCGCCAGGTGTTTCACGCGGCTGATGAGGAACTGGTGTCCTCGGTGCACGCCGTCAAAGAATCCGATTGTAGCGACACAGGGTTTGGTGTTCATAGCGGTAGTGGTTTTAAATCGTGGAAGTCCAGTCTTCCCCGGGGTTCACACAGTGCGTGTGCCACCCCAGCGAGCGTGCCACGTCGCAGTTAGCGGACGCGTCGTCGATGAGCAGCGTCTCGTGGGGGAAAAGCCCCGTCCGCATGGCAAGCGACTGGAAGATACCGGCATCGGGTTTCGCCTGGTGCATCTCGAAGGAGAGGAAGACGTCGTCGAAATAGTCCTGCAGGGAGTGTCCTCCGCGGGCGAAGAGGCGGCGTGCCGCCTCCCAGTGGAGTACGTTCGTGTTGCTCAGCAGGTAAACCTTATAGTCCTTTCTCAGTTCGAGCAGCCTTTCGAGTTTCGCGGGTGCGATGTCGCACAGCATGGCGTTCCACGCCGCGATGATTTCCTCGTCCGTCACCCGCCGTCCTGCCTCGTTGCGGACCGACTGGCAGAAGACCTCGGAGGAGACGTTCCCCAGTTCGAAGTCGCGGAAGACCCCTCGCTGCCAATACTTTCCTATCAACTCTTCCGCCGGACCGAAGCCCAGCTTCTCAAATTCCTCCACGCAGCGGCGGGGGTCGATGTCAATGAGCACTCCGCCGAAATCGAACACAAGGTTCCGTATACCGTTATCCATGAAATCTGTTGTAGTTCTTGTCATAATCGGGCGCAAAGGTATGGAAAAAAAGCCGTGCCTCCTCGCTGTCTTCCACTTTTTTAAAGCCCGCTCTTGCATAATTCGTCGCAAATATCTACTTTTGCAGCGAAAACGATTCGTGTTTTCCCGGACTTGTAGCTCAGTTGGTTAGAGCAACAGACTCATAATCTGGAGGTCCCTGGTTCAAGCCCAGGCTGGTCCACTGTTAATCCCCTGTAAGCCAAATGCTTGCAGGGGATTTTTATGTCACTTGTCACCGATTCGGGCACCGCGGTGGCTCCTTCCGTCCGCAGACAGAGGCAGCCGAGGACCGCGGTTCCGGCACGGGGATGCCACAGCGGAAAAGCCGTCGTCCCCTCTCCGCAGGCCGTCACCAGTTCGTCCGACGCGGACTCTGACAACAACCAGCTTATGTTTCACCTATCCTAATTCTTCATCACCATGAACACCCACAACCACGCATGCGGGATTACTCCCAAACTCATCACCCGACTGAAGGAAAATGAAATCTTCGTCTTCGGCAGCAACCTCGAAGGCATGCACGGGGGAGGAGCCGCACTCCTCGCCTGGCGACGCTTCGGAGCCATCCTCGGACAGGGGAACGGACTGCAGGGACAGTCTTACGGCATACCGACCATGCACGGAGGTATCGACGCCATACGACCTTACACCGACGAGTTCATCGCCTTCGCACGGACACACCCCGGGCTGCACTTCCTCGTGACACGCATCGGCTGCGGCATCGCCGGGTTCCGCGCACGGGACATTGCCCCACTCTTTGCCGACGCCGTCGACCTGCCCAACGTCAGCCTGCCGCAGGAGTTCATCGACCTCATCCTGGACACACGACGCCCGGCTCACTCCTGACCGGCAACCCCCTTCACCGACTCCAGCAATTCTGCCAGACGGCGCGGGTCAGCCGGCACATCGAGCACACGGCCCGTCCGGTCGGCAAGTCTGTACGTGGGATAAGACCGCACACCCAGTACCGACTCGACGGCTGCCTGCTGCTCCGGCGGGAGGTTGTAGTGGGCACAGTGGCTGCCCGTCAGCCGGTATTCACGGATGACGTTCCTCCATGACTCCACCGGACTGTTGTTCGCCAGGTAGAGGCAGACCACCCCGTAGGGTGCCAACGCCTCATACAGCTCCTGCGAATGGGACAGGGCCTCCTTGCACGGACCGCACCACGTCCCCCATACGTCAATGAGCACCGGCTTGCCACGGTACGGTGCCAGCAACCGGTCCAATATCTCCCCGCCGTCCGTCAGTCCCGCCACCACGTCAGCCGACTTCAGGCTCTCCGCATCGGGGACGGGCGACTCCTCCAATGCCACATAGTGCGCCTGCTCGGCGTGCAACAGGTCCTTCGCGCTTTCCATCCCGATGAGCTCCTCTACCGACGTGAGCAGCTCCTGCGGAAGCGAATGCCGGTTGTTGTCCAGGTACGCATGGAAGAAGTTCGTCAGGCAGATGTCCCGCAACGCCCCGGTGCAGCCCAGCGTGTCGAGCAACGTACACCGGCTGGCGAGCGCACGCCTCGTCAGCTCCCGGCGAACAACCGCCCCCGCCTCCTCGTCGTCCATCAGCACGTCCAGATAGGCAAGCGCCTCCGCCTGTTCCCGCTGGAACCGGTGCACCAGCGAGTCGCGCAACGCCTCGTCCGCCTCCTTCGCCAACGCTGCCTCCAGTCCCCGGAACGCCACGCCGTACGCCTCCATCAGCTGACGCTTCTCCTCCGACGCACGGATGAAGCCCTCACACACCAGCTCGTCCGGACGGACCGAGGCGCGCAGCCCGCAGTACTCCATCCGGTCGTCCAGAAAATCACGGACGAAAGAGGCAAACGCCTGTGCGTGGACCGTGTAAGGCTGTGGCATCCGTGACCAGTAACGCTCCGCCAAGTGGTCCGAGACCGTCCGCGGCAGACGGAAGTCCGGCGAGAAGAACCGTGCCTGGCCGATGTTGCGCGCATTGTCCATCAGCACATTCCCCCGGAAGTACGCCCGGTAACGCTCCGACAGCGTCGGGTGGCACCCCGTCAGGCTGTCGAGCAGCGCCTCCCTCTGTGCCAGGACCTTGTCGCCCAGCGCCATCAGCTCCTCCAGACTCATCTTCTGCTCCCGGGGGTCCTGGTACAGCGGACTCCGGAACGATGCCTCATGCGCCAGCAGCTCGTTCGGCAGGCGGCTGTCCCTGCTCATGAACAGGCGTCGCCCACTGCCGAAGTCACAGAGCAGGAAGTAGGTCTCTCCCGGCTCCACGACCGTGTGCACCGCGATGCGCCGCCAGTCGAGGAACACCTCCTGCGTGTTCAGCACCGGGAACGTCACACGGAACCTCCCCAGCGAGTCCAGCGGTGCCGTCACCCGCCTCTCCTTTGCCGTCAGTACGTCCGTGTATGTCACCTCGAACGTCTGCCCTTTCCCCTGCAGCTTCGCGGGGCGGTTCACATACCATCCGCAGACCGTCACCGAGTCCACACGGTAGCCGTTGTCCGTAAATCCCCGTCCGTCCGCCGTCGGATAATCAGGCATCACTCTCCCCGACAGCTTCTCGCAGACCGTGGCAGGGCGTCCGTCCACGGCGATGCTCCGCCGTCCGTCTTCCTCCCTGCCCACCTTCACCTGCAACGTCTCGCCGCCGCTCTCCAGCAGCAGCGCCCATCCGTCGCCCTCCGGCACCTTCGTCCGGTAGTCCCACACGCGGCAGTCGTACACCACGCCCTCGGGGCGGAAGCCCATCAGCCAGTCCCCCGTCGCCGGGTCCCGCCAGTCGGAAGTAAATAAAGATTCATCTTGGGAAAACGCCCCTTGCGTCAGGAGGAGCATGCCCAGAAGCACCATCATCCGGGCAGCCGCACGTCTCAAATTAGATTCCATAGTCAATACTCTGTTACTGTTAGCGTCCGCTAATTTAACTGTTTTGTCCCCACCGTTCAAAGCCTGCTCTCCTTTTTTTCTCTTGCTGGAATGTCGCCAGCCAACGGGCCCTGAACGTCGCCGCTCCTCCCCCTTCCGGGGCAGGCTGTGGATGCGTTCCGGCGAAGGTATCAATTTGTCAAATTGTCAAACGAATCGCCCGAGAGAGGCCTTCCTTGCGCCAAAATACGGATGGATGACCGGGAAGGGCCTTCTCGGGCGATTCGCAAAATACATATTGTCGCACTTTCCGCCTTATCCCTTTCTTTTTACAGCATCTTTCTCTTCATTCGTTTCCTTCCGTCGGTCTTTTTCTTCAGACGGACGCAATTTCACACCTGCGGAATCATGCTCCTTTGGTCGCTGAAAAATGAAAACAGGTGGCTGTTTTCGTACGGA
>NZ_JAMBLN010000034.1:0-21837 GCF_023337025.1 Mediterranea sp. ET5 | reverse complement strand
CATGAATAATACACAGAGTGCACTTCAACTGGCGAGAAAATCGTATCAGCCCAAACTGCCAAAAGCTTTGCGAGGAGCCATTGAAGTGGTCGAACTTGGCAAAACAGAACCGGCAACACACAAAGAAGAGTTGAAGAAATTGTTTCCCAACACCTATGGAATGCCAATTCTTCGGTTTGTAGAGAGTACGAAGCAAAAAGAGTATCCTGCTATCAATGTAGGTATTATACTTTCCGGAGGTCCTGCACCGGGTGGACACAACGTCATTTCAGGTTTGTATGATGGATTGAAAACGAACAACAAAGATAGTCGTCTTTTCGGTTTCATCCTGGGTCCCGGCGGATTGATTAATCATGAATACAAAGAGCTGACTGCTGACATCATCGATGAGTATCGGAATACAGGTGGTTTTGACTTGATAGGTACCGGACGCACCAAGCTGGAGAAAGAAGAACAGTTTGAAAAAGGCTTGGAAATCATGAAGAAGCTCGATATCAAGGCGCTCGTTATTGTAGGAGGAGACGATTCAAATACGAATGCTGCTATTCTGGCAGAATATTATCAGGCCAAACAGGCTGGCATTCAGGTAATCGGTTGCCCGAAAACCATTGATGGTGACTTGAAGAATGATATTGTGGAGGCATCCTTTGGCTTTGATACAACCTGTAAAATTTATTCAGAGATTATCGGAAACATTGAGCGTGATTGTAATTCCACCCGTAAATATTGGCACTTTATTAAATTAATGGGACGTTCGGCATCGCACATTGCATTGGAATGCGCTTTACAGACCCAGCCGAACATCTGTATTATCTCCGAAGAGGTCGCTGCCAAGAATCAGACCTTGGATGATATCGTAACCTATATAGCCAAGGCTGTCGCAGAACGTGCGGAACGTGGATTGAACTTTGGTACGGTGCTCATTCCGGAAGGTCTGATTGAGTTCATCCCGGCCATGAAGAGTCTGATTGCGGAATTGAACGACTTGTTGGCAGATACGACGGAAGGACAGACCGCCAAGCAGTCGGAACAGCGTAATTGGGTGATTTCCCGCCTGTCGACTAAAAATGCGGCAATTTTTGCCAGTCTGCCTGAGAGCGTGGCAGCTCAGCTGACGCTTGACCGTGATCCCCATGGTAATGTCTGCGTTTCGCGTATTGAAACGGAAGTATTGCTTTCCTCCATGGTCGGAATGAAGTTGGCTCAGTGGAAGGCAGAAGGGAAGTATGTCGGGAAGTTCGCAACCCAGCATCACTTCTTAGGCTATGAAGGTCGTTGCGGTTTCCCATCCAATTACGATGCTGATTATTGTTACGCACTTGGATGCACGGCTGCCCAGTTGATTTTTGCGGGTAAGACCGGTTACATGGCGTCGGTACGCAATACGGTTGCACCTGCCGATGAATGGGTTGCCGGAGGAGCTCCTCTAAGCATGATGCTGAATGTGGAGCATCGCCGTGGAAAAGAGCATCCGGTTATCAAGAAGGCTTTGGTAGATTTGGAGGGACGCCCTTTCAAGGAGTTTGCTTCCCACCGTGAGGAGTGGGCACGTGAGACGGAATATGTCTTCCCGGGTCCGATACAATATTTTGGTCCTTCTGAACTGTGTGATAAGCCGACAAAAACATTGCAGTTAGAAAAAGCTGATTAACTTTGCAGTAGCAAATAGGAAAGAGCGCAGGTTCCCGCTGATGAATGAAATGCGGAAATCTGCGTTTTCTTGTAGAATATAGTAAGTTATGGTGTCAAGAACTCCGATGGATGCAGTCAATAGGCCGGTGCGTAAGACGCGTAGTGTAAAGCGTAATTCGGCATCTTCTTCTTCACGGCGGAAGGTGCGGTCGGTTACTGCAGGGAAGAAGAACAGAAAGAGGAAGAATAGTCGGAAAGGCTGGCGGTTATGGGCAGAAACACCACGTTGGCTCATTTGGACTGGTACCGGCATAGTTGTTGTCATCTACTGCTGTATTCTATATACGTATTATTTGAAGCCCTATTTTTACCGATGGGATTTTGGGGACATGTATGCGGGTCATCCGGTCGTACATGGAATAGACATCTCTCATCATCAGGGTAGCATTGATTGGGGGGAGCTGGCAAAGGCGGAGCATACCGGTTCGGGAATTCATTTTGTATTTATGAAGGCTACTGAAGGCTCCGACTGGATTGATTCGACGTTTCAGCATAATTTTGTCAGGGCGCGTGAACACGGGTTTATTCGTGGAGCATACCATTTTTTCAGCAATACTTCATCTGCCATTAAACAAGCTGACTTCTTTTGCCAGCAGGTGGAACTGACTGTGAATGACTTACCGCCGGTCCTTGATGTAGAGACACGTGGAAATTATAGTGAAGACTCGTTGCGCCTGGAAGTGAAGAACTGGTTGAAGCGAGTGGAACAGCATTACGGGGTAAAGCCGATAATTTATACATCCCGCAAATTTAAGGAACGCTATTTGAGTGATGACTCTCTCGATACTTATCCTTTCTGGATTGCCCATTATTATGTGGACTCATTGACGTATCAGGGTGAATGGGCTTTCTGGCAACACACGGATTTGGGACTCTTGCCCGGTATTAAGGGGAGAGTGGATATGAATGTATTCAATGGGGATTTGGAGAGACTTAAGTCATTTACGATTCAACCAAAGTAAAAAATCAGGAGTACAATCGCGGATACCCCGTGTTTGCACTCCTGAAATATAGCATAATTTTAAGTGTATTATACACTGGAATTTGTCGAAGTAGCTTGCCATCCATCTTTTTTCATAGTCAGCTGAAGTTACTTAGACTGATTGGTCTCTTCTTCGTCTTCTTCATCAAAATCAAAGTCGAAGTCAAGGTCTTCCAGGAATTCAGGTTCATTGAACTTATCCAGGCTGCGACGTTCCTTTTTCGTCGGACGACCGGTTCCTCGTGCTCGATCCACGAATCCGCTGATACGGTTCATTTCCAGCAATTCATATTGGTCAGGCGTTGTGACATTTTCCAAAATTTCAGGAACAAGCTTGGCGCCGACCCGCTTCTCAATAGCCTGGAGAACCTTGAATGAATAGGTGACAGGCGGTTTGCGTACCTGAATTACTTCTCCCGGTTTCACCATACGCGATGGTTTCACCTGGCTTCCGTTTACACTGATACGTCCTTTTTTACAAGCTTCAGCTGCAATGGTGCGTGTCTTGAAGATGCGCGCAGCCCACAGCCATTTGTCTATTCTGGCTTCACTCATTTCTTGTTGAATTGATTCATGGTGATGGCGATACCTGCAAGGCAAAAGCTTTTGATGATCTCGCAGGCGGTATCTATCCGTTCACCCATTTGCTGTTTTTCTTCTTCGCTGAAGTGTCCCAGCACATAGTCTATCTGTGCACCTTTAGGGAAATTGTTACCTATTCCAAAGCGCAAGCGGGCATAATTCTCCGTGCCCAATGTCGCTGCGATATGTTTTAATCCATTGTGTCCGGCATCGCTTCCTTTAGGTTTCAGACGCAGGGTGCCAAACGGCAGGGCCAAATCATCGACTACAATCAGTACATTCTCCAGTGGGACTTTCTCTTGTTGCATCCAGTAGCGGACGGCGTTGCCACTTAAATTCATGTAAGTGGAAGGTTTGAGTAATACAAGCTGCCTTCCCTTGAGTGATAAATCAGCCGTCGCTCCGTAGCGTCCATCCTTAAAAACAATATTGGATGCCTTTGCAAAGGCATCCAATACGTTAAATCCTATGTTGTGGCGGGTATCCCGGTATTCATCACCGATGTTTCCCAGCCCTACAATCAAATATTTCATTGATGAGGATTAAAAGGTTTTGTCAGAAGCATTAGTTTGCCTTGGCAGCAGCACCCATTGCGGCACGCGTCAACTTAACAGCGCAGACAACGGTTTCCTTAGCATTCAGGATTTCCAATCCTTCGAAGGACAATTCGCCCACTTTGATTGTTTTGCCAAGACCCAGGCTAGTTACGTCAACAACCAGTCTTTCAGGAATCTTGTCGTAAGTAGCTTTTACTTTCAGCTTACGAACCTGCAGCTGCAACTTACCACCGGCACGTACACCTTCAGCCAAACCTTCGAGCTGAACCGGAACTTCCATAACGATGGGTTGATCTTCGGTGATTTCGTAGAAGTCAACGTGGAGCACGTTGTCTTTCACCGGGTGGAACTGGATCTCTTTCATGATGGCTTTGCAGGTCTTGCCGTCAATGTCCAAGTTTACAGTGTAGATGTGCGGAGTGTAAATCAGGTTACGGAGTCCTTCATTGGGTACAGTGAAAGAAGTTGCAACGATATTACCGTTTTCATCTTTCTTAGTACCATAGAGGTTGCAGGGAACGCTACCGGCTTTACGGATTTCGCGTGTCGATTTCTTGCCAGTTTCAGGTCTGGCTGTACCTTTTACGTCGATAGTTTTCATTGTCGTAAATGTTTGTGTTACTCTAAATTAAGTTTGTTTTGCTTAATTCACCATCACACGATGTGTCAAAAAGCGGCGCAAAAGTACGCTTTTTCAGTGAAATATCCAAACAGGTGGCTCTAAAAGTCTATGTCTATTTTAATTTCATCTGACATCGGGGCAGCCTCAGTCTCATTTTCGGCATTACTGTTGCCATGCTTCGGTTCTATAGGTCCCTGTTCCTGTTCTATGAATCCGATGGCTTCATGAAGGCCGTTCATGAACTTCTCGAAGTCTTCTTTGTATAGGAATATCTTGTGTTTTTCAAAACTGATTTGTGAATCTTCCCCTTCGCCAGACACGACCTTCTTACTTTCAGTGATGGCCAAGAACATTTCATCCTTACGGTTCTTTTTTACATCCAGATAATATATGCGTTTTCCGGCTTTGATAGCCCTTGAGAATACAATCTCTTTGTCTGCATCAACAGCACCTTTCTTTTTAAACTCTTCCATAACTTAAAATATAAAAATGTGCTTCAAAGGTGGCTAATTTTTTCTAATTAGCCAAGCTTGTGTGTGAAAAAGTGATTGCTCCATATTTCTTTTTTTGAAAAATGCAACTTGAAGGGTTTGGCCTGCGGACGTTGTGGTGTGTGCGCTCTTGATGAGGGGAAGGCCTCTTGCCATTAGTACTGTCGGTTCCCAATGAATACTATATAATAAGGTATATGGGATTCTCCGATTCACAGGAATGAATTTTTACTGGCAGTCACAGAAAGAAATGTGGAGGATGTGAGAAAAAGTCAGGTGTATATTATAGGGATATGTGGAATTTATGTAAATTTGCACACTCTAATACAAGAATTTAAATAACCGTTATGATTAACAGAGCTCTTATTCGTTTGAAAGTTGTACAGATTGTCTACGCTTATTACCAGAATGGCGGTAAGAATTTGGACACAGCTGAAAAAGAATTGTTTTTTAGCCTAAACAAAGCTTACGACTTATACAACTATTTATTGCTTCTCATGGTCGAAGTGACTAAATATGCAGAGAAATGTGTATTGGCCGGGAAGAGCAAGATGCGCCCCACTCCTGAAGAATTAAATCCCAACATGAAATTCATTGAAAACAGATTTGTAGCGCAATTGGAGTGCAACGAGCAGTTGTGTGCCTTTACCGAGACACAAAAGAAGAGCTGGGACAATGATGAAGAGTTCGTGAAATCATTCTATGAGAAGATTCAGGAAACAGAGTATTATCAGGAATATATGGCGGATCCCTACCGCTCTTATGAGGCCGATCGGGAGCTGTGGAGAAAGATTTATAAGAATCTGATTTTTAACAATCCCGAGTTGGATGCATTGTTGGAGGAACAGAGCCTTTATTGGAACGATGATAAGGAGATTGTCGATACTTTCGTGCTGAAGACCATCAAGCGTTTTGATGTTAAGCTTGGAGCCAAGCAGCCTTTGCTTCCCGAATATAAGGATGAAGAAGATCAGGAATACGCACGCCGTTTGTTCCGTCGTACGATTCTGAATGCTGATTACTACCGTCATCTGATGATGGAAAATACGCGTAATTGGAACTTGGACCGTGTAGCATTCATGGACCTGATTATCATGCAAATCGCATTGGCTGAGATTCTCAGTTTCCCGAATATACCGGTGAGTGTTTCGCTCAATGAGTATGTGGAACTGGCAAAGCTCTACAGTACGCCGAAGAGTCCTGGATTCATCAATGGAATGTTGGATGCAATTGTTAATCAATTGAAAAAAGAAGGCAAGTTGACAAAGAATTGATTTATATTTGTTCGACCGATAATTAAACGTTATTTTAAACACACACAAAGAAAACGCTATGAACCTAATGACAGTATTATTGCAGGGGGGCGGAAGCAGCTTGTCCTTCATCATTATGATGGTGGCAATCTTTGCAATCATGTACTTCTTCATGATTCGTCCTCAAAACAAGAAACAAAAGGAAATAATGAACTTCCGTAAGAATCTGGAAGTCGGACAGTCTGTCGTGACCGCCGGAGGTATCTATGGAAAGATCAAGGAACTGGAAGACAACGTGGTGGTGCTGGAAATTGCAGCCGGTGTAAAAATACGCATTGATCGCAACTCGATTTTTGCGGATATGGCATCGACTCAGAATGCTGCCAAGTGATTACTTCCATTCGTTCCATTAATATATCAAGACATCAATGTCCGCGAAAAGAGATATATCTGTTCTTGTTCAAAGGACGTTACGTACAGTCAGAAACTTCCTGCTCAGTCCCAAAAGCAGGGAGTTTCTGATTTTTTTATTTTTCCTGGTCGTTGCCTTCTTCTTCTGGATGTTGCAGAAGTTGAATGACACTTATGAGATGGAACTGGCCATCCCTGTAAGGGTGGAGAATGTCCCGGACAATGTGGTGATGACGATGCCTCCTCCGGCATCGGTCCGGGTACAGGTGAAAGACCGTGGAACCGTATTGATTAATTATATGTTGGGACGTTCGTTTTATCCGATCCCGTTGGATTTTGGCGAGTTGGAAAATGAGAGCGGACGCGTTCGTGTGGAGAGTTCTTCATTTCAGAAAATGGTCACTTCGCAGCTGATGAATACGACACAGGTTGGTGCCATACGTCCTTATGCTTTTGATATCGTATATACGCGGGGAAAAGCAAAGAAAGTTCCCGTGGTCGTGCAGAGCAAGGTCACCACGGAGAAGCAATACTATATCTCTGAGATGCATGTCAGTCCGGATTCCATATTGGTTTATGCTCCGGAAGAGATTTTGGATACATTGACAGCTGTCTATACGAAAAGCTTTGCCTGTACGCAGGTTGACGACACGATTCGTCGGCACGAGATACTGGCTCCGGTTTTCGGGGCAAAGTTTGTTCCGGAAGGAGTGGATGTGGAAATCTGTACAGATATGTATACGGAAAAGAAATTGGAAATTCCCATTCACCCGGTGAACTTCCCGGCAGACAAGATGCTCAAGACCTTCCCGTCCAAGGTGTCGCTGACTTTTCAAGTGGGATTGGCGCATTTCAAGAGTGTCACAGAGAATGATTTTCTGATAACAGTTACGTATGATGAACTGTTGAAATGTAATTCTGATAAATACCGGGTTAAGTTGAAAAGCTTTCCAAACAATGTGAGCTACATCCGTATTGACCCACCGGAGGTCGACTTTATCATAGAACAAGTGAATACGTTCGAAACGCCATGATTAAACTAGGAATAACCGGAGGTATCGGTAGTGGAAAGTCGGTTGTATCCCGTCTGTTGCAGATAATGGATATCCCTGTTTATCAAACCGATGATGAAGCCAAAAGACTCACAGTGGCAGACCCTCATATCCGTCGTGACTTGTCGGCATTGGTCGGCGATGCGGTCTATGCGTCGGATGGTTCGTTAAACAAGGAGGTGCTGGCGTCTTATATTTTTGGTTTCCCTGAACGTATAGCCCGTGTGAACGCAATCATTCATCCACGTGTAAAGACTGATTTCGAACACTGGTCTGAACGGCAAAGGCAATGCCGTCTGGTGGGGATGGAATGCGCCATCCTTTATGAATCAGGGTTTGAAAACACAGTCGATAAGGTGATTGCTGTGTCGGCTCCTTGGAATGTCCGTTTATGTCGTGCCATGAAGCGGGATGCAGCTCGGGAAGAGCAGATACGGAAGCGCATGGAGCATCAGTTGCCTGACGAAGAGCTATGTGCTCGTGCTGACTTTGTGGTGCGCAATGACGGAGTGACGCCATTGTTGCCTCAGTTGGAACAGATATTGGCTCAACTGAATGCTTTTCCGAAATCTGTTGATAGGTCGTGAGAATGGCTTCGGCTACTTCATTTTTTTAAATACGGGCTTTGTATCTTGACCGGGGCATTGTATCTTTGCTCCCCGTTATGAAAACAAATTATTTTAAGAGATAAAACACAAAATTATGTTGAGAACTATTTTATCTGTCTCCGGAAAGCCGGGACTGTACCGTTTGCTTTCGCAAGGAAGAAACATGTTGATTGTCGAGACACTTGATGCTACCAAGAAGCGTATCCCCATTTATGCAAGTGACAAAGTGACTTCATTGGGGGATATTTCCATGTATACAGAAGAAGATGACGTCCCCTTGAGCCAGGTACTGACAGCCCTTAAGAACAAGCAGAATGGAGCCGTTGTTGACTTCGATTACAAGAAGGCAAGTCTTGCTGAATTGCAGGAATTTTTTGCGCAGGTACTTCCTAACTTTGATCGGGATCGTGTTTATGCAAATGACATAAAGAAACTTATTCAGTGGTATAACATTCTTATCAATGCCGGTGTGACAGAGTTTGAAGAGGCTTCTGCCGGGGATGAGACAGCAGAATGATAGTTGGGGATCCGAGTATCCTGACAGGGCGCGAATTGCACAAAAAGATGCAAGTTTTGGATTTTTACTTGCAATATATGTGCAGTTCGCGCTTTGTTATTTGGAAAACTTCACTACTTTTGTGGCAGAGTGTATTTATCATATAAAACAAACGATGTGGATATCTGTAAGAATTCTGTTTTACTGGGTAAGTGATAAGCATATCAGGTGACGATGGACGTTTGCAGACATTCATTAAACCATTAAACCTTTTTTCGACATGAAGAAAATTTTGTTGAGTGCCGCAGCTTGTGTCCTGACCGGATGGGCGTTGGCACAGGAATCGCCTTTGTGGATGAGGGATTGTACCATTTCTCCGGATGGGACGACCATTGCCTTCACTTATAAAGGCGATATTTACACGGTGCCGGTCAGTGGCGGGCGTGCCATGCAGCTGACTTCTCATCCGGCATACGACACAGCGCCGGTGTGGAGCCCGGACAGTAAAAAGATTGCTTTTGCATCTGATCGCATGGGTAGTCTGGACGTGTTTATCGTTTCGCGTGAGGGAGGAGTTCCTCAACGTCTGACCACTCATTCAGGCAGTGAGACTCCGATTGTTTTTAAAGATAACGGACATGTTTTGTTTGCTGCCGCTATCCAGCCGTCTGCAGAGGACATGCAGTTCCCTTCAGGCACATTCAATCAGGTTTATGAGGTAAGCGTGGAGGGAGGACGTCCCCGGATGTTCTCGTCCATGCCCATGGAGCACATCTCCATCCGCAAGGACGGCAAACAATGGCTTTACCAGGATAAGAAAGGGTACGAAGACCCTTGGCGCAAGCACCATAAGTCTTCCATTGCACGTGATGTCTGGATGTATACGCCGGGCACCCCGGGGAGTTATGCCAAGCTGACGGCGTTCCGGGGTGAGGATCGTGATCCGGTCTGGGCACCCGATGGCGAGTCCTTCTATTATTTGAGTGAAGAGAACGGTACTTTCAACGTGTTCAAGCGCCGATTGGGCAGTGCGTCGTCGACTCAGATAACCAGGCATACAGTGAATCCCGTACGTTTCCTGAGCATTGCAGAGAATGGAACATTGTGCTACGGGTTGGATGGTGAAATTTATACCCTGGCTCCCGGCAAGCAGCCGAAGAAGGTAAAGATTGAAATCATGTCGGATCGTCTGGACCGGGATGTCATCCGGCAGGTATTGCAGAATGGGGTGTCAGAAATGGCTGTTTCACCTGATGGCGACGAAATTGCCTTCATCGTACATGGAGATGTCTATGTGACTTCGGTGGAATACAAGACGACCAAACAGATTACTGATACGCCTGAGCAGGAAAGGGATGTCGACTTTTCTCCTGACGGACGCAGTCTGGTCTATGCTTCCGAGCGGGATGGCTTGTGGCAGATTTACCAGGCTTCGTTGGTAAAGGAGGATGAAAAGCAATTTACGTATGCGACCGAAATCAAGGAAGAGCGTCTGACCAAATCGAGCAAGACCTCCTTCCAGCCGCAATACAGTCCTGACGGCAAGGAAGTAGCTTTCCTGGAAGACAGAACTGCCATCAGAGTCATGAACCTGAAGAGCAAGAAGGTCCGTACCGTGATGGATAAGAAATACCAGTATTCTTACTCCGATGGCGACCAGTGGTTCCAATGGAGTCCGGACAGCAAATGGATTCTTTCAGACTTCATCGGTGTCGGCGGATGGAACAATAAGGATATCGTCCTGCTGAAGGCTGATGGAAAAGGCGAGATGCACAACCTGACGCAGAGTGGTTACAACGATGGACGTGCCAAGTGGGTACTCGGTGGAAAAGCCATGATATGGAGCAGCGACCGTGCCGGATTCCGTAGCCACGGAAGCTGGGGAGCCGAAAGCGATGTCTACATCATGTTCTTCGATCTGGAAGCCTATGAGAAGTTCAGAATGAATGACGAAGACCTTGCCTTGTATGAAGAGGCTGAAAAGGAGCGTAAGATGAAAGAGGCAAAGGAAAAGGCGGAACAGGACAAGAAGAAGAAAGGCAAGAAGCATAAGAAGGATGACAAGAAGGAGAAGGAAGAGGAGGAGACACTCGCCTTCGACTTGGAGAACTGTCGTGACCGTGTCATGCGCCTGACGGCAAACTCTTCTTTGCTGGGCGACGCACTCCTTTCCAAAGACGGTAACATGCTTTACTACCTGACATCTTTCGAGGGTCCGCAGGACTTGTGGGTACGGGACCTGAAGGAGGGCAGTACACGTATTCTGGTGAAAGGTATTGGCAGGGGCTACCTGGTACAGTCCAAGCAGGGCGGCATCTTCATTTGTGGCGGTGGAGGCATGCGTGAAATCGATATGCGCTCCGGACGTCCTGAACGCATTGAATTTGAGGCGTTCTTCAATTATCGTCCGTATGCCGAGCGGGAATATATCTTTGAACATGCCTGGCAGCAGGTGAAGGACAAGTTCTATATGAAGGACCTGCATGGGGTGGATTGGAATGGATATAAGAAGGTCTATGAGAAGTTCCTCCCTTACATTAATAACAATTATGACTTCGCAGAAATGTTGAGCGAGCTGCTGGGCGAACTCAATGCTTCTCATACCGGAGCGCGTTATAGCGGTCGGGGAGGGGCGATGCCGACGGCTTCGCTGGGTGTCTTCTATGATGAGACCTACAAGGGAGACGGATTGAAGATTAAGGAGATTCCTGCAAAGAGTCCGTTTGCCCAAATCAAGACTAAGGTGACTGAAGGCTGTATCATCGAGCAGATTGACGGACGTGAGGTGAAGAAGGGAGAAGACTACTTCCCCTTGCTGGAGGGCAAGGTCGGTCGTAAGATACGTCTGGCTGTCTATAATCCGGATACCAAGGAACGTTTTGAAGAGACCATACGTGGTATTGGTGCCGGTCAGTGGAACGAGGTCCTCTACCATCGTTGGGTGGAACGTAACCGGACTGAAGTGGAGCGTCTGTCAGGAGGTCGTTTGGGCTATATCCATATTGAGGCAATGAACAGCGAGAGCTTCCGTGAGACTTACAGCGAGTTGCTCGGACGGTACCGTCACAAAGAGGCTGTCGTGGTCGACGTACGTCACAATGGGGGCGGATGGCTCCATGAAGACCTGATGGTTCTGTTGGGCGGAAAGGAATATCAACGTTTTGTGGCACAGGGCCAGTACATCGGTAGTGACCCGTTCAACCAGTGGACGAAACCTTCCTGTATGTTGGTTTGTGAAGACAACTACAGCAATGCCCACGGCACGCCTCAACTCTATCAGGCGTTGAAGCTGGGTAAGCTCGTCGGTGCTCCCGTACCGGGAACGATGACAGCAGTATGGTGGGAGAACCAGATTGACCCCAGCCTCGTGTTCGGTATACCGCAAGTGGGCTGTGTGGATATGGAAGGAAACTATGCGGAGAATCATGAACTGGAGCCTGATGTGCTGATTTATAATTCTCCGGCAGATGTCCTTCAAGGGCGTGATGCACAGTTGGAAGCAGCTGTCAAGACCTTACTGGACGAGCTGCCTGCCAAGTAACAGACTCTCTTAGACTGATTTTATCGGGCTTGCAAGGCGCAAGGCTCTCCGGTCTTCAGACAGTGACCGGGGCCTGTGCATTGCAAGCCCGATGTGTATGCGAAATGCAAGTTATTAAAAAACATGAAACACACTTGATGCAAATCAAAAATGTAGACAAGCGACGTGAATTTGTTGTACTTTTGCACCCCAAAATCAAAAAGCGCTATTTATGGAAGAGAACAATCCTCACATTTTGGGCAGTGCGCCCATTGGGAAATTATTGGTACAATATTCCGTTCCCGCCATCATTGCCATGACAGTAACCTCACTCTACAACATTATCGATAGCATTTTCATTGGTCACGGCGTCGGTCCGTTGGCAATTTCCGGTCTGGCTATTACTTTCCCGCTGATGAACCTGTTGGTGGCTTTCTGTACCCTTGTGGGCGTAGGTGGAGCTTCCATCTCGTCCATTCGTCTGGGACAGAAGGATGTGAAAGGGGCAGAAGATGTGTTGGGCAATGTGGCTATCCTGTGTGTTATCAATGCCTTTATATATGGTGGCATTACCTTGCTGTTCCTGGACGAGGTGCTTTACTTCTTCGGGGCGAGTGATGAGACGCTGCCATACGCACGGGACTTCATGCAGGTGATCCTCCTGGGCAGTCCCATTACTTATGTGACCATCGGTCTGAACAACATGATGCGTGCCACGGGCTATCCGAAAAAGGCCATGTTTTCAGCCATGCTTACCGTCGGGTGTAACATCATCCTGGCACCGGTCTGTATCTTTGTGCTGGAATGGGGAATCCGTGGAGCTGCCATATCGACCATTATTTCCCAGTTTGCCGGTATGATTTGGGTACTTTCGCATTTCGTGAACAAGAAAAGCTACATCCGCTTCAAGCGTGTCAGCCTGCGTCTGCGTCCGCGTATCATCCGCAATATCTTCAGCATCGGCATGTCGCCGTTCATCATGAATGTGTGTGCCTGCTGTATTGTGATCTTTATCAACAACCGGTTGCTGAACTACGGAGGCGACCTTGCTATCGGTGCCTTTGGTATTTTGAACCGTATTCAAATGCTGTTCGTAATGATTGTAATGGGCATTACGATGGGGATGCAGCCTATCAGCGGATACAACTACGGAGCCGGAAACATTGACCGTGTGAAGCGGACGCTGAAGCTGGGCATTGTGGCAGCGACGTGCATCACGACATTCGGTTTCCTTATCAGCGAATTGTTCCCGGGCTTGTTCGTGGGCATGTTTACCAATAACGAAGAACTGACGCATCAGGCGACGATTGCCCTTCAGATTGGTGTGGCAGTCTTTCCCATCATTGGTTCACAAATCATCATTACGCAATTCTTCCAGTCCATAGGCAAGGCGGCTATATCCATTTTCCTTTCCCTCTCCCGTCAGCTGCTGTTCCTTTTACCCGGTCTGGCGCTGCTTCCTCCCATCTATGGCGTGAAAGGAGTGTGGTTCAGCATGCCGATTTCCGATTTCCTGGCGGCTCTGGCAGCCATTGGCATGCTGCTTTACCAGTTGCGTAAGATGAAGCTGGAGAATCTGCGTGGTGTCTGACGCCCCTCGGGGTCAGCACACGCTGTGCGGCGCGGGCAGCTCGGTCCTCCTTCGGGCAATCTGGTCTCTGTAGACTGACGGAGGGATACCCTGGAGGCGTTTGAACATCTTGGACATGACGGCCTGGTCGGAGAAGTGCAGTTGGTCGGCAATCTCCTGCAGGCTGGCGTCCGTGTCTGACAGAAGCTGGGCAATCTCGCGGACCAGTGCTTCGCAAATCCAGTGATAGACAGTCTTTCCGGTAAACTGACGGACGATGCGTCCCAGATATTGGGTGGTGACCCCATGTTCTGAATAGGAACGTATCTGGTAGTGATGGAGGATTTCTTCGAATTTCATAGTCGTATCATTGGATAAGTAGGCAAGCAAAGATAGGAATTTGTAAAGAAGGATAGTTTTAAAATAGATAAAGGGAGAGTTTCTCTAGATTAATGACCAAAATCTATCGATAAGTCACCGAATGGTTTGTGTTTCTGTTAAATAGAATCGATAAGTAACCGGAATTGGTAAATAAGTCTTTCATCTTCCTTCGTTCGCGGATAGAGTTCCGCTACTGATAGTTTCCATTCGTATTGTCATATTATTTCCATATTGACAAACGGACTTTCCAAATAGTAGGACAAGGAGTACCTTGTTTAGTAATAGACAAATTTAGTACAGAATCAAACAAGCAGTTTATAGGCTCTTCTTTTCAATTTTGCATCGGTTTGAGTGGTCGAAGGGACCGGAATAAACGGGTTTAGAGATGATTTGAACGGAGTGTGAACCGGTCTCTTCACCTTTTTCAAACAAAATGACTCATATAACTAAACGAGATTTATTTATGTACGGACGTTTTGCATTGATGGCTGGTTTGTTTTTGGGGAGTTTCCCCATGACTTCATGCGACGATGACGCTGTGACAACGGAGTGTCAGCCTTTGCCCAAGCTGACATTGGACGAACCTTTCCAGTATGAATGCACCGATGCCAACCTGGTGTCCTTCACGCCGGATTCACTGACAAGGGTGGCGGTATTGAACTTCTTGAAGGAAGATGTGACAGACTTGGATTATGTGGACTACGACGAACAGACCTGTATGTTTACCTTCCGTAAAGGAGAACTGTCTCATTACCGGATTACCTGGGAGTATGAGACATCGAATGCCATCAAGTTCCTGTATACCCAGAACGGGATGTGGTACCGGATGCTTTCCGGAGACGGGTACTCCTATGTGCTGGAAGCTGTCGATGGCATGTCGGTCTGTGTTGCGGTACAGCCGGGTATGCATCCGAATGACCGGAACGTCAGTCTGACATTCCATCAGTTCCGTATCGAAGACATCGGCGGGACAGATGAGACACAAGCCCGGCTTAGATGAGGCAAAGTATAATACTTAGCCTGCCAAAGTATTATACTTAGGGGGCCTAAGTATCATACTTTGGTCGGCTGAAGTATGGCGTAGACGAAGTCTATCCGCCGTATAGTATAAGCATGATTTGAGTTTAACCCAAATCGGTCATTAGAGTTTGAGTAGATTGTTCGCATCTGTCCTGCAGCTTGTTTCTCGTTTTGTTGAAGACGTAGCGGGCTACGTCGAGACAGAACGAGGAAGAAGATGCCGACAGAGGTGGACAAGATGCTCAAAGAGCTTGCTCTTTTGAAACAAAGAGAACTTTGAGCGGTCTAATGACCGATTTGGGTTTAAGGTTGACTGATAGCATGCTCTTTATGTTTTTCTCTGGAGCTTTCCGGTGTCTGTCCCCCTTGCAACCCGGGAAGCTTTTCTTTGAAAACAAAGAAAGGAGGCGCCGTGAGGTGCCTCCTTTCTGACAATTCATTTAATATGGATGTGATGATTTTACTTACCTGCTTCGGCATCGCGAATCATCTGTTCGCTGGCGTACATGTAGACTTCTACGCGACGGTTCTGTGCCTGTCCCTCTTTGGTCGAGTTGTCGGCTACGGGATTAGCCTCGCCCAGACCTTCAACCGACTTGATTTGGCTGGAGGCTACGCCGCAGTTCAGCAAGTAGGAAGAAACGCTTTGTGCACGTTGTTGTGACAGCTGGATGTTCTTCTGTACGCTTTGTTCTGCCGTACTGTTGCGCCATCCCTGATTGTCGGTATAACCCTTGATGGCAATATCCATGGTGTTGTTCTGCTTCAGGACATTGTTGGCAAACTTGCTCAGTGCGCTTTGTGCCGATGCGCTCAGAGCAGAGCTGCTGGTGTTGAAGAGGATACCCGAATCGAATGTTACCTTCACAGCCTGCAGACCGTTTGCGTCGGTGATTTGTTCCACTTGTGCACCTTCTACCTGACGGGCTGCCTCTGCAGCTTTGTCCATCTTCTTGCCGATGATGACTCCTGCACCTGTTCCGACAGCCGTACCGATGGCTGCGCCGATAGCTGCACCTTTGCCTTTGCCTACGAGACCTCCGATGATGCCGCCCAATGCAGCACCGCCGCCGGCACCGATTAATCCACCTTTCGTGGTGTTGTTCATATTACCGCAACTGCCCAATACCAACAGGCCGCTGAGTAACAAGGAAGTTGTTTTGATACCTTTCATATTCATGTCAATTTTAATGATTTAATGTCACGTTTTGTATCGACAAATATAGGCTTTATCTGACAAAGTGTTGCTAAAAAAGTCCGCTTTTATCAATATTTAGTCTAATTTTCCGCTTCTTCATGGCGAGGTAGCAGCTCTGTCGGCAGAAGGGTAGACAAGGAGACAGAAGGAGATAGAAGAATAATGTACGGATACCGCACGCGCTTCCGCCTAACTTATTAAGTCAAAGATGGAGCCTCTTTTTTAGAAAATTACTACTTTTGCATTCGCAAAAATCGAAGAGTAATAATCAAAACAAGATAAAGCAATGGCAAAAGAATTGAAAGAACTGACCAAGCGTAGCGAGAACTATTCGCAATGGTATAACGATTTGGTCGTAAAAGCAGACCTGGCTGAACAATCACCCGTGCGTGGATGTATGGTGATCAAGCCCTATGGCTATGCGATTTGGGAGAAGATGCAGCGTGTGCTGGATGACAAGTTCAAAGAGACCGGACACGTGAATGCCTATTTCCCGCTTTTGATCCCGAAATCATACCTGAGCCGTGAGGCTGAACATGTGGAAGGTTTCGCCAAGGAGTGTGCCGTGGTGACCCACTACCGTTTGAAAAATGCCGAAGATGGGAGTGGGGTGATTGTCGATCCCGCTGCCAAGCTGGAAGAGGAACTGATTATCCGTCCGACATCGGAAACGATTATCTGGAGTACATATAAGAACTGGATTCGCTCTTACCGTGACCTGCCCATCTTGTGCAACCAGTGGGCCAATGTGATGCGTTGGGAAATGCGTACCCGTCTGTTCCTGCGTACGGCTGAGTTCTTGTGGCAGGAGGGACACACGGCACATGCCACTCGTGAAGAGGCAGAGGCCGAAGCACAGAAGATGCTGGGAGTCTATGCGGATTTTGCAGAGAACTACATGGCAGTGCCGGTGATGAAAGGCGTGAAGTCTGCCAATGAACGTTTTGCCGGAGCGTTGGATACTTATACCATTGAAGCCTTGATGCAGGATGGCAAGGCATTGCAAAGCGGTACTTCTCACTTCCTGGGACAGAACTTCGCCAAGGCTTTTGACGTGCAGTTTGTCGACAAGGATAACAAACTGGACTACGTGTGGGCTACGTCATGGGGTGTGTCGACCCGTCTGATGGGCGCGCTCATCATGTCCCATTCGGATGACAACGGACTGGTGCTGCCTCCGAAGTTGGCTCCGATTCAGGTTGTCATTGTGCCTATCTATAAGAGTGACGAGCAGTTGAAGCTCATTGATGCAAAGGTGGCTGGCATTGTCGACCGTCTGCGTGCATTGGGCATTTCGGTGAAGTATGATAATGCCGACAACAAGCGTCCGGGCTTCAAGTTTGCCGATTACGAACTGAAGGGCGTTCCCGTCCGTCTGGTGATGGGAGGCCGTGACTATGAGAACAACACGATGGAAATCATGCGTCGTGATACGCTGGAGAAGCATACAGTCTCTTGCGACGGAATCGAGGAATATGTGAAGAACCTGCTGGATGAGATTCAAGCCAATATCTATCAGAAGGCACTGAATTACCGTCAGTCTCACACCTTCAAGGTGGATACGTGGGATCAATTCAAGGAGCAGATAGAGAAGGGTGGCTTCATCCTGGCTCATTGGGACGGTACGACCGAGACAGAGGAGCGCATCAAGGAAGAAACCAAGGCAACCATCCGTTGCATTCCGTTTGATGCCGACGAGGAAAGTCTCCAGCCGGGTGTGGACATGCTGACCGGTAAACCGTCGGCACGCCGTGTGCTCTTTGCCAGAGCTTATTGATGTCCGCCATACGCCGGTGCGGAGTCAGCACGTATACAAGCAAGTAACTTAGTGACGGGTTGGCAGGTTGATGAGTGGAGGAGTGTAATGTTCGTCCGGAACTTCGTCCCCCTCATGAACGTGTCAACCCGTTGTTTGTTTTAGGACCATGAATGAACCGAGCCATTATATATTGATTAAGAAGGAAGGGAAATGGGTGCCGAAGAGTGCCGAGATTTCCTCTTTTGAGCAGGATGATGCCGGCATCTACCGGGTACGCTTCACGAACAGCAGCAAATATTACAGGTATAGCCGGCAGAACCTGGCATACCTGAGCAACCGGATGCGTGAATGGGTCGACCCGGCCCTGGATGTCAATCGTATCTTTCTGAATGGCCAGGAACTGTCCGGACTCAAGGACGTGTGGCATTATGCTTACGATGAGCAGGGCTTCTGGCGGATTGTCTTTCACAGTGGGCGTTACCGGGATTATCCCGGTGAATGTATCCGGGTCGTGACGAATTGCTTGTGCAACTCCAGGAGCAACGACGTCTTTGATTATCTGAAGCATATCGCCGGGCTGAATCCGTTGGGCAAGAATGGAGAACCCCGGAAGAACGAGACGGTGCAAGGAATACTGGAAAAGCAGTATGCGGCTATCAGCTATGTAGGCGACGATACGGTAGCTTCCCTTTACCTGGGGTATTCGGCGTCCCCTAAAAGGACCGAGCCGGGAAACCTGATTTATCCGTTTGGAAGCAATGCCAGTCAGAAAGAGGCGGTGAGACAAGCCTTCACCCATCAGGTCAGCATCGTTCAGGGTCCTCCCGGAACAGGTAAGACGCAAACGATTCTGAACATCCTGGCTAACATCGTGATGCGTGGCAAGACCGCCCTGGTGGTGTCGGCAAACAATTCGGCAACAGATAATATTCGGGAGAAGCTGGCAAAGTATGGTCTTGATTTCATGGTCGCTCCCTTAGGCAATAAGGAGAATAAGGGAGAATTTATCCGTTCCCAACCTCCTCTTCCCGAGGAGTTGCCCTCCTGGCAAATCGAGGAGGTGCAGGATGCCCAAAAGAAGGTAGACACAGCCTCCAGGCAGTTGGATACAGTGTTCTCCCTACAGAATGACTTGGCGGTTAAGAGGCAGGAACTGGAAGCTGCAAGCTTGGAATGGGAGCATTTCAAGCAGGAACATGCTCTGGGTGAAGAGGACGCCCGGGAAAGCACCTCCCTCACTTCCGGTAAGTTGCTCAGGTTGTGGCTGGAGCTTCAGCCTTATGTGGATGAAGATGCTGCTGCCGGCATCCATGGCTGGAGCGGACGATTCAGGTGGCTTCTGCTGAAATTCCTCTGCCGTTACTGGTTCCGGCTGACCAAACGGATGGAGCGAGAAAATCTGCTTCCGTTGATTACGAGGTTGCAGACCTTGTATTACCCGAAGCGTCGCCGGGAACTTTGTGAGGCTATAGCTGCTTTGGAGTCAGCACTGGAGCGTCAGGATGCCGGAGCCTTGATGACTGTCTTGACTGAGAACTCCTTGCTCCTGCTGAAAGATGCCCTTTGTCGGAAGTATCGTGACGGACGTCCGGTCTTGGTTTCGGAGGAAGACCTGTGGAAACGCTCTTCCGAAGTTTTGAAGCAATATCCCATCGTCTTGAGTACGACCTTTTCGGCACGTTCCTGTCTGGCTGCAAATACCATTTATGATTATGTCATCGTCGATGAAGCATCGCAGGTAGCTGTCGAGACGGGCTTCCTGGCATTGACGTGTGCACGCAATGCTGTGATTGTGGGAGATTCGCAACAGTTGCCCAATGTGGTAACGGAAGATGACAGGAAGCGTTTCAAGATTGTGCAGGAGCGTTATCATCTGGCGGAAGGTTACGATTGTGCCTCTTACAGTTTGTTGACTTCGATTGGGGCAGTGATTAAAGAGGTTCCGCAGACCTTGCTGTGCGAACATTATCGTTGCCATCCGCGTATCATCAATTTCTGCAACCAGAAGTTCTATGGAGGGCAACTGCTGATTATGACCCCTGACACCGGAGAAGAGAATGTCTTGAGTGCTTTCACGACAGTTGCAGGCAATCATGCCCGGAATAAATGCAACCAGCGGGAGATAGATGTAATCAGGAGTGAGGTATTCCCCGCGTTGGCAGGTTTTGATGATGTGGGCATCGTTACTCCTTACAATAATCAGGTGGATGCCATCAATAAGGAGTTTGGCAGGCCGGATCTGGCAGCGACAGTGCATAAGTATCAGGGGCGGGAGAATGACGCTATCGTGTTCAGTGCTGTGGATAATCAGATTACACCCTTTTGTGATGATGATAACATGCTGAATGTGGCTGTTTCCCGGGCAAAGAAGAAGTTCTGTCTGGTGATGACCGGAGAAAAGCAGGAAAAGGAGGGCAATCTCACAGATTTGCTGCATTACATCAGCTATCAGAACTGTGCGGTCGTTGAAAGTAAGGTCTCGTCCATTTTTGATTATTTGTATGAGCATTACACGAAAGAACGTCTGGAATACCTGGAACGGCACCCGAAAGTCTCGGAATATGATTCGGAGAACTTACTCTATCCGCTGATCCTGAAAGTGCTGGAAGAAGGAGGATATGCTTACCTGAAGGTTGTGTTGCATTATCCGTTACGCTCTATTTTCCGTCATAAAGAACAGATGCTGGAGCAACGGGAGTATGAATACGCTTCGCATGCAAAGACCCATGTGGACTTTTTGCTGTTTAACAGAGTCAGTAAATTGCCGGTCATGGGAATTGAAGTGAATGGCTACAGTTTCCATCGCGAAGGGACGGAGCAGAGTCTGAGGGATGAACTGAAAGAATCTGTTTTCCGGAAGTATGACTTGCCTTTACTGGTCCTGTCGACAACGGGTTCAGGGGAAGAGCAGAAAATCAAACAAACGTTGGTGCATGCCCTGCAGGTCTATAAATCAACGTGCTTGGGAGGAAATTATCATTTAATCCATGAATAAGGTCGAACATTTGCTGATTATCAATGCCAGTCCACGTCGGAAGGGCAATCTCTCGCGTATGCTTGAAGCCATGCGTGAGGAAGCGCTGGCACACGGTGTACATGTCGATTGGATCAATGTATTCGATTTGCAGGTAGCTCCCTGTACCGGATGCATGGTGTGTCGTTCGCGTTTGGAATGCGTTTTACCGGAAGACGATGCACAACGCACGTTGCATCGGATTAATTGTTGTGATGCTCTGATAATAGGAGCACCCTGTTATTGGGGCAATATGCCGGGAACGCTTAAAGTCCTGCTTGACCGAATGGTGTATGGATTGATTGGAGAGGGGAAATATGGTCCCCGTCCGCTGCATAAAGGAAAGCTGGCGATTGTGGTGAGCACTTCCACGACTCCCTATCCATTTAATAGATGGTTTAATCAGACGAGAGGGGTGATTCGTGCCTTGAAGGAAGTATTGAAATGGAGTGGCTTCCGCTTGCGTGCATGCATAGAGCGGGGAGGCACGCGTCAAAAACCGGTTGATGCAAAAGATTTGGAGCGTTGCCGTCGGGCAGTAAGGAAGTTGCTCTCCTGATAAGGAAAAATAACGGGATGTCAGCGAATTGAGGTATTTACTATCATCAGGAATGAAAAATGACCTTTCTC
>NZ_JAMBLN010000033.1:0-22564 GCF_023337025.1 Mediterranea sp. ET5 | reverse complement strand
TTTAGATGCGTTCCAACGGACGTATCTTAAAATATTTAACGCGCGATTTTCTAATTGGGACGATTTTGCGAAAATGCGCGTTAGCTGAAAACGATGAATCGGGAAATTGTGATGTTAAGACCGGGAAAATTGTGTCGTTTTGATAAACCGTTCATGGGGAAAATGTAGGGGCGACCGGTCTGGTCGCCCGGTCCAACATATTCAATTAACAATTGATAATTGACAATGGACAATTATCGCCTTGCAGTCACATCCCCACGCCGCAAGGTAATTGTCAATTGTCCATTGTCAATTGTCAATTGTGTTATGTCGCCCCTACATTCACCGCCTTGTGGGTTCATGCCCACGCCGAAGGGGGATTGTCAATGGTCCGTTTCGTCCATGGGAGCGTTGTCCGTGGCACGGATGTTCCGCGTCAGACCCTCGAATTTCGCCCGCTTGACGGCAGAGCCCTTGAAGAGGCGTCGGTAGGTCTCCACGTCCAGACGTTTCCAGTCGGCGCGGCGCATGGCAAGGAGTCCGTCGCGCGGATGCAGGCGCGCCTCGTCCGTCGGACGGGCAAAACGCATCCACGGGCACGCCTGCTGGCAACGGTCGCAACCATAGATGCTGTCACCCAGGCGGGAGGCTGCCTCGGGAGGGATTTCACCGCGGCTCTCGATGGTCAGGTACGACAGGCAGCGACGGGCGTCGAGGTGACGCGGACGGGTCAGTGCGCCCGTCGGACAGGCACGCAGGCAGCGGTCGCACGTGCCGCAGCGCGAGGGCAGCGGCGTGTCATACGTCAGCGTGCAGTCGACCACCAGCTCGCCCAGGAAGAAGGCTGAGCCGGCGTGTGGCAGGATGAGCTGCGTGTGCTTGCCCACCCAGCCCAGTCCGCCACGCCACGCCCAGTAGCGTTCCAGCAGGGGGGCGGTGTCGCAGAAGGCGCGTCCGCTGACCCCGGGCAGCAGGGTGCGGAGGTAGTCCAGGAGCCGGGCAAGCTTGTCCTTCATCACCGTGTGGTAGTCCTCGCCCAGGGCGTACCACGCCAGCCGGTACTCGCCGGGAGGGATGTCACGCGGAGGGAAGTAGTTCAGGGCGACGGACACCACGCTGCGTGCGCCCTCGACGAGGAGCGTCGGGTCGAGCCGCTTGTCGAGGTTTGCCGCCAGGTAGCCCATGTCGGCGTGGCAGCCCTCGTCGATCCAGCGGACGAAGGCATCGCGGTCTGCCACTCCGACGGCCTCCGCCGGGGACACGCCGCATGCAGAAAAGCCGAGGCGCAAGGCTTCGGCTTTCAGCAGTCGGGTATGTGTTTCAGGGGTTGTCATGTCGTTTCGGGGAATGGAGGTTGTCCGTCAGTCGAACACCTTGAACTCGTAGCCCTGCTCCATGAGCCACTCGATGGAGCGCGGCAGGGCGTACATGGTGTTCTCCTTCGACTTGATGGAGTCGTGGAAGGTGATGATGGAGCCGTTGCGGGCGTAGCGTTTGACCTTCTCGAAGACCTGCCGTCCGTTGAGGTGCTTGCTGTAATCGCGTGTCACGAGGTCCCACATCACGATGCGGTAGCGTCGGCGCAACATCTCGTACTGGAGCCAGCGCATGTGTCCGTGTGGCGGACGGAAGAGGTCTGTCTGTATGAGCTCGTTTGCCTTGTCGGTGTTCGCCAGGTAGTTCTTCGTCAGCCACTCGAAGCCCCTCAGGTGGTTGAAGGTGTGGTTGCCCAAGCGGTGTCCGCGTTCCTTAATCATGGCGAACTCGCGCGGATGTTTGCGCACATTGTCCCCAACGAGAAAGAAGGTAGCCTTGATGCCGTAGTGGTCGAGCACGTCGAGCACCCACGGTGTCATCTCGGGGATGGGCCCGTCGTCGAACGTCAGGTAGACTGCCTTGACGGACGGGTCCATGCGCCAGATGGCTTGCGGATAGAGCCAACGTACGATGCGGGGAGGCTGCTCGATGAACATAGGCGTGCTTTACCCTCCGATGCGTTGGCTGAACTGGTGGTAGAGCATCTCGAACTTCTGCTTGTAGGCATCGGCGTAGTCAGGCTTGCTCTTCTCCGCCTGCATGCACTTGACGATTTCGTCGAGCAGGTAGAAGTGGTAGATGCAGTCCTGCGCATAGGCGGCAAGCGTGGGTGAACGCATGCTGAGGTACCAGTTGACATAGGAGAACGACTTGTCGGCGAGCGCCTTGAGGATGGTGTTGCCCTGTTCTGCCTTGCCGAGCGTGAGGTAGTCCTTCGCCAGGTCGAGCGAGCTGTTCTGGTAGTCATAGGGGACGCTGGCAGCGGGGACGACGCAGTCGCAGTATTCGAGCGCCTTGAGTGCCTGTTCGTTCTTACCCTCCTTGAGGAGCTGTCCGGCGAGGATGGCGAAGAGGCGGCGGTGCGTGCCGCACATGCGCAGGATGTTCTCATCCAGGTAGACCGACGGGTCCTCGATGCCTCCGAACTTGAACTTCGTCATGAGGTTGTCGTACATCTTCCGGGAGTCGACGACGTATCCCTTGCCGGGCTCCTGCGGGTATCCGTACTTCCGCCAGTCGAAGGGGGTGATGCGGTAGGCGAGTCCCTCCTGTACGAAGAAGGGGTCCAGGCCCATGTGGTTGTCCGAGCCGACGGTGATGGCGACATAGAGCGGCCGTACCCAGTTGGTCTGGGCGAGCATCTCCAGCATCATGAGTTCGCTCTTGTAGAGGGTCCGTTTGCGGAGGGGTATGTACATCTTGTCGGGCAGGCTGTCCTTGTACTCTTCGGGAATCATCATGCCCGAACGGCGGATGGCGTCCTTGTCGAGGGTGATGTGGACGGTGTCGGTCGGGATGAAGTGGAGGTCTTCGTCCTTGGAGCGCACCCAGTACTTGAGGATGTTCTTGAGTTCGAACGGGTCGTCGCCATACTGTTGGCGTGCGGCCTCGGGGTGTGCCTTATAGATGTCAAGAATCTGTTGCTTCGCTTCCGGTCGGACGGTGATGTATTCGTTCTTTCCGCTGACAAACTCGATACGGTCCCAGGATATCGGCACCGACGGGGAGTCGTAGGCGGGACGCTTCATCTGGTCTATGTACCAGTCGGTCTGCAGGTAGCTCAGGTTGCAGACGCGGGCGTCGGTACGCACTCCTTCGGTCTCTTGGTTATACCACAGGGGGAAGGTGTCGTTGTCGCCGTTGGTGAAGATGATGGGGTTGTTGCCTTCGGGCAGGCTGTTGAGGTAGTTCTGTCCGAAGTCGCGGCAGGTGTAGCGCCCGCTGCGGTCGTGGTCGTCCCAGGTCTGGCTGGCCATCTGCACGGGGACGAGCAGGCACACGACGGAAGCGAGGGCAGCCGCGGTGGTGGCGTTGAGCTTGCGCCGCCGGAGGAATTCGCTGACAGCAGCCACACCCAGTCCGATCCAGATGGCAAAGGCGTAGAACGAGCCTGCATAGGCATAGTCGCGTTCACGCGGCTGGAGCGGCGTCTGGTTGAGGTAGAGCACGATGGCGAGTCCGGTCATGAAGAAGAGGAAGAACACCACCCAGAACTGCTGGATGCCGCGTTGTCCGCGGAAGGCTTGCCAGAGGAGTCCGAGGATGCCCAGCAGGAGCGGCAGGCAGTAGAACACGTTGTGGCCCTTGTTGGCTTTCAGCTCGTCGGGCAGCTTGCTCTGGTCGCCATAGAGGAGGTTGTCGATGAGTGGGATTCCGCTGATCCAGTTGCCGTGCTCCGGCTCCCCGTTGCCCTGGATGTCGTTCTGACGTCCTGCGAAGTTCCAGAGGAAGTAGCGCCAATACATGAAGTTCACCTGGTAGGAGAAGAAGAACTTCAGGTTCTCCCAAGTCGTAGGCATCTTCACCATCACCGGGTTGCCGCACTCGTCGTAGGGGATGAGATGTCCCTTCACGCCATTGACCCACTCTCCCTTCTCGTTGCGGTAGCCTCCGAACCACTGCTCGTAGGCGGCGATATGCTCGTTGGTGCTGCTGTACATGCGGGGGAAGAGCATGTTCTGTGCGTACTTATATTCTGTCTTATGGCGTACTATCTCGTAGCTGTCCTTCTCGTCGGGTGATTCCTTCTCTTTCCGCTGGTAGACGGGAGCTCCCTCCTCGGAGACGGGGACGCAGTACTGCCCCTCGATCTTCAGGGCTACCTTGGAGTTGTAGGCAGGTCCGTAGAACAGTGGGGTATCACCGTACTGTTCGCGGCCGAGGTAGTCGCCCAGGGTGAAGATGTCCTCGGGTGAGTTCTGGTCCATGGGGGGATTGGCGGACGAACGTATCACGATGACGGCATAGGAGGAGTAGCCGATGACCATCATCGTAAGGCAAAGGATGGACGTGTTGAGTGTACGCGGACTGACCATGAGCCGCTTGCCGAACACGCCCCAAAGGCAGGCGCCGACCAGCGCCAGGAACACGATGCCGAAGACGATGCTCTTCACGCCGTGTCCAAAGAAGGGAATGCCCAGCAGGGCTATCGTCAGCAGGAAGGCGATGTTGGCACGCCGCGCACTGGCATAGTTGTAGCTCTCGTAGATCGCCCACACGAGCACGGCGAGCAGGAACACGATGTAGACGATGAGTCCGCTGTTGAACGGCATGCCGAAGGTGTTGACGAAGAGCAGCTCGAACCATCCGCCCACCTTCACGATGCCCGGCACGACGCCGTAGAGCACGACTGCGATGAGCACCATGGAACCGGCGAGGGCGAGCAACGAGCCCTTCACGTTCGCGTTCGGGTTCTTCTTGTAGTAGTAGACGAGTACGATGGCGGAGAGACAAAGGAGGTTGAGCAGGTGCACGCCGATGGAGAGTCCAGTAAGGTAGGCGATGAGCACCAGCCAGCGGTCGCTGTGCGGTTGGTCTGCACAGTCCTCCCACTTGAGTATCAACCAGAACACGACAGCTGTGAACAGGGACGAGTAGGCGTAGACCTCTCCCTCGACCGCACTGAACCAGAACGTGTCGCTGAAGGTGTATGCGAGCGCACCGACGAGTCCGGCACCCATGATGGTCACCAGTTGTCCGGTGGTCATCTTCTCCACACCCGGACAGACGAGCTTGCGCGTCAGGTGGGTGATGCTCCAGAACAGGAACATGATGCAGCCCGCACTGAGCAGTGCCGACATGATGTTGACCATGTACGCCACTTCCGACGGGTCACTGGCAAACTGGGAGAAGAGGTTGGCGGTAAGCATGAAGAAAGGTGCACCGGGCGGGTGACCCACTTCGAGTTTATAACCGGTGGTGATGAACTCCGGGCAGTCCCAGAAACTGGCAGTCGGCTCGACGGTCATGCAGTAGACTACTGCCGCAATGAGGAAGGTGAACCAACCCATCAGGTTGTTGATACGACGGTATTGTCTCATTCAGAATCGTTGTTTGTTAATCTTTTCACACTAAGCCGCAAAGATAGGAAAGAAATGACACAGCCTGCGTGTCTGTCCGCGGCTTTCTTTGTTTAATAAGTTTATTTAACCGATAGGGAGGGGCGGACCTCCGTCTACTCCCGGGAAGAGTCGTCGGCGTGGCAGCAATGGCTCTTCAGTACCCGATGGGGCAGGTTGCCGTGTCCCAGCAGGTCGATGGGACAGCCGAAGTGCTTGTCAATCCATTCCACGGGGACCTCCGTGTCGGGGTGATAGTCGAGTGTCTCGTTGACGCAGGCGATGGTCTTCACCGTCTGCAGGATGGTACCGATGTCGTGGCTCACCAGGATGATGGCACAGCGCCGGTTGATGTCCTCCAACAGCTCGTAGAGCTTCGCCTCGAAACGCTTGTCGATGTACGTGTTCGGCTCGTCGAGGATGACGAGGTCCGGTTGCGAGATGACCGCGCGGCCCAGCAGCGCACGTTGCATCTGTCCGCCGCTGAGTTGTCCGATGGGGCGCCGTTCGAGGCCTTCCAAGCCCATGCGCGACACGACCTCACGGACGCGGGCACGCTGTTCCTCCGTGTAACGGCGCAGGAGTCCCTTCTCGCCGCTCAGTCCGGACAGGATGACCTCTTCCACCGATATGGGGAACTTCTTGTCTATCTGGTTGTACTGCGGCAGGTAGCCCATTTTCAGACCGTCCGTGGGACGCCCGTCGCGGAAGAAGCTGCGCTTGCCGGACAGTGGCGCCAGCAGGCCGAGGATGACCTTGATGAGGGTCGTCTTGCCGCCTCCGTTGGGTCCGATGACGCCCAGGAAGTCGCGGTCATAGACCGTCAGGTTCACGTCGCGCAGGACGACCTTCTGCTCGTAGCCTGCCGTGATATGTTCGAGAGTGAGGATGGGATTCGTTGTCATAGTCGTAGGATAAGATGAATGGCGGCGGGGACACTAGTCGGTTGCCAGCTGCCGGGCGGTCTCCACCAGCTCCTCGTCCCAATGGTAGTTGAGCGGGTTGATGGTCACCAGACGGGCGTCCAGCTCCCGCGCCACCAGCTCGGCGTTGCGGCTGTCGAACTCCCGTTGGACGAAGACCGTGCGGACGCCCTGCTCGCGGCACGTGCGGATGAGCGTCTGCAGGTGGGCGGGCGAAGGCTCCTTGCCGCCTTCCTCCAGGCAGAGCTGCGTCAGTCCGTAGTCACGGGCGAAGTAGGACAGCGCCGGGTGATAGATAAGGAACGCGCGAGGCGCCCCCTCGGACAGGAGACGGCGCACGAGGCTGTCCGTCCGTGTGATGACTCCCTCCAGGCTGTCCAGGCGTGCGGCATACTCCCCGCGGTGCAGGCTGTCCAGCCGGCAGAGGGCGGCACAGACGTTGCGCGCGATGATGCGTGCGTTCGAAGGCGAGTTCCAGAGGTGCGGCTCCACGCCGCCGGCATGGCGGTGCCCCTCGTGCTCATGGTCCGCCTCGCGGATGAGCGGAACGCCCTCCGAGAGGTCGAAGACCTGCATCTGCGGTGCGTTCGCCTCCAGACGGTCCATCCACGCCTGCTCGAAGCCGATGTAGCCGATGCGCAGGTATGCGCGGCTCGCGGCGAGCTCCATCAGCTGGCGCGGTGTCGGGTCATAGGTCTCCGGGCTGCTGCCGGCAGGCACCATGCAGTTCACCTCGAAACGGCCGCCGGCAATCGCCTCGGCGAAGTAGCGCACCGGTTCGAGGGTCACGGTGAGCGTCGGTTTCCCGCCTTCCGCCTCCGCCCCGCCCGGACGGCACGAAGTGCCCGTGAGCAGCAGCAAGGCCAGCAGGAAGCAGTGTGTAAGCACATGTTTCATAAGTCGTCAGTTTGATTGCACAAGGGCGTAACGCCCGTGCAAAGATACGGCGGTTTTCCGACAAGCGGAGCAGGAAGGGCGATTTTTTACGGCAATGCCTCCATCCAGGCAGCGAGGTCGGCGAGTACCTCCGGGCTGATGGTCTCCTCGATGGAGGCGTACTCGGCGGGAAGCCCGGTGGTGCAGTGCTGGAAGAGATGGTTCAGACCGGGGTAGCGCTTCACCGTCACGAGGCGTCCCGGCACGTCGGGCAGGGCGCGGCGGATGGCGTCGGGGTTCACCGTGGCGTCCACCTGCGTGTCGCGTTCCCCGTTGAGCACCAGCACGGGACAGCGGACCGCCTTCAGGTCCGTCTGAGGGTCATGGCGCAGGAAGCCGCGCATCCACGGGGTGCAGAAGGTGCTCAGCTGACGGCGGAGCTGCTCGCGCTCGGCATCGGTCAGCTGACGGCCCGTCTGCCCGCCGTAGAGGGTCACCAGACGGTCGAGCAGCACGTCGGCTGGCAGCTCGCTCTCAGCCAGCGCATACACCTGCTGCAGCAGGCGGCAGAGCGACTCCACGCGCCCCTCGGGCATGCCCTCCAGTCGTGCCAGGTCGGCGTTCTGCCTCAGCAGGATGCTGTCTCCCTTCACGCCCGGACCTGCCAGGGAGACGACGAACGCCACGTCATCCCGTTGTGCGGCGGTGTGGAACGCCATCGCCGCCCCCTCGCTGTGTCCCAGCAGACCGATGCGCGACGGGTCTATCTCCGGACGCGCCTTGAGGTAGTCCATCATGCACGAGGCGTCGGCGGCACCGGTGAGCGTCGTGGCTGACGCGGCACTGCCCGTCGACCGACCCGCTCCCCGGTCGTCACAGCGCAGGACGGCAAAGCCCCGGCGCGTCAGGCAGTCGGCAATGACGGCAAAAGGCTTGTGTTCCATGATGGTCTCGTCACGGTCCTGTGTGCCGCTGCCCGTGAGCAGGATGACCGCCGGACGGGGTTTGCCGCCCTCGGGGAGGGTCAACGTCCCGGCGAGGGTCACGCCCGCGTCCGCACCGGGCAGCGTCACTTCCTCGCTGCGGTAGGGGAAGGGCGGACGGGGTGTCTGCGGACGGCGCACCTGTTCCACGCCCCGGGTCAGGCGCAGCGGAAGCGATGCCGCCCCCTGCTGAAAGGTCCCGTCAATGAGCGAGTCGCCCCGCAGGACCCCGGTGTAGCGGACGCCCAGCGCCGCGACGGTGAAGGTCACGAGCGAGTCCGTCCGTGTGACGGCATCCATGGGGATGCCCCGTGCGCCCTGGTCGGGCGAGTCCAGTGTACCGGACCAGCCTCCGTCCGTCTGCTCGAAATGAGTCACGAGACGCAGCTTCATCGAGCCGACGTCCAGCTTGCCCTGCCAGTCGCCTGCCAGCCCTTGGGCGGACAGACCCCGGACGCAGAGCGTCAGGAGCAGGAAGAGAGTGATGTGCAAGTGTTTCATATCTTATTCATTAGCGATTGGTCAGTGATGATGGCAAAATAGCAAAGAATGAGTGTCGTGCGGTCTCGGGCTGTTCACGTCTCATCCGCGTCTAACACCGCACCGCAATGTCAATTGTCAATTGTCAATCGTCAATTGTCAATTGAACTGGTTGTCAATTGATACCCGTTTCCTGCCAGCGGACGTACCAGCCCTTTCATCTCCAGCCCGAAGAGGGTCGTGCTGAGCTGCTGGACGGAGAGGCCCGTCCCGGCGGACAGGGCGTCGGTGGAGATACCCTCGGGGGACTGGCTCAGACGGTCGACCACCTGACGTTCGTCGTCACTCAGCTCGGTGAAGAGGGAGGGCTGCACGGGCTGTGCCGTCGGCTGACTGCCCACCCAGCCCAATGCCGACGCCAGCTCAAAGGCACTCTGCAGGAGCACCGCCCGCCCTTGGCGTATCAGGTTGTTGCACCCCTCCGAACAGGGGGCGCCCACGGGTCCGGGGAAGGCGAAGCAGGGGCGGTGATAGTCGCCGGCAAGGCGTGCGGTGATGAGTGAACCGCCGCGGGCGGCAGACTCCACGACGACGGTGGCGTCGCTCATGCCGGCGACGATGCGGTTGCGGCGCACGAAGTTCTGACGCTCCGGCTCCGTCCCGACGTGGTACTCCGTCAGCAGACCGCCCCGGCGCACCATCCGCCCGGCATCGCTGCGGTGGGCATAGGGGTAGATGCGGTCGAGTCCGTGTGCCAGCACCCCGACGGTGTCCAGCCGGTTGTCCAGTGCCGCCCGGTGGGCGCTGATGTCCACGCCGTACGCCAGTCCGCTGACCACCAGCACGTCGGGACAGAGCTGGCTCAGCTCGGAGAGGAACCGGGAGCAGAGTTTCTGCCCGTAGTCCGTCACGCGGCGGGTGCCCACGACGGACACCACGCGCGCCCGGTTGAGGGGTGCGGACCCGCAGTAGAAGAGCACCAGCGGGGCGTCGGGCAGCATCCGCATCCGTGCCGGGTATGCCTCGTCGAGGAAGCTCAGGCAGCGGACACGGTGCGCCGCGTCGTAGTCCCACTCCCGGTGCGCCCGTTCGCGCAGGGAGGGGTCGGCGAGCGACGCCCGTGCCTCGTCGGTCAGTCCCTGTACCCGCGGCAGCTCGTCCGGGTGTTCGAGCGCCGCCGCCAGGGAGCCGAAGTGCTCATGGAGCCTCCGCGCGCCGGCGATGCCCACACCCGGTGCGAAGTGGAGCACCAGGGCGGCAAAGGTCTCGCGCTCATTCATGGAGATAGGGGGCAAAGAGTTGGTCGAACAGGGGGCTGTCGCTCAGCCGTCCGTCGATCAGACAGACGGTCTCGACGGTGGCGCGGAGGCTCACCTTCCCGTCGGGCAGACGGAAGATGTCCTGATGGAAGACGTACTTGATGCCCTCCTTGCGCAGGTAGAGCTTCGAGACAAACTCGTCGCCGCTCTTCAACGGCGTCTTGAATGCCATGTTGATGCGTGCCACGACGGGGTCGATGCCTTCGTCGTGCAGGCGTGCAAAGCTGGCGCCGGTGGCGTGCAGGAACTCGTGTCGGGTATGTTCCAGATAGTGTTGGTAATTGGCATTGTTGACGATGCCTTGGAGGTCGCACTCATAGTCGCGCACCTTCATCGTGAGTTCGAAGATGTATTTCTCCATTTTCTGCCTTCATGATTAGTAGGCTACAAACTTACGCTTTTTTTTGTGAAAAGGCAATCGGAGGGGCAAAGCGCAACGTTTCCATTGTCAATTGTCCATTGGAAAGCGGTTGTGTCGTTTTGTCAAAACGTCAAACGAAGCGCGCGAGAAGGGGCTTCGTTGCATCCAAATACGGATTGGTGACCGGAAAGGGCCTTCTCGGGCGATTCGCGAAATACACATTGACGGCACTTTCGCCGGTTTCCTTTCTTTCTGCCTCACCTTCGTGCCTGTTTGTACCCTTTCGTCGGTCTTTTCACACGGACGGACGCAATTTCACACCTTCGAAATCGTACCCCTTTGCGCTCTAAAAAATGAAAACAGGTCCCTGTTTTCGTACGGACGAACGACCACGACGGTGCGGACACGTCCGTACGACGGTAGTCGTTCGTCCGTACGAAGCCAGTCACAGGTGCTTTCGACCGTAGAAATGGGTTCGGCGGATGCCTTTTTTGTGTTAGAAACAGTATAATTATGTGAATAAGGGTTTATTTCGGTGCATTCTGACGGACGTATCTTAAAATATTTAACGCACAATTTTCCAATTGGGACAAAATTGCCAAAATGCGCGTTACCTGAAAACGGCAAATCAGGAAATCGTGATGTTAAAATGGGGGGAATCGTGTCGTTTTGACAAAACGAACAGGCGGGCAATGTAGGGGCGACCGGTCTGCTCGCCCGGTCCAACATATTCAATTAACAATTGATAATTGACAATGGACAATTATCGCCTTGCAGTCACATCCCCCACGCCGCAAGGTAATTGTCAATTGTCCATTGTCAATTGTCAATTGTGTTATGTCGCCCCTACATTCGCCGCCTTGTAGGCATGTCCGCACACCGAAGGGCAATTGTCAATTGTCCATTGTCAATTGTCAATTGAAACGGTGTTTTCGCAAAAAAATACAGATTTAGACCTTATAATATGGTGTAATCTCTCTTTTTTCCTACTTTTGCCGCACGTTAAATTATTAACAAAGACACACATGCAAAAGAATCTGGTCATTGTTGAGTCACCTGCCAAGGCTAAAACCATCGAGAAGTTTCTGGGAAAGGACTATAAAGTGCTCTCCAGTTACGGTCATATCCGCGACCTGAAGAAGAAAGAGTTCAGCATCAATACCGACACCTTCGAACCCGACTATGAAATCCCTGCCGAGAAGAAGAAACTGGTCAGCGAACTCAAACAGGAAGCCAAGAAAGCAGACATGGTGTGGCTTGCGTCCGATGAGGACCGCGAGGGAGAGGCCATCTCCTGGCACCTCTATGAAGTGCTGGGACTGAATCCCGAGCACACCAAGCGCATCGTGTTCCACGAAATCACCAAGAATGCCATCCTGCGGGCCATCGAGCATCCGCGGGACATCGATATCAACCTCGTCAACGCGCAGCAGGCACGACGGGTGCTCGACCGCATCGTCGGCTTCAAGCTCTCGCCCGTGCTCTGGCGGAAGGTCAAGCCTGCCCTCTCTGCGGGACGGGTGCAGTCCGTCGCCGTCCGCCTCATCGTCGAGCGCGAACGGGAAATCCAGGCATTCCACAGCGAAGCGTCCTTCCGTGTGACCGCCGTCTTCTCGACAACCGACGCCGACAGACGGCCCGCCGAGATACGTGCCGAGCTGAACACCCGCTTCAAGACCGAGGACGAGGCGAAGGCATTCCTGGAGAAGTGCCGCCACACGGAGTTCACCGTGCAGGACATCACCACCCGTCCGATGAAAAAGTCGCCGGCACCCCCCTTCACCACCTCCACCCTCCAGCAGGAGGCGGCACGCAAGCTGGGCTTCACCGTGGCGCAGACCATGATGGTCGCCCAACGGCTCTATGAATCCGGATTCATCACCTACATGCGTACCGACTCGGTGAACCTCTCTTCGCTCGCCATCGGCACCAGCCGCGAGGCCATCACACAGCTCATGGGCGAACGCTACGTGCAGACACGTCAGTTCACCACCAAGAGCAAGGGAGCGCAGGAGGCGCACGAGGCCATCCGCCCGACCTACATGGAGCACCAGACCATCGAGGCGGACTCGGCGGAACGGCGGCTCTATGACCTCATCTGGAAGCGCACCATCGCCTCCCAGATGGCGGACGCCGAACTGGAGAAGACCACGGCAACCATCGCCCTCACGGGCATGAGCGAGACCTTCGTCGCCACGGGCGAAGTGGTGACCTTCGACGGTTTCCTGCGTGTCTACCGCGAGTCGCTCGACGACGAGGAGACGGAAGACGAGAGCCGCCTGCTGCCCCCGCTCAAGAAGGGCCAGAAGCTCGACTGCGGACGCATCGTGGCTCAGGAACGCTTCACGCAGCACCCGCCGCGCTACACCGAGGCGAGCCTCGTGCGCAAGCTCGAGGAGCTGGGCATCGGACGCCCGTCGACCTACGCTCCGACCATCTCCACCATCCAGCAGCGCGGCTACGTCGAGAAGGGCGACAAGCCCGGCGAGGAACGTACCTACAAGGTCCTCACCCTGAGCGGAGGGCGACTCACCACCGCCACGCGGAGCGAGACCGCCGGCAGCGAGAAGGGCAAGCTGCTGCCTACCGACGTGGGTACGGTGGTCAACGACTTCCTGCTGCAATACTTCCCCGGAATCATGGACTACAACTTCACCGCCAGCGTGGAAAAGGAGTTTGACGAGGTAGCCGAGGGCGACAAGCAGTGGACCACGCTCATCCGCCAGTTCTACGGCGAGTTCGAACCGATGGTCGAGCAGACCCTTGCCGTGAAGACCGAGCACAAGGTGGGCGAACGCGAACTGGGCACCGACCCCGTCAGCGGCCGTCCGGTGTTCGTGAAAATCGGACGCTTCGGTCCCGTGGTACAGATTGGTTCGGCGGACGACGAGGAGAAGCCCCGCTTCGCGCAAATCAACAAGGGTCAGTCCATCGAGACCATCACGCTCGACGAGGCGCTGGAGCTGTTCAAGCTGCCCCGCACGCTCGACGACTACGAGGGCAAGCCGGTCATCATCGGGACGGGCAAGTTCGGTCCGTACGTGCGTCACGACGGGAAGTTCATCTCCCTGCCGAAGGGCGCCGACCCCATGACCTTCAGCTACGACGAGGCCGTGGAGCTAATCCTTGCCAAGCGTGCCGCCGAGGCGCAGAAGCACATCAAGCGCTTTGACGAGGAACCGGAGCTGGAGATTCTCAACGGACGCTACGGTCCCTACATCACCTACAAGGGCAACAACTACCGTCTGCCCAAGACACTGAAGGTGGAACCCAAGGACCTGGAGCTTGCCGACTGCCTTGCCATCATCAAGGAGCAGGACGAGAAACCCGCCTCGACGAAGGGCCGCCGGTTCGCCAAGCGCAAGTGAGCCTTCCCCGACGGAGGGGAGACCGTCCGCCTGCACACCGGCGGAGAGAACAACCAACAGACACCAAACAACCCTGACGCACCCACCGTGCGTCCCTACAACATACGTAATGACAAGAATCATCCTGATCGGGTACATGGGCTCCGGCAAGACAACGCTGGGCAACGCCCTTGCCCGGGAGTTGGGCCTGCCCTTCTTCGACCTCGACTGGTACATCGAGAACCGTTTCTGCCGCACCGTGACCCGGCTCTTCGAGGAACGGGGTGAAGAGGGCTTCCGCCGCATCGAGCACGAGATGCTCCACGAGGTGGCGGAGTTTGAGGACGTGGTGATTGCTGCCGGCGGCGGCACTCCCTGCTTCTTCGACAACATCGACTACATGAACCGCCAGGCACAGACCGTCTACCTGAAGGCGACGCCCGAGGTGCTCTTCCGCCACCTGCTGCCGGGCAGGCAGAAGCGCCCCCTGCTCGCCGGCAAGACCGACGAGGAGATGCGTGCCTACATCGCCGAGTCGCTCGCCCGGCGGGCACCGTTCTACGAGCGTGCCAACTACATCTTCGACGTGAACCTGCTGGAGACCCGCCAGCAGATACAAGCGTCACTCGAACAATTGCGAACTATGTTAAACCTATAAAACAAACACTTACACAGACTAGAAATGAGAAAATGGCGTATTGAGGACTCCGAAGAGCTCTACAACATCACAGGTTGGGGCACTTCCTACTTCGGTATCAACGAGAAGGGACATGTCGTAGTCACCCCCCGCAAGGACGGCGTCAGCGTCGACCTGAAGGAACTCATGAACGAGCTCCAGCTGCGTGACATGTCAGCCCCGGTGCTGGTCCGCTTCCCGGACATCCTGGACAACCGCATCGAGAAGACTGCCCGCTGCTTCCAGATTGCCTCCGAGGAATACGGATACAAGGCGCAGAACTTCATCATCTACCCCATCAAGGTCAACCAGATGCGCCCCGTGGTGGAAGAAATCATCAGCCACGGCAAGAAGTTCAACCTCGGACTGGAGGCAGGCTCGAAGCCTGAGCTGCATGCGGTGATAGCCATGAACACCGACAGCGACTCGCTCATCATCTGCAACGGCTACAAGGACGAGAGCTACATCGAGCTCGCCCTGCTCGCCCAGAAGATGGGCAAGCGCATCTTCCTCGTCGTGGAGAAGATGAACGAGCTCCAGCTCATAGCCCGCCTTGCCAAGCAGCTGAACGTACGACCGAACCTGGGCATACGCATCAAGCTCGCCTCGTCGGGCAGCGGCAAGTGGGAAGAGAGCGGCGGCGACGCCAGCAAGTTCGGACTCACGTCGAGCGAACTGCTCGAAGCGCTGCAAATCCTGGAGGAGAAGGACATGAAGGACTGCCTGCGCCTCATCCACTTCCACATCGGTAGCCAGATCACCAAGATACGCCGCATCAAGACTGCCCTGCGCGAGGCTTCGCAGTTCTATGTGCAGCTGCACGCCATGGGCTTCAACGTGGAGTTCGTCGACATCGGCGGAGGCCTGGGCGTGGACTATGACGGGACACGCTCGTCGAGCAGCGAAAGCAGCGTGAACTACTCCATCCAGGAGTACGTCAACGACTCCATATCGACCTTTGTCGACGTCGCCGACAAGAACAACATCCCCCACCCGAACATCATCACCGAGAGCGGACGCGCCCTGACCGCCCACCACTCGGTGCTCATCTTCGAGGTGCTCGAAACGGCGAGCCTGCCCGAGATGGACGAGGAGTGGGAGGTCAGCCCCGACGACCACGAGCTGGTGCAGGAGCTGTACGACATCTGGGACAACCTCAACCAGAGCCGCATGCTCGAAGCCTGGCACGACGCGCAGCAGATACGCGAGGAGGCACTCGACCTCTTCAGCCACGGCATCGTCGACCTGAAGACGCGCGCGCAAATCGAGCGTCTCTACTGGTCGGTCACCCGTGAGATACACCAGATGGCGCAACGCCTGAAGCATGCCCCCGAGGAACTTCACTCGCTGGGAAAACTGTTGGCGGACAAGTACTTCTGCAACTTCTCGCTCTTCCAATCACTGCCTGACTCGTGGGCTATCGACCAGCTGTTCCCCATCATGCCCATCCAGCGCCTCGACGAACGCCCCGACCGCTCCGCGACGTTGCAGGACATCACGTGCGACTCGGACGGGAAGATTGCGAACTTCATCTCGACCCGCAACATCTCGAACTTCCTCCCCGTGCATTCGCTCAAGGGGAAGGACCCATATTATATAGGTGTATTCCTCGTGGGTGCCTACCAGGAGATACTGGGCGACCTCCACAACCTCTTCGGTGACACGAACGCCGTACACATCAGCGTGAACGACAAGGGCTACAGCATCGACCAGCTCATCGATGGCGAGACCGTGGCAGAGGTGCTGGACTACGTGCAGTACAGCCCCAAAAAGCTCGTCCGCACCCTGGAGACCTGGGTCACCAAGTCCGTGAAGGCAGGAAAGATTTCATTGGAGGAGGGTAAGGAGTTCCTCTCCAACTACCGCTCCGGGCTTTACGGGTACACGTACCTGGAGTAGGCGGCAAGCATTCACTGACCCTTACACTCATTAACTAAACAGGATTCCATGCCCTCACTAACCCTCATCAAAGTAGGCGGAAAGATTGTAGAGGAGGCTTCCAGCCTCCAACGCCTGCTCACCGACTTCGCCGCCATCAGCGGGCACAAACTGCTCGTACATGGTGGCGGACGCTCGGCCACCCGGATTGCCGAACAGCTCGGCATCGAAAGCCGCATGGTCGACGGACGCCGCATCACCGACGCCGAAACCCTCCGCGTGGTCACGATGGTCTACGGCGGACTCGTCAACAAGAACATTGTCGCCGGACTCCAGGCACGCGGCGTGAACGCCCTGGGACTGACCGGAGCCGACATGGACGTCATCCGCTCGGTGAAACGCCCCGTGAAAGACATCGACTATGGCTACGTGGGCGACGTCGAGCGGGTGGACGCCCGTCTGCTGGGCGACCTCATTGCCCGCGGCGTAGTCCCCGTCATGGCTCCCCTGACACACGATGGTGCCGGGAACCTGCTCAACACCAACGCCGACACCATCGCCTCAGAGACAGCCCGGGCACTCGCTGCCCGGTTTGACGTGACGCTGGTCTACTGCTTCGAGAAGAAAGGCGTGCTGCGCGACCCCGACGACGAGGACAGCGTCATCCCCAGCCTCAACCGCCGGAGCTTCGAGGCACTCACCGCCGACGGCACCATCGCCGGCGGCATGATACCCAAGATTGAGAATGCCCTCGCCGCCATCGAAGCCGGCGTGAAGCGCGTCATCATCACACGCGCCGACGCCATCGACGGGCGCTCCGGCACCCTCATCCAGGCTTAAGCAAAAAAAAATCACCCATCCCCTGTAACTTTTCAGCCGGTCGACCGTCATCTATATAGAAACACGATGCAAGCTATCAACTTCCGAAACGATATCCTGCCGCTTAAGGACAAGCTCTTCAGGCTGGCACTCCGCATCACCATGAACAGTGCGGAAGCAGAAGATGTCGTACAGGACACGATGCTGCGGGTGTGGGGACGCCGCGATGAGTGGGAAGGCATGGAGTCGGTGGAGGCTTACTGCCTCACGGTCTGCCGGAATCTCGCCATCGACCGGAGCCAGCTCAAGGAATCCCAAAACGAGGAACTGACCGAGAGCAATGCCAACACCCCCGACAGTGCCGACCCCTACTCGCTCTGCGTACGCAATGAGCAGATGGCGCTCATCCACCGCCTCATCAGCGGGCTGCCCGAGAAGCAGCGCACCATCCTCCAGCTGCGGGACGTCGAAGGGAAAAGCTACAAGGAGATAGCCGACATCGTCGGCGTGAGCGAAGAGCAAGTAAAAGTCAACCTGTTCCGCGCCCGCCAGAAGATAAAACAACAATACACCGAAATAAACGACTATGGACTATAAGTATATTGAACAGTTACTCGAACGCTATTGGGCTTGCGAAACCTCCGTGGAGGAAGAGCAAATCTTGCGTGCCTTCTTCCGGCAGAAAGAAGTACCTGCTCATTTGCTTCCCTACAAGAGTCTGTTTTCCTACGAAGATGCAGCTGCGGACCTGCACCTGGGCGAAGACTTTGACGAGCGCATCCTCGCGCAGGTCGAACGTCCGAGCGTCAAGGCACGCCGCCTCCCGATGCGCCGCCGCATGATGCCCCTCTTCAAGGCAGCCGCCGTCGTTGCCGTCATGCTGTCGCTGGGCACGGTCGCCCAGCACTCCTTTGACCGCAGCCGACAGACCGACTACAACTACGACGCTTACCAGGACACCTACACCGACCCGCAGTCGGCCTATGGGACCGTCTCGGAGGCATTGCAGATCGTGTCGGAGAGTTTCCAGAAATCGCAGGTGCATGACAGTGACAGCGTCGCCGACACCGCCCCTAAACAGGCAGTCCAATGAGACGCACATGGCTCACCGTGTGTCTGCTGGCACTCATCGCCACAGGCACGCAGGCACAGGACTTCGCCTCACGTTACATGGCGGAGCATGAGGGCGACAGCCTCCTGCACTGCATCAGCGTCAGTCCGAAGATGATGGAGGAGATTCTCGACCACGGCATCGGTGAAAACGACACGACCGGAATGGCGGACATCATCTCGCGCCTGAAGAGCATGCAGATTGTCAATGCCGGCAGGCAGGGCAAGACCTACTTCAAGCATGCCGAAGAGATGGCACGAAAGAACTCCGCCCGCTTTAAGGAACTGGCTTCGTATGACGAAGGGAAGGACCACTGCCGCATCTTCGTCCGCGAGCACAAGACCGAGATTGTCGAGCTGGTGCTGCTCCGCCAGGTAGGGAAACAGTTCACGGTCATCAACTTCACCGGCGACATGAACCACGCGTTCATCCGGCAGCTTACGCACACGATGGTGCCCGCCGCCGCCACAAGCCGGAAGGAGTGAGAACAAGGAATTTTATTTGCTTTATTATAGAAACAATTCATTTGCTTAAGACTGTAAACAATTCATGCTTACAAGAACAAAGAATAACGAGGCTGTGAAGTTTCAATTCTCTCAACATTTGTAGAATACAATACCCTGACGGACTACCGCGTGAGCAGTGGTCCGTCAGAGTTTTTATGCGTACCTTTGCACCGCTATGGCAGAACTGTTCAGAATCACCGACTCCGAGTTCGGCACCGTCTACATCCGCATCAACCGACGGGCGCGCCGGCTCATCCTCCGTATCGAATCCAACGGACACATCGTCGTCACCGTACCTCCCGGCACGCTCGAAGCACGCATCCGCCTGTTCCTCGACTCCTGTCGCACGGAAGTCAGGCAGCGGCTGCAACAGCTGCGCCCCTCCACCTTCGTCGATCCGGACTTCCGCATCGACGCCCCGCTCTTCCGCTTCCACGTGGAGTATGGCGGAAGCAAGGGGTTCCAGATGCGCAGCCGCGAGGGCGACTTCACGCTGCTCTGTCCGCCCGGCACCGACTTCCATGACAAAGGCATGCAGCCGTGGCTGCGCGGCATCATCCAGGAGACATTGCGCCGACGTGCCAAAGAGGTGCTTCCACCACGCATCCGCCTCCTGTCGGAGCAGGCAGGACTTCCCTTCCAAAGCGTGAAAATCAATACGAGCAAAGGCCGTTGGGGCAGCTGTTCCGCACGTCGGGACATCAACCTGTCCTGCTCGCTCGTGCTCCTGCCCGAGCACCTGGTCGACTATGTCATCCTCCACGAGCTGTGCCACACCGTGGAGATGAACCACAGCCCCCGCTTCTGGGCACTGCTCGACAAACTGGTCCACGGCAAGTCCGACGCCCTGCGCACCGAACTGAAGGGGTACACTACGTTTAATCCATGAAAGGGAAAGGGAAGGGGGAAGGACGGCCAGGAAGAAAGAAAAAACGACCACATCAGATAATATTTGCTTCCCATCCACAAAAAAAGCACCCGATATTTGCTTTTCTAGCACAAACTGAATACTTTTGGAGCCGCATGGATATCCATCCTGTGTATCCAGACGTATCATCCAAAGTTTAGTAAGAAACCTATGAAGGAGAATTATAGAAAGGGAAAGATGTGTGTTCCCCATTCATACATCATACGAACATGTACACCAGACCAAACCGGTGCACTGCCTTAATCATCCCTGCGGCAACATAGCTCTCTCCTCCCCAGCGAACAAGTCCCCAGCATATTCAATCCTATCCTTTCATCATATGAAGAATTACAAACTCTCAGCCATCACGGCTTTGTGCTCCCTCACCTTCGGAGCATTCAACACTACCCTCCATGCTCAACAGCACAGTTACACCATCCAAGGTTCAATAGACCCTGCATACCAAGGGAAAATCTACCTGGTCGATGAGACAAACCGTCAGTACGTGCCCATTGACAGTACCGAAGTCAAGGATGGACACTACACCTTCAGCGGTTCACATGTCGAACATCCCCGACTCGCCTTCATCATGACCAATGCGTCCTACGGTCGCCGCACCTGTCCCTTCTTCCTGGAAGACGGCACCACCCGTATCAAAACAGGCAACCCCGCCTATATCTATACCAGCGACCTGGGTGGCACACTCGACAATGCCATCTTCCATGCCTACCGTGCCGACATCACCTATTCGACCAAGGACAGCGTGGTGAACGCCGCACTCATCGAAGCCTACCTGACCCCTAATCTCAGCCAGGAAGAACAATCGGCACGTTTCGAGCAACGGTCCAAGTCGAGCACGGCGCGTGCACGCGCCATCACCCGGACGTATTACGAACGCTACAAACAGCAGCCTTTCGGTCTGATGCTACTGCGCAATACGCTTGCCGGCAGCATGACGGCCGATGAATTACGTCAGGAAGTGGCAGCAGTAACCCCTCACTTCACCGAGCATCCCTACATCAGTGAACTGCAGGCCATGTGTGCAGCCAAGTCCGTCAGCATCGGCGCTCCGGCTCCCGATTTTGAGTCAACCGACGCTACCGGCAAGTCCATCCGCCTGTCCGACTTCAAGGGGCAGTATGTCCTGCTCGACTTCTGGGCTTCCTGGTGCGGTCCGTGCCGCCGGGAAATCCCTTACATCCAGGCAGCTCATCGCAAATACGGTGAACGCCTGACCATTCTCAGCGTGTCACTGGATAGCAAGAAAGACGCATGGCTACAAGCCGTACAAACACTCGACATGCCATGGCACCACGTGTGCGACTTGAAAGCGTGGGGCAGTGATGCAGCCGTAAAATACGATGTCAACGCCATTCCAAAGACCTTCCTTATCGGTCCGGACGGACTGCTGATTGCCACCGGTCTGCGCGGCGAAGCATTGGAGCGCACACTAACCAAACACTTGAGCAAATAAACAGGCACTCCCCGAATCTTCCTATCCTTAAAATACCATTATCATGAAGCACAAGCCTATTCTCTATTCAGGCATGTTGTGCCTTGCCCTGTCCGTCACCCCGTTTCCGGTGTCGGCACAGCAACCACAGTCCAACAGCCCACAACAGGAACAGCAAGTGATGGTCCTGTCCGGAACAATCACCGATGCCGAGACCAGCGAACGACTCATCGGTGCCAACATCTATCCGGAAAAACAGAAAGGTGGCGGCACCGTAACCAACGTACAGGGCCAGTTCCGGCTGACAGTCCCCAAAGGTACCCAAGCCATACTCATCTCCTACGTAGGCTACGAGACACAACGCATCGACTTACGACGGCTCAAGAATCCAAGTAACCTGCGCATCCGTCTCGTTCCCAACAGTCAGATAACCCAGGAAGTCGTCGTCACCGGCATACAGAAACGCAGCACGGAAAGCTTCACGGGCGAATATGTACGGGTGAGCGAAGACGACCTGCTCAAGCGCAATCCCAACAACCTGCTCATGGCCTTACAGCAGTTTGACCCCTCATTCCGCGTCATGGAAAATCAGGAAATGGGCTCTGACCCGAACAGTATGCCGGAGTTCCGCATCCGTGGAGACGTGCAGCTGGGCAACAACGGTGCCGGTCTGGAACGCGACGCCCAACAGATGCAGATGTTCATCAACGGTTACGCCAACATACCCAACATGCCGCTCTTCGTGCTCGACGGCTTCCAAGTGTCCATCGAAACCATCATGAACCTGGAACCTGAGCGCATCAGCGAAGTAGTTATCCTGAAAGATGCTGCCGCAACAGCCATCTACGGCTCAAAAGCTTCTAACGGTGTTGTAGTCTTCGAAACAAAGAAACCGCTTGCCGGACGCTTACGCTTCACATATGCAAACAACATCGGCGTAACCTATCCCGACCTGACCGACTTCAACCTGATGAATGCAGAGGAGAAACTGGAGACCGAATGGAAAGCCGGCTTTTTCCATACGGACAATGCCGAGCAGATGAACACTTACAACCGTTATCGCCGATACATCGAAGAAGGGGTGGACACCTACTGGCTCTCACAACCGTTGCGCACAGCCATTACCCAACGGCACACCCTTTCGGCTGAGGGAGGCGACGATGCATTCCGCTACCGCCTCAGTGCATCGGACATGTACATGCCCGGCGTGATGAAAGGCTCCTCGCGCGACAACAAGTCACTGAGCCTGACACTAACCTACCGCTATGGGAAGCTGAACATCTCCAACCAGACACGGGTGAACTCCACAACCACCAAGGAGTCTCCCTACGGACAGTTCTCCCGCTACGCACAGCTCAATCCCTACTATCCCATACGCGACGAAGAAGGGAAGTACACCAATATCCTCGACTCCAAGGCTATCGCCGTTGGCAGATCCCGTATCAACATCTACAATCCACTTTACAACACACAATTCCCCAACAAAGAGGAAGGCGAGATATTCACCTTCTCCAACCAGCTTTCGCTGGAATATGCCTTCCTGCCCAACTTACGCCTGATGGGCGAGGTAA
>NZ_JAMBLN010000032.1:0-24310 GCF_023337025.1 Mediterranea sp. ET5 | reverse complement strand
AGTATAGAAATCTCAGTCTTTAGGCTGGGATTTCTTGTTTTTGATACTTTTATATCGAGCAAACATCCCATACATTGGGTTCACATACATTCACGCCATCATCAATGAGATATGCCCAACCCGTATTGCCCAATCAGGGTTGCTCCCCACACCAATACATAACACATTTGGCGGATGATGTGGGATGGGACGGAACATTGTGCGACAATGACACAAGGCGGAGGTCCAACAAGGGCCACATCGGTTGAAAAAAAACAGACACAAGAGGGCGGAAAGGAAGCAGACAGTGGGACAGAGGGAAAGAGACAAAATTTGCCCGGGAAAGGGGATGGGAAAGCAAATTGTAAGAAAAAGAGGGGCGAAGAGGCATAAAAAGTGTACAAAAAGTTTGTTTCTAGTGGGGAATCACTATATTTGCATCATTTAGATACTTATTTTCATAATCTTAATCAGATAAATTATGGCAGATAGCAAAGAGAAGCTCTTTTCAGATTTTGGACCGACCTCTACACAGGAGTGGATGGACAAAATCACAGTCGACCTTAAAGGCGCTGACTTTGAAAAGAAACTCGTTTGGAAAACAAACGAAGGTTTTAAAGTAAAGCCCTTCTATCGCAAGGAAGATTTGGAAGGACTGAAAACCACAGATGCACTACCGGGAACCTTCCCTTATCTACGTGGTACCAAGAAAGACAACAACACCTGGTATATCCGACAGGACATCGTGGTGGAAGATGCACAAACAGCTAACGCTAAGGCGCTGGACATCCTGAAACGCGGAGTCGACTCCCTCGGATTCCGACTCAAGGCAAAAGACCTCAGTGCCGACTACATAGCCACACTGCTGAATGACATTTGTCCCGAATGCACCGAGCTGAACTTTGCCACCTGCCAACGCCACACCGTGGAACTTGCACGCTTGCTGGTGGACTATTTCAAAGGTAAAGGCTACGACCTGAACAAACTGAAAGGCTCCATCAACTATGACCCGATGGAGAAGATGATGACCAAGGGCAAGGACCTCAGCCAATTCGCCGCTACTGCCAAAGAGCTGGTGGAGGTCATGGAGGCGTTGCCCAACTACCGCTGCATCGGCGTGAACGCCTTGACGCTCAACAATGCAGGCGCCTACATCTCCCAAGAACTGGGCTATGCACTGGCTTGGGGTAATGAATACCTGAACCAGTTGACTGAAGCCGGACTGCCGGTGGACAGCGTAGCGAAGAAAATCAAGTTCAACTTCGGCATCAGCTCGAACTACTTCCTCGAAATTGCCAAGTTCCGTGCCGCCCGCATGCTCTGGGCCGACATCGTGAAACAATATGCTCCGGCTTGCGACTGCGCCTGCATGATGCTGGCACACGCCGAGACATCGACCTTCAACCTCACCTTGTATGACTCCTACGTCAACCTGCTCCGTACGCAGACCGAGACGATGAGTGCCGCCCTCGCCGGTGTGAACTCCATCACAGTGACTCCGTTTGACAAGGCATACGAAACCCCCAACGACTTCTCCGAGCGTCTGGCACGCAACCAGCAGCTGATTCTGAAAGAGGAGTGCCACTTCGACAAGGTGGTAGACCCGGCTGCCGGCTCCTACTACATCGAGAACCTGACCGTCTCCATCGCCAAGCAGGCATGGGACATCTTCCTGAAGGTGGAAGAGGAAGGCGGATTCCTGGAGGCTGTCAAGGCAGGACGTGTGCAGAACGACATCAACGAGAGCGGCAAGGCACGCCACATCGCCGTGTCCAGACGCAAAGAGGTACTCCTGGGTACGAACCAGTATCCGAACTTCACGGAAACGGCTGGCGAGAAACGTCCCATTGAGGCAGGTGCATGCTGCCACCACCACGAAGGAACGTGCGAGCATCCGTTTGCTACCCTCAACACGACCCGTGCAGCGAGCGAGTTCGAAGCCCTGCGTCTGCAGACCGAACAGTCGGGCCGTCGTCCGAAGGCATTCATGCTGACCATCGGCAACCTCGCCATGCGTCAGGCCCGTGCACAATTCTCATGCAACTTCCTGGCTTGTGCCGGCTATGAAGTCATCGACAACCTCGGCTTCAAGACTGTGGAAGAAGGTGTCGAGGCTGCCCTGGCTGCCAAGGCTGACATCGTGGTGCTCTGCTCCAGCGATGACGAATATGCAGAATATGCCATCCCGGCATTCAAGGCGCTGGACGGACGCGCGATGTTCGTGGTTGCCGGTGCTCCTGCCTGCATGGATGACCTGAAGGCTGCCGGCATCGAGAACTTCATCCACGTACGTGTCAATGTGCTGGATACCTTGAAAGAATATAACGAGAAGTTGGGTATTAAATAAGAAAGAAACAGTCTACTATGAGAAAAGATTTCAAAAACATCGACATATACGCCGGCTTCCAACCGCAAGACGGCAAAGCTTGGCAAAAGGCTAACGGCATCGAGGCTAACTGGAAGACGCCCGAGCACATCGACGTGAAGCCTGTCTATACGAAAGAGGACCTCGAAGGCATGGAGCACCTGGACTATGCCGCCGGCATCCCGCCCTATCTGCGTGGTCCGTACTCCATGATGTACACCTTCCGCCCCTGGACCATCCGCCAGTATGCAGGATTCTCCACCGCTGAAGAGTCGAACGCCTTCTACCGCCGCAACCTTGCCTCGGGACAGAAGGGCCTGTCCGTTGCCTTCGACCTCCCGACACACCGCGGTTATGACCCGGACAATGAACGTGTGGTAGGTGACGTGGGCAAGGCTGGTGTATCCATCTGCTCGCTGGAGAACATGAAGGTGCTCTTCAACGGAATCCCCTTGAACAAGATGTCCGTCTCCATGACCATGAACGGAGCCGTGCTCCCCATCATGGCATTCTACATCAATGCCGGACTGGAACAGGGTGCCAAGCTGGAAGAGATGGCAGGTACCATCCAGAACGACATTCTGAAGGAGTTCATGGTGCGCAACACCTATATCTATCCGCCTGCCTTCTCGATGAAGATTATCTCCGACATCTTCGAGTACACCTCGCAGAAGATGCCGAAGTTCAACTCCATCTCCATCTCGGGTTACCACATGCAGGAAGCCGGAGCTACTGCCGACATCGAGCTTGCCTACACGCTTGCCGACGGACTGGAATACCTGCGTGCCGGTGTGGCAGCAGGCATCGACATCGACGCCTTTGCTCCGCGCCTCTCCTTCTTCTGGGCCATCGGCATGAACCACTTCATGGAAATCGCCAAGATGCGTGCCGCCCGTATGTTGTGGGCAAAGATTGTGAAGCAGTTCAACCCGAAGAACCCGAAGTCACTCGCCCTGCGTACCCACTCACAGACGTCCGGATGGTCGCTCACCGAGCAGGACCCGTTCAACAACGTGGGACGTACGTGTATCGAGGCGATGGCTGCTGCCCTGGGTCACACCCAGTCGCTCCACACCAATGCGCTTGACGAGGCCATTGCCCTGCCGACCGACTTCTCGGCACGTATTGCCCGCAACACGCAAATCTACATCCAGGAGGAGACCAACGTCTGCAAGAACGTCGACCCGTGGGGCGGTTCCTACTACGTGGAGGCACTGACCAACGAGATTGCCCACAAGGCTTGGGAACACATCCAGGAAATTGAACAGCTGGGCGGTATGGCAAAGGCCATCGAGACCGGTATCCCCAAGATGCGTATCGAAGAGGCTGCTGCACGCACCCAGGCACGCATCGACTCGGGTACGCAGACGATTGTCGGCGTGAACAAGTACCGTCTGGACAAGGAGGCTCCCATCGACATCCTCGAAATCGACAATACTGCCGTACGTATGGAGCAAATCGAGAACCTGCGCATCCTCCGCGAAGGACGCAACCAGGCAGATGTCGACAAGGCACTGGCTGCCATCACCGAATGTGTGAGAACCGGCAAGGGCAACCTGCTCGAACTGGCTGTCGAGGCAGCACGTGTCCGCGCAACCTTGGGCGAGATTTCCGATGCCTGCGAGAAAGTGGTAGGACGTTATAAAGCAATCATCAGAACTATATCAGGCGTGTATTCATCAGAAAGCAAGAAAGACAAAGACTACGATCGTGCGTGTGAGCTCACCGAACGATTTGCAAAAGAAGAGGGTCGCCGTCCGCGTATCATGATCGCCAAGATGGGTCAGGACGGACACGACCGCGGTGCGAAAGTGGTAGCTACGGGCTATGCCGACTGCGGCTTTGACGTCGACATGGGTCCGCTCTTCCAGACTCCGGCGGAAGCTGCCCGCGAGGCAGTGGAGAACGACGTGCATGTGCTCGGTGTATCTTCCCTGGCAGCAGGTCACAAGACGCTCGTTCCGCAAGTCATCGCCGAACTAAAGAAGCTGGGCCGCGAAGACATCATCGTGATTGCCGGCGGTGTCATTCCTCCGCAAGACTATGACTTCCTCTACAAGGCCGGCGTATCCGCCATCTTCGGTCCGGGTACCTCGGTCGCCACTTCAGCTTGTGAAATCATGAAGCTGTTGCTGGATGAAGAATAATCGGGAAACAGGACCTTTCGTTTCCTGAACCGTATACAGAGCAGGGACGCAGCACACTTATTCCGTTGCTGCGTCCTTCTTTTTTATGTTTGGCAGCAGGAACAGTCTTTTTCCTGACGGGAGAAGGGATGTACTACGACCAGATTCCTTACCTTTGAGGCAACCATTCCGCTTAGAGTCATGAAAAAGACAGACGTCTCCTCCCGACTGCTCCGTCTCCTGACGGGGATTGTCCTCACACTAGCCTTCCACAGTATCTCTGCCCAAGAGGTTCCGGACTTCCTCCGCCCCTCCTATCCCGGCGGCGACACAGCCTTCTGCCGGCATCTCATGGACAACTTCCGGGTTCCAGCCCGCATGCTCACCAGGGCGGTCACAGGCACGACCCGATTCCGGTTTGTCGTTTCTCCCGAAGGACACCTCAGCCGCATCCACATCATCAACTCCCTGCACCCGAAATGTGACAGGGAACTGGGAAAAGCCATCGCCTCAGCACAACCCTGGAACCGTCCACAGGCACAGACCGACACCCTGAGCTGCATCTTCGAAGGCTCGGCCACCATCGTACCCTCACCGGACCTCCGCATCAAGTCTGTACACATCCACCCGCTCCGCAGGGCAGCCATCGCCTATACGGAGGCAGGCAGACGGATTGACTCCCTCCAGCTGTACCGTACCCTGATGGTAGAGAAAATGCCACAATTCCCTTCCGGAGGGGAAGAGAGCTTCTTCGCCATGCAACGATATATCGATGAAAGCCTGTACTTCCCTCCGACAGCGATTTTCAGCTGTGTCTCGGGACGCACCATCGTCAACTTCATCGTCGATGCAGAGGGATTCATCCTGTATCCACACATTGCCAAAGGCTTTGACAAGGTCTGCGATGCCGAAGCCATACGGATTGTACGGTTCATGCCACGCTGGATTCCCGGCGAAGAAGACGGAGCGAAGGTTCCGGTCATGTATACCATCCCGGTGAACTTCCGCCTTCCGTGACATCCAAAGAAAGAAATGGACAGACAGTGTTATCGTTTATTCTGAATTTTCTATACCTTTGCAACCGTTCCCGACGAATTATCCGCATCGGGGAGCGTGTAAAAAGTATAGATGTTAATGAGTTTGAGAGAGGACATATTCCTGCAAGGTATCAACCGGCAAGAGGTTCCGGCATACCGTGAACTGTACAGTGATTACTACCGTTCGCTGGTGATGTATGCGCTCCATTTTGTGACACGGCAAGATGTGGCGGAGGATATTGTGCAGGAGCTTTTCGTGACAATGTGGAACAAGCAGATGGTGTTCCTCTCCTATCCTTCCTTCAAGACTTATCTTTACACTTCCGTACGCAATGCCGCCTTTGACTACCTGAAGCATCAGGACATCAAGCAACGTTACGCCGAACAATGGGCAGCCCTGCATGAAGAGGAACGGCGTGCCACAGCCGCCTTCGACGAAGAAGTCTATCGCCAACTTTACAAGGCAATCGACCGGCTGGCACCCAAGTGCCGCGAAATCTTCCTCATGGCGATGGACGGCAAACGCAACGAGGAAATCGCCGAAACGCTCCACATCGCCATCGAGACCGTCAAGACCCAGAAGAAACGTGCCATCAAGCAACTACGTGAACAGACCGCCCTGTCCGTCTGGATGATTCTGTTCCTGCTGAAGGGATGAGAGCTGCTCATCTATCCGCCACTTGGATCGCATCTAACCGCCACATAGACCGCATCTATACGGCGGTTAGATACAGTCTGTCCCGGAACCTCCGACGGCGTATCCAGTTCCCTGACTCCCATTTCTTAACTTTTCCATAAAAATATTCAGAAGTGTTGTACCCCTTTTCGGCGTCTGAATCGTCTTAGCTATACCAACCAAGTTAAAAAGCATCCCATGAAACAACCGGACATGGAGAAACTGATAGCCGAAGAGTTACTGGGCAAGGCACTCAATGACGAGGAACGCCGCCAGCTGGAGGATTGGCTGAATGCCGACCCTGCCAACCGGGAACAGTATGCCCGCATCTGTGCGGGACGTTTCTCCGCCACACGCTATGATACCTACCGGCAGCTCGATGCCGACAAAGCCTTCCGGGGATTCCTGAATAAGACACGACGCACCTCCCGCCTGAAGACAACCATGTGGGCGGTGGCTGCCTGCCTCATCCCGCTGCTCCTCATCGGAAGTACCATCTGGCTGAGCTTCCGCCAGCAACCTTCCGCCCAATCGGTCGCCGCCATTGCTCCGGGAACCACGCATGCCGTCCTGCAAACGGCAGAAGGCGATTCCGTGGTGCTCGACAAAGCCATGCTGGCACAGGCTGTCGTTCCGCTGGGCAACTGTGTCCTGCACACGACACCGCAAGGCATCGTCATGCCGCAAGCCGACGACACGGACGCATCCCCGGCAGCCAACGGGACAACTCCACAGAACATCCTCCGCACTGCCGACAACGGCGAATTCCTCATCACCCTGGAAGACGGGACGACCGTCCATCTGAACTACAACACCACCTTACGCTATCCGGAGCACTTCGCTGCAGAAGAGCGCATGGTCTACCTGGAGGGAGAAGCCTACTTCGAAGTGGCACCCGACGCACAACGCCCCTTCAAGGTGATGACGCGCGACGTGACCATCCGCCAGTACGGCACTTCCTTCAATGTGAACACCTTCTCGAAGCGTTACACCGACGTGGTGCTGGTCGAGGGCAGCATCAGCGTACTCACCGGAGACGAGGAATACCGTCTGCGCCCCAACGAACGGATGCGGCTGGACAAGACCTCCGCACGGCTGTCCATCCGTCCGGTAGACGTGAAGCCCTACATCGCCTGGCACGAGGGACGCTTCATCTTCGACAACGAGAGCCTGGGCGACATCATGGAGACCCTCTCCCACTGGTACGGGGTCGATGTCGTGTTTGACGAACCCACCCTGCGCGACCTCCACTTCACAGGCAACATGAGCCGGTATGACAGCCTCACGCCCTTGCTGCGCTCCATCTGCCAGACCGTGGGACTGCGCATCGTCATCAAGAACCGCACAATCTACATCTATCAATAACTTTAAAGTATCAACATCATGAGAAAGAGAAAAATCATCATGCTCCTGCTCATCGGCTGGCTGGTGCCCTTCCTCGCGTTCGCACAGGCGGACAGCAAGAGGGTGACGCTCCGACTGCAAAATGCAACCGTGAAAGTCTTCTTCGATGCACTGCACGAACAGACGGGCCTGAACTTTGTCTACAACAACGAACAGGCAAAGGAACTTCCGCCCATCACCCTCAACGTGAAAGACGCCAAGGTGAGCGAGGTGCTCGACCAGGTGCTGGGCTCCACCGCCTTCGGCTACAGCATCGAGAACAACACCGTGACTCTCTACAAGGGCAATGCCCGTCAGGGAGAGGTCAAGACGGTCAAGGGACGTGTGGTCGACGGGAACGGCGACCCGCTGCCGGGTGTGAACATCTCCATCGAAGGCACCAAGCAGGGATGCACCACGAACTTCAACGGTGAGTATACCCTGAAGGTGCCTGCACAGTGCCGGCTGGTGGCATCGTTCATCGGTATGGAGACACAGACACTCGCCTACAACGGGCAGTCACAGCTCAACATCACCATGACCGAAGACTCCAACGTCATCAGCGAAGTGGTGGTCGACGGTTACTTCACCCGTAAGACCGAAGGTTTCGCCGGTGCCGTAACGACCATCAAGAAGGAGGACCTGCAGAAAGTACATACGGGCAACATCTTCACCACGCTGAGTGCCCTTGATGCCGGCTTCAAGATTACGGAGAACAACCTCGCCGGTTCGAACCCGAACGCCCTGCCCGACTTCACCATCCGCGGACGCGGCTCGTTCCAGGAGGGCTCATCGGCTCCGCTCTTCATACTCGACGGTTTCGAGACCACCGCACAGAAGGTCTACGATATGGACGTCAACCGCATCGAGAGCATCACCATCCTGAAGGATGCTTCCGCAACCATCCTCTACGGTTCGCGTGCCGCCAACGGTGTGGTAGTCATCGAGACGGTGAAGCCGAAGCCGGGTCAACTGCGCGTGACCTACGACTTCAAGCCGACAGTCGCCATCGCCGACCTGACGGACTATGACCTGATGAACGCCAGCGAGAAGCTGGAGTACGAACGCCTCGCCGGACTCTATGACCCGGTGGAAGGTGACCTGTTGACGACCTACAACCGTCAGCAGAAGTACTACAACAAGTACAAGAACGTACTCGAAGGTGTCGACACGGACTGGCTTGCCCAACCGGTGACCAACTCCTTCAGCCAGACACACTCCATCCTCGTGGAAGGTGGTGCCGAGAACGTCATCTACAGCATCGACGGATACTTCGACAAGAACAAGGGTGTCATGAAGAAGTCGGGCCGTGATCGCTATGGTCTGGGCTTCAGCCTGCAATACCGCATCAAGGACAAGATTATCATCCGCAACTATGCGAGCTACTCGAACACACACGCTTATGATTCGCCCTACGGGGAATTCAGCACGTATGCCCAAGCCAATCCCTACGAACGGCCCTGGGCATCCAACGGCGAACTCGCCCCGACACTGACCGACGGCAGTCCCAACCCGCTCTACGAGGCAAACCTGCCCAACCGCAGCAACAACGACACGGAATACTTCGCCGACGAACTGAGCGCCGACTGGATCATCGGTAACGGATGGCGCCTCATCGGACAGTTCCGCATCGAGAAGGGCAACACCGCGTCAGACTACTACCGCTCACCGCTGTCGTCGGAGTTCCTGACGACGGAACGCGATCCGAACGACTCGGAAGGACAGGTATGGGTTCCCGTGGACATCAACGAACGCGGACAGCTCGTCCTGGGCAACGGCGAATACCTGAACTACAGCGGCAAGCTCACCGTGAACTACAACAAGCAACTGGACAAGCACATGCTCTTCTTCGGCGGTGGCGCTGAAATCAACCAGCAGGAGTCCAGCTCCCACTCGTTCACTGCCACGGGATTTGCCGACGACCGCTACTCGGACCCCGCCTTTGCCATCCAGTATCTCGACAACGGACGTCCGGGCAGCAGCGAGAGCACCGTCCGCTCCATGGGCTTCCTTGCCAACTTCAACTACATCTATGACGACCGTTACTTCCTCGACCTCTCCGGCCGTTACGACGGTTCATCACAGTTCGGTGCCGACCGTCGCTGGGCTCCCTTCTGGAGTGTCGGCGGTGGATGGAACATTCACGAAGAGCACTTCTGGTCGACCGGCTCCGTGCTCGACCTGCTGAAGATACGTGCTTCCTACGGTGTGACCGGTAACCAGGAGTTCTCCGCCTACCAGGCACAGACGATGTACCAGTATCAGACTGGCCGTCTGTACAACTCTTCCGTTCCCGCCACACTTATGGGCTATGGCAACCCCGACCTGAAATGGCAGAACCAGTACAGCACCAACATCGGTCTTGACCTCGGTCTGTGGAAGAACCGCCTGTCACTGACCTTCAACTACTACTGGAAGCGTACCGACGGCATGCTGACCACCATCACCGTGGCTCCGTCACTGGGCTTCCCCCAGAACTCGTTCACCAGCAACCTGGGCGAAATCTCCAACCGCGGTTGGGAAGTCAACCTGGGTGCGTCCATCCTGCGCGACCCCGCCAACGACCTCGAATGGCGTGTCAACATACAGGCAACACAGAACAAGAACAAGCTGACCAAAATCAACAACCAGCTGCGTGGTCTGAACGACCAGAACAACCAGAACGACAAGATTCCCGGCGCCGTATATGAGGAAGGCGAGTCGCTGAGCGCCATCAAGGCTGTGCCGTCGCTCGGCATCGACCCCGCCACGGGACAGGAAATCTATGTCAAGAAGGACGGCAGCCTCACCTATGAGTGGGATGCAGCCGACAAGGTGCTCTGCGGCGACACCGAGCCGAAAGTCTATGGCAACATCTCGACCAACCTCTACTGGAAGGGCTGGAACCTGAACGCCATCTTCCAGTACAGCGTGGGAGGCGACACCTACAACTCCACCCTCGCCCAGCGTGTGGAAGGTGCCAACCCGACGTACAATGCCGACCGCCGCGTGCTGAATGACCGCTGGACCACACCGGGACAACACGCCCTCTACCGCAACATCCGGGACTACGAGCAGAACTACATCTCCACCCGCTTCGTTCAGCGCGACAACTACCTGGAGTTCAGTTCACTCTCCTTGTCGTATGACTTCCCGAAGGCATGGATCAACCCCTACAAGATCAGCACCCTGCGTCTGTCCTTCTATGCCAACGACCTGTTCCACCTGTCCACAGTCAAGCAGGAGCGCGGTCTGGACTACCCGTTTGCCCGCAGCTTCGTCTTTGGCTTGAACTTCAGTATTTAACCACGTAACAAGACACAATGAACATGAAAAAGTTATTATCCATACTCTCCATAGCCTGCCTGACACTGTTCCCTTCCTGCAATGATTGGCTGGACGTCACCCCGCAAGGACAGGTCGAAGCAGAAGAACTCTATGAAACGACCCAGGGCTGCAACTCCGTGGTGACCGGCATCTACCACACCCTGTCCAGCTCCAGCCTGTTCGGACAGAACCTTTCCTACGGCCTGATTGACATCATGGCACAGTACTGGGACTTCTCCACCAACACGTCGCACATCTACTATCCGGCAACGCAGTTCGACTACGACGATACCAACGTGGACGGCCAAATCACCACCATGTGGCAGCAGCTCTACTATGCCATCACGCAGTGCAACGCCTTCATCTACTACTCCGACCCGTACAAGGAGAACATCAAGCACTATGACCTCCTGCTGGGCGAAGTCTACGGCTTGCGCGCTCTGGCCCACATGACCCTGTTCGAGCTTTACGGACCGGTCATCCACTCGACAGCAGACCTGCAGAAGTCTGCCATCGCCTACCGCACGGAGTACAACAACGTGAGCAAGAACTTCGACACGGGTGAAGTAGTCCTGCAGAAGGCCGCCGAAGACCTCAACCGCGCCATCGAACTGTTCGCCGAGGACCCCATCCGTGACCCCGAGAACAGCCGCCGGGCAGACCTGAACACCTCCGTACTTGACTATGAAGACGTCCTGAACTTCCGCGGGGCACGCATGAACTACTTCTGCGCCCTCGGACTGATGGCACGTCTGGAGATGCTCCGCAAGAACCCGACTGCTGCCTATACCTACGCCACCCGCGTCATCCAGGAGAGCGAAGGCATCCTCTCGCTCATCGATACCAACAACATCGCCAACAACACCAACATGAGCGACTGGAACTTCAGTACGGAAATCCTCGGCTCGTTCTACACGAACAACCTCTATGACCTGACCGACGACTTCTTCCAGATGGGCGAGAATGCCGGTAATACCAACAACGTCATCTTCATCGACAAAAACCGGGTCGAGGCACTCACCAACTATGTCTACGGACGTACCCCCGACGGAAGCGGACAGGACATCCGTCTCTTCTGGTTCCAGGGCAACCAGGAAACCGGCCGCAACGATTTCATGAAGCTCAAGGAGTCGCCCGTGCTGACCACCATCGACCCCTATGCCTATTACCCCGAGGTGCCCATCATGCGGCTTTCGGAGATTTACTACATCGCTTGCGAAGCACAGATTGGCGTCAACAACACCCTCGCGCTGGAATACCTGAACGACCTGCGCAGCACACGCCGTCTGGACGCGCTGACCGGACCGTATGACGACGCCACGCTGCTGGAATACCTCGTCCGCGAAGCACGCAAGGACTTCATCGGCGAGGGACGCATGTTCTTCATGTACAAACGGCTCTTCTACGACATCTACACCGTGCGTGGCCTGACCGTTTCTGCCACTGACGCCATCTACGTGCTCCCCATCCCCGATGAGGAATATGAATACACCGGGCAACAGAAACCCGCCAACTAACTTCCTAACATGACAAGATTATGAAACTGAAGAATCTCCTATACACCACCCTCCTCTGCCTGACGGGCACCCTTGCCTCATGCAGCAACGAGGACATCGACGCATTCGACAACGGCAAGAGCTACATCTACTTCGACGTACCCTACCAGCTCGATGCCTTCGGCAATGCGACCACCTTCCGTTCCGACAGCATCTCCTACTCCTTCGCCCTCGACGAACTGAGCATCACCAACACGACCCTCAACGTCGTGGTGAAGGTCATCGGTACACCGGTCGACTATGACCGTCCCTACGACATCGAACTCATCAGCGACCAGACCAACGCCATCTCCACGGCGTGGGACGAGAGCATCCTCAACAACCGTTCCATCAAGGCAGGCGAACTGACCGACACCATCCGCATGGTCATCTCGCGCGAACCTGAACTGCAGGAACGCTGGATGCAAGTCTGCATGCGTATCCTCCCCAACGACAATTTCCGTCTGGGCTACGGCAACCTGGAGACCGTCAAAGTGTCGTTCTCGGACATTCTCAGCGAACCGAGCTGGTGGAGCAGCTGGGCAAATGTCTTCGGACCGTTCTACCGTGAGGTTTACCTGAAGTGGATTGAAATCTACTACGAAGGGGCGGACACGACCACCAGCCTGGAGAACGGAGAACCGCTGTGGTGGGGCAACATGCCCTCAACGTCCACCTACCTCAACTGGTATCCGGTCATGAACATGTATGTGACCCAGCTGAGAGAGTACTTCGAGGTGAACGACGTCTATCCCGATGGAGACACGTCGGTTCCGCCCATCAAACTACCCTGATTCCATAACCTCAACAACCATCGAATATGAAACGAACGACCTTATTATATTCCACAATCCTCTCCCTCGGACTGCTCATGGGAGCCTGCGCCGAGGATGACGGGAACTACGACTACACGCCCATCAACTCCGTGACCATCGAAGGGCTGGAGGAAGACCTGCTGGTGGAAGCCGGCTCCCGGCTGCAACTCACTCCCGTCCTGAACATCACGGACGAGAGCAACATCAACCTGAGTTATGAATGGACCATCGGGGAGACCGTCGTCTCGACCGAGCGTAACCTCGACATCGCCCTGCCGCCGCTCGACTATGGCGAGCACCTCTGTGCCCTGACCATCCGCGACCTCGACAACGGCATGCAGTATCGCATGACCTTCAGCCTGACCATCACCAACCCGTTCAACTACGGCTACTACTTCCTGACCCGCATGGACGACGGCTCTACCGAGATGGCATACATCCCCGCCAACTCGGAAGACGCCTCCACGGCGGAAGATGTCATGTATGCTACCGGTGTGGGTGAGTACCCCTTCGGCAAGGAACCCGCACAGATTTACGGCGGCTACACCTACGTCAACGGCACTTCCTGCTGGCAGATGACCTTCCTGACCAATGAGGGAGACAACCCCGTCATCATCACCAACAACAATACCTTCCAGCCGATGTACCTCATCACGGATGCGAACTTCATCAACGAGGACCAGGGCTACCGGTTCCTGCCCGAGTGTACGGTGGTCAGCATGCGTCAGGAGCAGTTCTTCATCAGCCAGGGACAGTACATCCGCTACGTCGACGGCAAGCTCTACCGTCCGGCAAGACACCTTCAGGACTACTACTGGAGCCATCCGGTCATGGGTGCCAGCGGCGCCTCGTTCGCATGGGTATTCGACGAACTGAGCAAGCGCATCTACTCCATCGCCCCGTACAGCAGCGACAATCCCGAGCTGGGCATCGTCGCCGACTCGTATGCCTATGATGAAGTGACCGAACCGGAGAACAACGTCACCATCGACGGTACCCTGCTCTACGCATCGGATGCCTACAGCGGAGGCGGACACCTCTTCAACGCTTATGCTGCCGAGTCGGACGGTATCCACCTCTATACCTTCAAAAAGGCGGTATGGAATGCCAAAGAGTCGACCTTCAGCGGCGAGACTGTCCTGCCGCTGCCCGGCGCCGGTGAGAACACGAAGATTGCAGCCGGAACCACCGGCATCAGCAACGGCATGTTCTACGTCGGAAGCGGAACCGAAATCTATTCTTCACCGACGACCCTGCCGACGCTCAGCTCCTTCTGCACCCTGCCTTCCGACCTGGGAGAAGTGGAGTATCTCGGACTCTCGGCACGAGGCAACCGCCTGGTGGTCGTGATGTATGACGAGAACAGCTCTGAGGAGCGCAAGGGAAGCGTGGTCTACGTAGACCTCTCCTCACACGCCGTCACACACACCTTCCCGCACATCCTGCACCACTGCGCAGGCTACTGGGGTGCCAACGACAGCACCAGCTCGGGATTCGGTGACTTCGGTGACACCCTCTGACGGCTGAATACACCTTCAGACATTCCTTCCCGTTTCCCCTCTCTTTCTTTCGCCCCCGTCCGCCGGTCATCAGCGGACGGGGGCTTTTGTCTTCCCGCACTCCGGCGACCGGCATCAGCATCCCCGGAAGCAAGAAAATCGGGACAAGGGCGAAAGTCCGTGGAAGAAAAGCTGTATCTTTGCGCATCTCATCAGACAGAAAAAAGAACATACGCATGATAGTTTGCATCGCTGAAAAGCCGAGTGTGGCTAAAGACATCGCCGACATCCTGGGAGCACGCACACGCCACGAAGGATATCTGGAAGGCAACGGCTACCAGGTGACCTGGACCTTCGGCCACCTCTGCACATTGAAAGAACCCCACGAATACACCCCCTCATGGAAGACCTGGAGCCTGGGCAGCCTGCCCATGATTCCGCCCCGCTTCGGCATCAAGCTGATTGCCGACCCGGGCATCGAGAAGCAGTTCAAGGTCATCGAACGCCTCATGCAGGCTGCCGACGGCATCATCAACTGCGGCGATGCCGGACAGGAGGGAGAGCTCATCCAACGGTGGGTGATGCAGAAGGCGGGGGCGAAGTGCCCCGTGAAGCGTCTGTGGATTTCCTCGCTCACCGAGGAGTCCATCCGCGAAGGGTTCGCCCACCTGAAGGACCAAAAAGAGTTCCAGCCGCTCTACGAGGCAGGACTCTCCCGTGCCATCGGCGACTGGGTGCTGGGCATGAACGCCACACGCCTCTACACGCTGAAGTACGGACAGAACCGTCAGGTGCTTTCCATCGGACGGGTGCAGACACCGACGCTGGCGCTCATCGTCAACCGTCAGCTGGAAATCGAGAACTTCGTGCCGAAACAATACTGGGAACTGAAGACCACCTACCGAGACACGGTCTTCTCAGCCCTCGTCCGCAAGAGCGACGAAGAGCTGGCTGAAGAGGAAGCCAAGGAGAAAGAGAACCCGCAGCCGAAGAAGAAAGCCCGGAAGGAGGATGCCAACCGGGGCATTCCGCCCATCATGGACGCTGCGACGGGACAGGCCCTGCTCGACCGCATCAAGGACAAGCCGTTCACCGTAACCGAGGTGACCAAGAAGAACGGCACGGAAGCACCGCCCCGCCTCTTCGACCTCACGTCGCTGCAAGTGGAGTGCAACAAGAAGTTCGCCTACTCCGCCGACGACACCCTGCGTACCATCCAGTCGCTCTATGAGAAGAAGGTGACGACCTATCCGCGTGTCGACACGACCTACCTGAGCGACGACATCTACCCCAAGTGCCCCGGCATCCTGAAGGGACTGACGGACTACCAGGTGCTCACCACCCCGCTCGAAGGACAGAAGCTCAACAAGTCGAAGAAGGTGTTCGACAACTCCAAGGTGACTGACCACCATGCCATCATCCCCACAGGTGTTCCGCCGACGAACCTGACGGACATGGAACGCCGTGTGTTCGACCTCGTGGCACGCCGCTTCATCGCGGTGTTCTATCCCGACTGCAAGTTTGCCACCACCACCGTGTTTGGAGAGGCGGACGACATCGAGTTCAAGGTGACGGGCAAGCAGATTCTTGACCAGGGCTGGCGCGTCGTCTTCAGCAAGGATGCTCTCACTGCCACCACCGACGACAGTGACAAGGGCAACGACAGCGACAGGAACACGGACGAAGAGCGCACACTGCCTGCCTTCACCCGGGGAGAAAGCGGACCGCACCTCCCCGAACTGAACGAGAAGTGGACGCAACCTCCTCGTCCCTACACCGAAGCGACCCTGCTGCGTGCCATGGAGACAGCCGGCAAGCTGGTGGACAACGATGAGCTGCGCGATGCGCTGAAGGAGAACGGCATCGGCCGCCCGTCTACCCGCGCCGCCATCATCGAGACACTCTTCAAGCGCCGCTACATCCGCAAGGAGAAGAAGAACCTCATCGCCACCTCGACGGGCATCGAGCTCATCGGACTGATCCACGAGGAGCTGTTGAAGTCTGCCGAGCTGACAGGCATCTGGGAAAAGAAGCTGCGCGAAATCGAACGCCGCAGCTACGACCCGCGCCAGTTCCTCGACGAGCTGAAGCAGATGGTGGCAGACATTGTCTACCAGGTGCTGAGCGACAACACCAACCGCCGTGTCTCCACGCAGGAGAACATAGTCGAGGTAGTAGAGAAAGGGGTGAAACGCCGCGCCGCTGCCAAGCGGAAGACCTCACCCAAGCCCCAGCCGCGTCCGGTGTTCGAAGGACAACCCTGCCCCCTCTGCGGCAAAGGCCACATCATCAAGGGCAAGACTGCCTACGGCTGTTCGGAGTGGAAGAACGGCTGCACGTTCCGGCAGGCATTCTCCGTGGAGAGCTGAACGCACCCCCTCCCATACGACAATTCCCCGTGAAGGACGCACAGCGCGTACATCCTTCACGGGGAATCGTTTTAGTATGGGGTCGGGTTAATCCCGCTCCAATGAGAGCAGCTCTGCCTTTGCCGACGAATTGCCCAGCCGGGCTGCAGCACGGAAACACTCGATAGCGTTCGCCTCGCTGGCAGTCACTCCGCGTCCTTCCAGGTAGCAGCGTCCCAAGCGGTAGATACCCGGCGCATAGCCCTGCTCTGCCGCACGGCGGAACCAGAAGTACGCCAGACTGTCGTCCTGCTTCACCCCTTCCCCGTTCTGGTAGAGCACACCCAAGTGATACTGGGCACGTTCATGGCTCTGTGCGGCAGCCTGCGAAAGCCAGTGGAAAGACATCCCGTAATCGGGCTTCGTATCCAGCAACCCGTAATAGTAGCAGCGTCCCAGACGGTACTGGGCATCCATGTCCCCGTTCTCGGCAGCCTTGCGGTACCATTCCTTGGCTTGCGCATAGTCGCGCGTGCAGCCCCTACCGGTCTCGTAGTAGTTGCCCAACTTGTACTGTGCCTTCGCATAGTCCATGTCGGCAGCCTTCCGGAAGTTGTCGAATGCCTTCCGTGCGTCAGGCGTCCATCCCTCACGTTCCGACTCATAGATGGAACCAAGCATGTAGTATGCGGCAGCCAGGCTGTCGGCAGCCGCCTTCTCAAAGAGTTCGACCGCCTTCGGATAGTTGACGGGTACTCCGTCGCCGTCCTTGTAGCAACATCCCAGTCCGAAGTTCGCCATACCATAGCCCTTCTCGGCAGCCAGCCGGTACCAGGCAGCCGCCTGCTTCCCGTCTCGGTGCGTGCCACGCCCGTAGTAGTAACAGCGTCCGATGCTATACTCTGCCACGGTGTTCCCCCGCTCCGCCGCTTTGTAGAACCAGCGGTATGCCTTGTCATAGTCGCACGGGGTGCCGTAACCGAAGTAGTAGCAGTTGCCCAACGCCAGGCAAGCCGACGGCGAGTCGTAGCGCACGGCACGCCTGTACCAGCGGTAGGCAACTTCGGGGCGCTGCGCCAGCAACGCCTTCTGTGCCTGCTTCATGCAGTAGTTCAGTGAATCTTGTGCTGTGAATGTTCTCTCTTTGTCCTTATCCTGGGCACAAAGCGTCCCTGCACCCACCAGCCAGAGGACGGCGGCAAGGACGATGTTCATCATTTTTCTCATAGTTGTTCCTCCGATAAAAGGTTCCTAATTGTATTCGCTTCCAAATATATGGATTAATCGGCAAAGTCTCAAACGAACGAGGTATGTTTATAAACATCTGGCTTCTTCAGGCAGATAACCGCTGCGAATCCTCCACTCCGCCGGATAGAGGTTGTTGGCACGATTGCCCAGCTGCTTGGCAAAGCCCAGGGGTATCTCCCGATAAGTCAGGAGAACATATCCGCGCGGTGTCTCCGAGGGAAGCTGGAGGGCCTCCTTGCGCAGGTAGGCGATTGCCTGCTCATACGTCAGCGGGCAACGGGGGAAGGCATCGGCACATCTCACACTCATTGCCAACGCATGGGCTGGCAGACAGTCCTTGCCTTTCACCTCTCCCACCTCCACGCCGGCACACACCACGCGCAGGTGTTGCTTCAGCAGACCAATCGTCTCTTTATGGGCGAGCGGAAGGGCGGTGACACGTTCCCCGTCACAGGTCCATTCCCAGTCAGCCGAGTCACGCAGCCAGGTACGGCAGACGGCAGGCACGGCAGGAGCAGCAGCCTTCCGGTCTTTCTTCTTCTCACGACGCGGCGTGGGGACACCTTCCACTTCTTCGTCCGCCGGTTTGCGCAGGACGGCAAGAAAGAATCCTTCCCCCGACGTGCGGTGGGGCAGGAAACGGTAGACCGGCAGTCCACGTCCGGACAAATCGGGAGTAATGCCCCAGGAGGGTTCGGTGGGCACAGGCAGCGGCTCCGCCCCGTATTCCTCACACAACCACGCCACGTTGTCCTCGTCCTCATGGAGGTTGTAGGTACACGTGCTGTAGACCAGGATGCCGTCGGGCTTGAGGCTGCCCCAGATGTCGGTGAGGATGCGGCGTTGGCGTTGCCAGCAGAGCGAGACGTTGTCTTCACTCCACTCGTCCACAGCCACCGGGTCCTTGCGGAACATGCCTTCGCCGGAGCAGGGGACGTCGGTCAGCACCACATCGAAGACCTGTCGCAAGGGACGGAAGTCCGCCGGGTCGTTGTTGGTCACCACCACGTCGGGATGCCCCCACTTCACCAGATTCTCTGCCAGCACCTGCACCCGGGAGCGCATCACCTCGTTGCTCACCAGCAGACTGCCTTCAGGCAGCAATGAACGGACGTGCGTTGACTTGCCACCCGGGGCGGCACAAAGGTCGAGCACCACGGAAGGGCGGGTCACATAACGGCGTAACGCCTGTTCCAGAAACATAGACGATGCCTCCTGCACGTAGTAGCAGCCGGCATGAAACAAGGGGTCGAAGGTGAACGTGGGACGTTCGGCGGCATAATAGCCGTCCGTTGCCCAGGGGACGGGTGTCAGGCGGACGGGAGATGACGCTGCCTCTACGGCAGACTTGCCGGGATTGGTACGGAGACTGACGACCGGGTCGGTCTGCAAGGCAGCCTCGAAGGCGTCGTAGTCCGTATCGCCCAGGAGCGAACGGGTGTAAGTGGTGAATGCTTCAGGTAACTTCATGAGTGGGATATCGCTTGTTTGGGAATATACAGTTCAGTCATGTCGGCGCCTTCCAGACGGAGAAGTCTCTCTTTCAGGCGGACGCCACCGGCATAGCCCGTCAGGCTTCCGTCACTGCCCACCACCCGATGACAGGGGATGAAAAGGCTCAAGGGGTTATGCCCGACTGCCCCTCCCACAGCCTGGGCAGAGACGTTGCGTCCCGTCCGTCGAGCAAGCTCACGGGCAAGGGCGCCGTAGGTCCGCGTCGTCCCATAGGGGATGTCCTTCAGCAGGTCCCACACGGCAAGACGGAAGACGGAACCCTCCGGACGCAGGGGTGGCAGGTCATCGGGGAGCTCTCCACTGAAATAGCGGTCCAGCCATGCCCGGCTCAGGCGAAAGACCGGGAGGTCTGCCGTCACAGGAGAACCGTGCAGGGTCGAGCCGAAATACTTCTGTCCGTCGAACCACGCACCGGTGAGTGCATCGCCGTCGGATGCCAGGGTCATGTCCCCCAAAGGGGAACGGTAATGGCAGGCGTAGTGTTGTATCATGACTTCTAAACGGATTGGGGGGTTGACGCCTGCAAAGGTAATTCATTTTTCAGGAACAGCGGACATTTTCGCTCAATGCCCGAACCGGGACGTATCCACTTTCTTCACCTCCTTCTGTTTGTAGCCTCCCAGGCGGTAGACCAGCTTCAGGGAGACGGTGCGCAGATAGAAATGGTTGTCCATCGTCATGTACTGACCGGCATAATCGAGCGTGCACCGGGGGAGCGACCTGTTGAAGAGATCCGTGCAATAGAGGCTGCACGACATCCTGCCCTTCGCCAACGTCCACCGCATGCCCGCCGTCACCGACATGATGCTACCCAAATCAAGATTCCCCTGTATCGCCGGGCTCTGCACCCGTGCCGCCAGTTCGAACAACAGGTCCTTGCCCACCAGGAACGAGTTGCTCAAGTTGCCGAAGCCCACCCACTTCTTCCGGTCAAAAGACAGGTCGAAAAAGTCGTCACACCATACATGCTGGTAAAGTCCGCCAACCTCAAGTCTGGATTCCAGCCATTTGGCTACCGGGACAGGCACCACGCACACCACGCCGGCATGACTCTGATAGTTCAAGTTCCGGGTCTGGTAAATCAAGGTCAGCCGTTCCGGCGACTGGTAGGGCAACTGCATGAAGCGGTCATCCTGAAAGGAATAAAAGAGGTTGACGATGTAGTTCCGGTTATACACGTACGTCGCGTTCAGAGCATAGTCCGTAAACGGGCGCAGCCCTTCCTCCTGCCGCACCTCGGAATAGCCGTCAATGTACCCCACCGACGACTGCATCTGCCAGAAGCTGGGATAGGTCTTGTCGGTAGCAAATGTCAGCTGGAAGACATGCTTCCCGCCCGGGACATAGCTCAATGAGAAACGCGGATAGGCTGTCCACTTCCGGTAATCCGCAATACGGTAATACTCGCCCTTGAGCGAAGCCTCCATCGCAAGTCCTTTCCCGAACTGTTTCGACACGGACCCGTAGACTTCACCCCGTTGCTCGCGCAGCTTGGAACGCGTGTCGTATGCCTGCTGCATCCCCTCGTTCTGCTGATAGACCTGCGAGTCCCGGTCGTAGGAATAACTGTAAGCCAAACCATAACCCACATTCCATCCGTTCTTCAGCGGACGGTCACGGTCGGCATACAACGTCAGGCGGTCTATGACCTGCCTGCCTACGGCTACGGTACGGACAGACGTTCCGTCATGGAAAGCGGCGGACAGATGCTGGTCGTCGTCGGAATGAAAGCATGTATAGTCTGCCCCGAGTGATACGCCCGGTCCCAGCCGTGCACTCCAGGCAAGGTGATGCAGACGGGAGTTAGCCCCCCTCTCATTGAGACTCTGTTGGAAGTCGCCTTCGCTCCGGCTGGAAGACTTCTTGTCGGGCGAAAACATGCCGGTATAAGTGAAATCCATGTCCCAATGCTCCTTCCACCGGTAATTGAACGACGCACGCAGGTCATGCGCCCAGGCTTTGCCCACGATGTGCTCCTCCTGACGGATGTCATGCCGTTCGTCGTGCAGCCTGTGGAGGGAATAAAGGCGGTAATGCTGTACATGGGGGCGGTTATTGAGTCCGTACATCAGGTCAAAAGTCGCCTTGGGAGTGGCGTAACGCATATTGGCATTCACGCCCCCTCCGCTGTAATAACGGTTCTGATAGTCTGCCATAAACTCCCCTTCCAACCCTTGTTCCGGATTCCGCATGACCAGATTGATTACCGCACCGCTGACATGATACCGGGGCGGAGCATTGTAAATGACCTCCACCTTTGCCACCCGGTCCGCAGGCGTACGGCTCAACAGTTGCTGCAATTGTTCCGCAGTCAGCGTGGAGACCTTCCCGTCCATCAGGACCGCTACCTTTTGTGCCCCCTGCAAGGTCACGGATTCGCCTCCGGCAGAAACACCCGGCAGTTTGTCCAACAGTTCCCACGCGTTGTCCGCAATGTGATTTTTCAACAGACTCTTCACATCATAGACCAGCTTGCCCCCTTCCGCACGGACATAAGGCCTCCGGGCAGTCACCCCCATTTCATCCAATTCACGGACGTTGGCAGTCAGCCGGACGACACCGACGTGGGAATCGCCGAACGTCTGTCTGAACGTCTGGTATGCCATATGCTGGACTATCAATATAAAAGGTATGGATTTCCGGACCAGCGAGAAGGTGCCGTCCTCCTTTGAGACCGTTGTCGCCAAGAAGGTGGAATCGGTCTGCTGCATGACAATGGTTGCCCCGGCAATGGGAGCCAGGTGTTCATCGACCACTTTTCCGGTCACTGTCTGTGAGGATACACGGACGGTTCCGAGCGCCACCACCACAAACACAACAATGAATTTGATACAATTTTTCATCTCCCGTCAGAAACTTTAAATTACACTGCCACAAATGTATGCAATCCGATTCGGACGCACAAAGAAAAGCAATCGAAAAATACAAAGTCTGTCACAACCGGTCGTCCGCCCTCGAAAGCTACAATTGCACGAAGAAAGCAAAATCCGGATTTTACTTGACATATTTCATCAAAGAGCTCTTTTCAACTAACGCCACTTTTGAAGAAATCGGGGAAAGTAGGTTATTTTAAGAATATTCATTCACCCTCCGCTGCATAAACATTCCATACAAGGGGCAAAGATGAATATTTATGCCACGAAACAATATTGTTTCACTCGCCAAACAATATTGTTTGACGCACCAAACACAAGTGTTTCATGTCCCAAACAATATTGTTTCATCCGCCGAAGTCAAGTTTTCCGAAAGCAAAACACTTATTTTAGGGTTTAAAGACAATAGTTTGCTATTTTTTACCTCTAGCTTGTACGAGGAGGCGCACTTTTGAGAACTATTATTTTGCTCAGCCTGCACCACATACACTCCTCCTTTTAACACCTCACCAACCTTTTCCCATCCATTCAGACAGCCTCATCACCATCTTTGCATCAATGTGTATTTTACGAATCGCCCGAGAATGCCCGTTTTAGTCACCGACTCGTATTTTGGCGCAAGGAAGGCCCTTCTCAAGCGATTCATTTGACACTTTGACAGAATGACAGAAAGGCAAGCTGGCGTTTACAAATAACCCCAAGCCGTTTCTTTACAGAGACCGATTCGGTTTTAATCGACTATCCAATACACTGGCAAACACATCCATTTCCCTTTTGGAAATACCTAGCCGTATGGCCTGGCTACGCCAATCCTGTACCGCATCATTTACCTCCTGTATGATGATTTCAGCTACGTTACGCCCTATCATATATTCCTCGCAAGCATCCAGTAAGGTTTGTAAATCAGCCCTATTTGATGTAGCAGTGATGAGCAGGCTTTGATATTCATTCAGCGTTGGATTCATGTCGTACGCCGGAGATAACGTCCAGCCTTTGGGTGTCAAAAGAAAGCCATGATTACGGAAATGGTCATCGCTATTGCCAATACAAATATTGAAAACCACCCGGCGATAAAGCTCTTGTAAGTTATCTTCTACATTGGTACAATTTTGAAGGATAAAATCAACGATATCCAGATAGCCATGTCCCGTTGTGGCATTATCCCCGTCAGAAAGTCCCAACAAGGTCATTGCGGAAGCAAAGTGAATCCGACGACCTTCGGTGCTACGGTCGAAACGTCTGGAAAGTAGTGTGTGAAATTTCTCTCCAACAGACAAGACTTCAGTGTGTACAGCATTGATAGTTATTCAAATCCTCACACAAGAATAAATCGCCATGTTTCCTCAACCATTCATCATGGAATGAAAAACTATAACTATCTGAGCCTCGAAGAGATTCATATCCGAGTTCTCCGATGAACTCCACTTCCTTGAGCCAATCAAAATCGGCATATACATAAAGTTTCTTCATAGCTTATTCCTTTTTAGACGCTCGCATTCTGGTCTTCAAGCTCAAATCTTGCAAGGCCTTTCCCAACTTATCTTCTTTGGCAAGCCACAAGATGTCATCATCTAATTGCAAAGCATAAAATACCCGAAGGTAAAT
>NZ_JAMBLN010000031.1:0-25179 GCF_023337025.1 Mediterranea sp. ET5 | reverse complement strand
ATTTGGGGCTTAACTGAAAAAGTATGAGAGTTGTTGAGAACAAGCAGGAGGAAAAGCGATGGATGTCATTTGTGCAATCCATGAATCGTGTAGGGACATTTAAAAAGGGACATTCAGTAAATAGTATAAAATTAGCCAACTAATTCATATATAAAGTATTGCGAATTAGTTGGCTTTTTTGTATCTTTAGGCATTCCCCCGAATTTAAGGTTTGGCAGCCAAAACGGGGGAAATTACCCAACTAAGATATGGCTAAGATAGGGATATTCAGTAAATGTCCCTATAAAATACAATGACACTGCCAGAATTTTGTGTAAATGGAAATAGGATTCAGTTGTAAGTTTGTTCTTATATCTGGATTTTGTTTTCAAACATGAGCATAAATTGATTCATAATCAAGCCCCAGTTTGAAATAGGCATTGTCCATTTCTTTTCAATCTCCATAAGCGAAAGATATACGGTCTTTTTTACAGCATCATCCGAAGGGAATGAGAGCATTGATTTGGTGTACTTTCTGATTTTTCCGTTTAGATTCTCAATGAGATTGGTTGTGTAGATTATTTTTCTGATTTCCAGCGGGAACTGGAAGAAAACAGTCAGGTCATCCCAGTTGTTCCTCCATGAAAGTATAGTGTAAGGATACTTTCCTCCCCATTTCCTTTCCAGATTGTCAAGCTCTGCAGCAGCAACCTCTTTGTTAGGTGCATTATAGATATTCTTCATATCCGCCGTAAACTCTTTCTTATCCTTATAAACGACATATTTACAGGAGCTTCTGATCTGATGTACCACACAAATCTGAGTGGATGACTGAGGAAATACGGTGCGGATGGTATCCGTAAATCCATTCAGATTGTCGGTACAGGTAATCAGGATATCCTGCACTCCACGGGCTTTTAGATCGGTCAGGACACCCATCCAGAAAGAAGAACTTTCCGATTTGCCAACCCACATGCCAAGGACTTCCTTCAGGCCGTTCTGTTTCAGTCCGACGCAAAGGTAAACGGTCATGTTTATGATCTTGCCATTATCCCGTACCTTGAAGCCAATACCGTCCATCCAGACTATCAGGTAAACAGAATCAAGAGGACGGTTCTGCCACTCCTGGGCGGTCTGATTGACTTTGTTGGTAATGATGGAAATGGCCGATGTAGAGAGCTCTATTTCATAAATCTCATGCATCTCTTCCTCTATATCAGAAACGCTCATTCCTTTGGCGTATAAGGAGATAACAAGCTTTTCTATGAAAGTCCACGGCTTTCATGTTGGGCACTGCTATTGGATCAAACAGGCCGTTACGGTCACGTGGAATAGAGATGACAGACTCTTCATGTTCGGTCTGGATTTTCTTCGGATAGCTGCCGTTGCGTGAATTCCCACTGTTATTACCGGCCACAGAGTTCTTTTCATACCCCAAATGGGCATCCACTTGGCCTTCAAGCATTTTTTCCAATACTTGGGCATGCAATTGCTTCAGGAACTTGCTTACATCGGCTTCTGTTTTAAACTGGCTAAGGAACTCCTTGCTCAATACCTCATCGGGCACTACTTGATTCTTTTCTTTCATAATCTTCTTCATTTTGCAAATCTATAAAATAAAAAATACGAGACTCAAACTTGAATCCCATATTTCCCATTCACACAAAATATTTTATAGTGCCAATACAATGGCATATGAAGATGACAAAGTATAACCACTTCATATGCCATTTTTATTGTCGTTTTTCTGTATTTTCTCATATACTCTTATCAGCAGGACATGACGTTCCGGAAGAAGTCAGATGCCTCTTCTGATTCTGTCAGTAAAATCATGTCATGCCGCTTTAACAGCTCTGTTTCTGATCTTGTCAATCATCAGTACGGCATTTGCCGTATGTATTCCAAAGAAAATCCATAGGATTTCCGTCTTTCTGTTCCGTGCCTTTATCCTTGAGAGTGAGTAATGCTGTTTCTGTGTGCCGAAGCTACCTTCAAGCCGGGTAGCTCTTTCTTTTGAGAGTTCACTTCTGAGAACCTTTCTCAAGGATTCATCCCTGGCCGCCTTCCCTTGCGCACGGAGGTGGATATTCCATATTTTGTACAGAACTTTCTGTTGGCATTATTGGCGTATATGGCATCGGCAGCCACGCATCTTACTCTCACATTCATGAGCTTCTGCTGCATGCGGATGCAGTCCTTCAGGCGTATACCTTCGTTGCAGGCCTTGAAGGAGAGGTGTTCGATGAACGATATGCCGTCTATCTGTATGTTGTTGACCTTCGCACCGAACTCGACTGACTTTGTTTCCTTACCTCTTACAATGGGACGTACATAATGACGATCAATGCTGACAATACGATCATTGATCTTCCTGCCTTCAAACAAATTCTTTTCCGACGCATCATCATATTCTCATTGATTATCAATGGTTTGCGTCTTAAAAGGTAGACTGCTCAAAAATTTACTTGTTTTTTTGCGAAAAATCGAAGATTTAACGTTTTTTTTTATCGACTCTCTCCGAACAGAGGGGAAAAAGGCAAAAACAGCCTTTTTGAGCTCCGACAGCCCTCGTCTGCAAAGATAGAGTATGTCGGGGTTTATTTCGCCAAAATGGGCTGTAAAATCGAGTATGGATTCACGGATATTTTCGGATTCCGAGTAAGGTATTTTGTGTTTGATCGGAGTGGCCGTTGGGGACGGTCCTTCACATCCGGATTGCTTATAAGATTTGCAGCCAAAAGAAAAATGGCTGAAACCATTTTCATGGCGCAGCCATCTCTTTTCTTCCCTTATTTTGACTTTACTTTAATGAACGTATATATGAATACGGGGATAAAGTAAAGGTAGAACATAATTTATTCATGATTGTTTCCTATTTTGGAAACTTTGCTGTATATTTGTTGACGTATAAATATTATACCATATGGCAAATAGCTTGGAAAATATAGGTCCGATGATTCGTAACGAGCGTCTTCGCAAAGGGCTTACTCAGGAAGAACTAGGTGAACGAGTAGGAGTCGGAAAAGCCCAGATTTCTAAAATAGAGAGTGGAAAGGGGCTCACAATAAAGACTGTTACAAGAGTACTGGATGCTCTTGGTATGTCTGCTTCTGTTGTTTTGAAAAATGAGCAAAAGATTGATAATAACGTGATAGCATATATTGTTTCTGCTATTAGTGAATTTGCCAAAAGTCACCATCTTTCTGTTCGTGAAGCGAGTAACTATTTGATACGCTTTAAAGGTATTGATTTTATTACAGAGCATTACGATGCAGAGCATTTACTTTCATTTGATGATTGTGTTCAGGATCTTACACAAGTTTGTCTGAATAATGGAGGAGGTATTCGATGAAACTATACCATGGTTCGAATATAGTAATTGATCAGATAGATCTGTCAAAATGTAAACCTTATAAGGATTTTGGACAAGGTTTTTATCTGACAGAGATTAAGGAGCAGGCGGAACAAATGGCCAGACGTACATCTGCTATTTATAGTGGAGAGCCAATAGTTACAGAGTTCGAATTTGACGAAACAGCCTTGGACACTCTTTCAATCAAGATATTTAAAGAGCCAAGTGAAGAGTGGGCCTTGTTTGTTATGGCTAATCGTAGCAGGAAGAACTTGCAACCGACACATAGTTTTGACATTGTCATAGGCCCTGTTGCCGATGATACCATTGCAACCTTGTTCCGTAATTTTGATGATGGAATTATTGATTTGCAAATGCTTGTGAATGGTCTAAAATACAAAAAAGTTTCATCACAATATTTGTTTCATTCGGCAAAAGCCATTAAATACTTGCACAGATTATGAATAAACGGATGCAATATCTGGTAGAAGGTATTACCAAAGATATAATAGCTTATCTTATGGAAGATAGCGGATGCGATTTGCCAACTGCTCTCAAAGAATTCTATAACTCAGAAACTTTTGCAAAACTCTCTGATGAATCTACGGGGCTCTATATTGAAAGTTCAGCTTATGTATATGAAATGTTGAAAGGTGAATTAACAAATGGAAGGCTTAAATAGATAGAGAAAATATTTTCAACGTATATATGAATACGTGGAAAAAGGTAATGATTTCATGGAAAAGTGTAGATTTCATGCCTCAATTTTGATGGAAAAGTGTGTAACATGGAGTCTGATTCGTTGGAAAAAGTGTGACGAATTCGATTTATTCGCTGGAAAAAGTGTAAAACTCTAAACCATCAACTAAATTCATAAAAGTAACTAACAACGTCACTATACCAATAGATAAAATAAAAGACTCACCCTGAGCGCGCTGTTCCTGTGGGAAGCGGGGTGAGTATGTTATTGCAAATTTAGTTGATAAACTTCGTATTCCAACGTTTTTCTAAATCTTTTGCGGAATAAATTATATGACTACTTCTACACAAAGATCTGAACAAATGTGTAATCAAAAGGATTATTTCAATGGAAAAGTGTAGAAGTAATCAAGGTAAATGCAATCATCCAGTCTGATAATACTGCCTTCATATAAGTTACAGAACAGATAGGAATATTCAATATCCCTTGTTCTTGAGATAGATAACAGACAACACCCCCAACAATATCACGTACAGATATTCAGCTGTCCAGTATACGGAAAGGGATGTGCTGAAACAGCTTACTGACCATAAATAAATCTGATAGGCTATGATAGTTACAGCCTGAAAAATGAAAGTTGCACGTGTAGCACCTGTTCCGGTTACGGCATTCATATATACATAACCTGGTAGGGCGAAAACGTAATTCAGCAGGGCTACTATAAACGGCAGATGAGCTGTCCGCATCAGGTCCCCGTTTCCGGAATAAATGCTGAAAATCGGATTGAAACAGACGATGGAAAGGATAATCAGCGGGCCTCCCACGGCATATCCCATACGGATAACCCTGTTGCATAACGGTACAACCTGGCCCTTTTGCCCGGCTCCCAGCAGATTGCCTACCAATGAACCAGTGGTTGCCGCCAGCGAATTTACTATGACGAAAAAGAGGGTGGATATGCTGCGTATGACATTTGTAGCCGCCAGTTTCATCTCTCCCAGATGTTCGACGGCCACGAAGAAGGCAAACCAGGAGGCCACGCCGATGAACTGGTTGAACATGCTCCATATAGAGACACGGCAGACATGATGCAATATTTTCCTGTCAAATTGCCATTTCAGGCCATAGGTTTGCCGGTTCATTTTCCGTAAAATATGGACTGACAGTATTGCCAATGAGCATAATTCGGCAAAAGACGATGCCATTGCAGCACCGGCAATACCCATGTCAAAATGAAATATAAGGAGCCAGTTGCAAGGTATATTGACCAGTACGGCGGCAAGTGCAGCCTTGTTCAGAGGCTTCGTAAGTGTGGTACCGACAAGGAAAGACCGCAATGCAAGAAATGGGAATGAAAACAGCAATCCCCAGATGCGCCAGTCCAGATAATCGATGACTGCTGCATATACTTCCTCCGATGCAATCAGTCTGCCCAGAACAATGGGGGAAAATATTTTCGAAACGGTACACAGCAGGATGGCCAGACCTGACAGAAAAATCAGTCCCTGAAAGAAAGTCTTGCCGGTTTCAGGATAGTTCCGCTCACCATTGCGCCGTGCAATGACAACCTGCAGCCCCAGACTGAATCCGAAGCCGAGCATATAAATGGCCAGATACCATATTCCGGCAAGTGCCGATGCTCCCAATTCTATTTCACCGACATGCCCCAGGAAGATAGCATCGGTTATATTTATAAGCTGTTCGATAAGGATGCTCATCATGACAGGAAAGTTGATGAGCCAAATGTTTCTGTATGTATAGTTCATTGTTCAACATGTTTAGATACAGCAAGCTCAGTGAGCTGCTGATGTTACTTGTCTGTAATGTGAATTGATATAATGGCAAAAGATCATACAGACTTATAATCTGAAGCCTGTATGTCTAAATAACTTAAATTGAGAATGCTATCTGTTATGCGCAGCTATATGCAAACTTGCCATTTCATATTGTTGAACAATTATTGTCTCTTTATAAACGGCACAAAGTTAGTGAAAATATCAGGATTATTTCGTTTTACTTGTATTGTATGTGGCATACAGTGCTCTGAACTGAATTATATTTTGCTTGGCGAACATTTGAGGTGCTTATATTTTTACAGCCAAAAGAGAAAAATGGCAGAGTCCATTTCCATGGCGCTGCCATCTCTTTTCTTCCCTCATTTTGACTTTACTCTATTGAACGTATATAAAGTAAAGGTGGTGTTGTAGTTTCTGTCACTCAATACCGAGAATTATTTATTAAAAACATATAAATATTATCCTTAAGTACAGTAAAATAGCTAAAATATCATTAATCAGACACATCTTTTCCACGAGAAAGTTATTTATAGCTCATCTATATAATCTCAATTTTCATGAATATCAGATTAGTTTGTTTGAGTTTCAACTCTTCGTATCTCTCCCGCAATACCCTTTTCTGATCCTCCTCATTAATGATGATAAAAGAAGAGGGGTAGCTAATCTTGTGAATATCTTCACGTAGTACTTTCACACAAAAGCTATGGTATGTACAGATAAAATAGTTCACACCACCCATATCGATAAATTTCCGGACTCGATTTTTCATCTCTTGGGCGATTTTATTCGTGAATATTACACATAAAATGTTCTACGGACTACCCGACTGTATTGATCAGATAGGCATAATGATGAGCAAGTTTTTTTTTGTTTTTTCGGAACCAGCACCGGCAATTACTCGCACATAACCTTCTATTGCAAGAACTGCAGCCCGTTGTTGCTCATTCAGTCCATCCAATAAATCTAATTCGTTAATCATCCGTTTCTTATCATCGTCTATGACTCACTTTATCAATTATTAGTAGATAAAAACTCTTGTACGCTATCAAACATATCGGGATCAAGATTCATATGATTCTCGAAATAGATATTGATTTTAATAGATGTTTTGAATAACGGGTTATTCACTGAATATAAATATTCATTTAATGCAATTAATTCGGGGACTAACCACTCATGCTTCTTCATCATCCATTGACACAATACCGTGCAAGACTCTTGTGAACATTTCCGAGTCTGCATACTTTCACTACGAATATTGATTGTCAGACATCTGTTACTTATGGTGCAATCGCAATTATTACATTTTTTAGTCTTTGGGGCATTTGTCAGTTGTTTGATGTTTAGGTAAAGGTTAAATTCTATTGTCTCATGGATGCAGCCTTTAAAACGATTCTTGGTATTGCTTTTCTCGATTTTATATTTTGGTTTCAGTTCCATTTTATCTGTCACTAAATGAGAAATCCAATGAAATTTTGAGGTCAAAGACAGGTTAGCCAGATTTTGACGCAATAAATGGTAATTTACCCGATCACTTGCAACATCCATCAAGTCAGCCAGTCGGATAAGCATCATTAGATATTTCAGACTGACGGTGTCATCTTTAGCCCTTGACCTCAATCCATAGATATGAGGAATGTCATATCCGTGACTTTCAGATACTTTTGCCACAAGAGATAAAAGCGTAGGCTCAAGATACGAGAGCAGAGAGTTTGACCGATCTTTTATGAATTGGGCACTGTCTTTGGCATGATAAGCTCTGACTTCATTCTCGAAGTAGCTATACACGTCATTGAATACTTTGACTAGGAAATTCCCCGCTTTCTTAATTCTCGAGTTATTGGGGTCTGGATCCTTCGAGGCAAAATATTCCACTTGCTCTCTCATTTCACTCATTAAGTTGGAGATTAAGGTGAGATTATTTCCTGTTTCAGAACTCAACAGACTTAAGTCTGGGTGTATAACCATACTGATATCATGCAGATAACAAGCCAAGAAAAGAATATAGTAATCAACATCTTTTAGCAAAAAGTAATCTATTCGGTTTGTGAGTTTTAATGAGTTGTTGATCAGGGCGATGGCATGTTCCTCATTATGCAGTGTATATGAATTAAGGAATTTTGATCCGTTATACCATAACCCTTTTGTCAAACGGTGGGTAAGGATTAAATCGTCTACCCATTTGGGGTTTTTAACTCGCTTAATAAATCTGTTAAGCACATCTAATATCCCCATATCAATTATCATACGATTTGATACATCGCGATCTTCAATATGCTTAACGAATGAGTGAAATTCTGGCAAATCAAATCTTCGATTCCGAACTCTTGCCATTAGACGCAATTCTGTGTAACATATTTTTCGGCAATTTGTCTTGGTAAATATTAATGAATCTGAAGGTTGGATTCCTATTACCTCTGAAAAGAAAGTATTGAGTATCCTCCTTTGATATTCAGAGGAAGCATTTAATACAAATTTTGTATAAGATTTCTTTTCAAAACCCTCGTCCATCATATTAGTTGTATCTTTATCTACAAAATCACGAAGGACCTCCATTTGTTTTTTTGCTTCCAAGCTCTTACTTCCTCTGAAGTTTTCTCTTACCCAACGTATAAGAGAGACATAAACATCCCTATTAAGAGTTTTCATGTATAAGGCAGCCTGTACATCCTTACTAAAATAAAGATACTTTTGTTTGTCTTTTGCCTCTTGCAAAGAACGTTTTTCAAACTCTTGGATATTTTTGCTTAATTGTTCAGCCTCTTGTTTAGAGCCCTGTTGAATTATCAGTCGATATTCAGATTGAAATATATCCTCTTCATTATGCTCAAACCAATCGGAAATAGGTATATCTGCAGATAAAAATCGCATGTTAAAATCGTTAATCATCTGGATGTTTGGACCTCCAGATTCTTTTATCTTCAGTAGCCGATTGCGATAGAGAAAATACTTTTTAAATCTATGTAAGTACTTGAGGCGAGAAGACAATCTCTCCTTTATGCCATTATTATCCGATAAATCCTTTTCGCGGTGTTTTAGTTCGGAAATCTCTTTTGTGATATATTCATCTAATGCAGTCAGTTTTTCTAAAGATACCTGATCGTCAATTTCATCGAGATGCCATGCGATATTTGAAAAGCCCGAAACAGTCCTTTCTAAATAGGGTATATTATCGTTGACCTCGTCAATAGGGGTAATAATGCTCTTTTTTTCTTTATGAAACGCAATTTTATATTTTATTTTTGCTTGAAATTCAATATAATCCTCAGAGATAAATTCATTTAGATTGTAGCGATTGGGACTCTTCGATTGATCACACCATTCTTCTAAATATCGATTCAGTACGCTTATTCTATTTTTGAACTCGTTGGGTTGTAGCTCTGATTTAATATAGATAACAGAATCGTCCACATAAAAATATGCATCTCCTTTGAAGCATTCCTCTCTCATAAGGAGATTTTGGACCTCTATCATACATAAATTTCCAAAAAAATATGATTGTGGTAATCCTTGTGGAATACCACAGTTCATGTATATGTTATCATCCGACATATTGAATCCTTTAGGATAATATTCACTATGCCATGGTCTAATATTCTCTCGGTCTATTTGGAAATAAAGTAGTTTTGCTACGGCCATCTTCAGCATGTCCAAATTTTTCTCATATGTTGAAGACATCTTCTCGACGATATAGTTAAAAAGCAACTGAGGCGAAATAGAAGGGAAAAAATTTTTAATATCCAAGCATACCTCGGCTAGATACTTATGATTACGTTGATATGTGCGACAATGTTGTGTCACAACTTCTGAATATTCCTTATATTTATTTTGCCATTTATGAAATAAATATTGGACATTGGTCGAGGGAATATTCCCATAAAAGTTATGAGGTATTAACTTTGACAAGTCTGAAAGATTGCGTTTTCCCTTTTTATACTCATCTTCATACATTAACGGAGTTAAAATACAAACCATGCATATCATGTCTATTAGGCTTGCAGTATGCAGTGGCCTAAATTCAAGAGTATTATTGTCGTTATCGTATGACTTTAGCTTGAAATATACCCTCGTTGGGAAAATATGATTCTTGTCGGCAAACAACCATGTTAATCTTTTATGACAAAGTGCTATTACTTTTTCTATTAGTTGCATATTATGCTTATCAGCCAGAGCATAATAGAGATCCAAATCACTCTTTGCTATAATCTTGGAAGTCTTATCTTCTTCATCCTCGCAAGTTATAGGTGTAGTCGTATCAAGTAACCCTTTGTCAAAAATATATGACTCCATGCAGAATATGGCACTGAATATATTCTGTTCATCGAGTATCTTTTTGTATAGATTATCTTTATCTAATTCGTTTTTCATAAATAGTATGATAATTTCTCTATTTTGTCACTAAGTTGTTTTGCTGTATCATTATATGTACAACCGCAAACTGCTCTTGTTGATTCTTTTACTTTTATTGACAACCTATATCCATTTCCGATTTGGGTGATATTAGAGAAGTTTTCCCATAGCATGTATGCTTTTGCATACGGAACCGTTTTCATAAATTCAACCTTAATCATGTCATCAAACACGATATATATATTGGGGTCATGTGCTAATAATATAGGTCTCAATATCTGTATATCTCTGCAAATGAAAGCAAAGAATCTGTGAGCATTGAATAGAAAGTTCTTATAGCTATCCATTTGAGTTCTTAAGTAACTCCAAGTATAATCAAATATAGGATTCGATGCTACATAAAAAGTATATCCGAAGAGTGTTTCATCATTTTCCACAAGATTTTCAATCGTTTTTTTTACGTCTTCCTCATTGTTATCCTTGTCATCATAAGGAGTTTTTAGATTGCGTAGTAGTTGTATGACTTTTAGCTTTAATGGATAATCACGTGAAGCCTTCTCATTATTTATGTCTTTATTATTCGTTCGTATTGGCGTAGTCAAAAGATCTTCTAATAAATTTTCCTTGTTATATGTTATTCCTGTTTCTTTCATTGGTTATTTCGTTTTATGATATGCAATAAAATATTCACTATAATCTTTAGATCCTTCAGGAAGTATTTCTTCTATTAAATTAGTATAGTGATTTATAAAATATCTTCTCAGCGCAACGAATGCTTTTTTCCCAGCATCATCCTGATCAGGATACATGTGCAATTTGTATTTCAACAGATCAATCAGATCATTTTGCGGCAATATGGTTGCACTAGGTATGGCCACAGCCTTCTTTCCTGACGACAGCAAAGCCAAGCAATCTGTTATACCCTCACTGATATAGAGATCTTCACCATCTTTCATTGATCCTAATATCGGTAGGTTAAATAATCGAGTCTTTTGAGCTGATACAAATTGAAATCTGGGAGCCTCTTTATTCTCTCCAAGGTATCTCGATTGCAGACCTATTAATCCTCCAGTGCTATCAAAATAGGGGAATAATAGACATGGAGTAAACATTCTAAAATAGGATCTCTTACTCTCAGTAGAGACTAGGCCGCTGTTCCATATAGTTTCCATATCGAAACAGTCTTGCAGTCTATTGATTATCGAACGACAATCCTCAATCGAAACTATTTTTAGGTGTTGTATGACGTTTGGATCTAGTTTTCGCTCCTCAAATAGAAAGTGTTGTCCCGATTCTGTTAATGTATAATTGTCTAATATCCACTGAGCAACTTCCTTGCAGAAAGGCTTTACAGGCTCTGAGATTATCGGGTACCTTATTCGGACGTTTTTTGAGGGTAATTTGATACCTTTGGTCCCCTCAATTGTTATATTAAACTGTTCTCCCAACCATTGACAAGCCTCCACAAATCCGCATCCCGAAGATTCCATAACCAAACTGATTGCTCCACCACCTTTGTTGCATACAAAACATCTCCACTTCTCTCTGTTTGAGCCGTAAAAATATAGACTCGGATGATGGTCGTCATGCATGAAACATAAAGTTTTATGCTTTACCACTTCTAAATTAAGTCTCTCTGCCACCGTCTCACACGATAGAGTATTTAATAAATCTATAATAGATTGTGGTATTTTATCCATTGAAGTAGCTTCTTATAAACATTGATATAAATGTAGTAAGAATTACCATAGCTCCCAAGAATATAAATTAATTTAAATAAATTACAACCAAATATCTTCTATGGAGCATCAAATATTTTTAATTCTCAATAGTCTACTAGTTATTATATAGAAACCACTAAAATTTGTTTTTTGCCAAAAATCGAAGATTTAATGTTTTCTATCTTTTCACTCAGCACAGAGGTAAAAACTACCATATTGACTTCTGCTATTTTGTTGGATCTTCTATATGTATGATAGTAAGACTGGTCGTCAGAACGGTTGCCTCTGGAGCAATCTTTGAGGCATTCTTGCATTCCCCAAACACGATTAAGCTAATAATTGCAGGTTTGTGATTCGATAGTTTTTGCCGCTGATGTAATTATTAGTATTTTCTCTATAGTAATCCTGTATAAAACACTCATTTTCTATAAAAAGTAAAGCCGCTCTGTAATTGAAGTAAGCGACTTTACTCATGATTTTACATTAATTTTAGTAATATATCCAGCAATTATTATCCTTTCTATAATCTTTAAAATACTGGATACGGTCAACAATGTCAATACCTTCTGTATTTTGTGGTATATTAAATCTGGCGCGCTCTTTATCATCATTCAAAGAGTATGAAACAAAGGCACTGTTTTCACATGTCAATAGCCCTTTTCTGTAAGAAAGCGCACGGATATCATACCACTCTACAGAATTTGCTACTGCTTTATTCTCAATTAGTGCTTTAAGCATACATTGGTAGGCGTTAGATGATTCGCGCTTTTCAGAGTGCAAAGCCACAAGAGCATATGGTTGATCGTCATACATAGTATATTTACCATAGCGTTTGGGGCGGAAGCATGGATATGCGATATAGTAATATCTCCAATCATATTGTTTTTTATCCTTGCACTCTATCAGATATGTATTGATTTTTTCTTGTAAATATTTGTCGTCTATTTTTATGTTAGTCTCAAGCAGAGAACGCAATGATTTCTTTGTCTTATCAAAATCTGGATTTTTGCCTGTCGGATGAAATAACGCATACCAAGCCTTATCACCGATTTCATTCTGATCACCTGAACCAAGTTGAATACACCAGTTGTTTAATCTTTGGCTATAATCAGATATTGCTAACATTGCACAGTCAATGACATCGCGAGAGCATGTATCAAAAACGTGGATGAATCGTTGATAAAGATGAGTGTTTTTATAACCAACAACATCTGTACGACCTTGAAGCAGATAGTGGTCCTCCAAACGAAAAAGGCCGTCAGAATACTCTGGATGCTCTTTGGTAAACTGAAGTTTTTGTCGCTCCTCTTCCATTTGAATCACATTAAAATTCTGTCTCTTGTCATTATCAATTGTTATAAAATCTGCAATCTCTCCAGAAAGAATAATACTATCTACCTGACGAAGATTTGCGGGCATACGGTTTCCAGCATCACCATTAGGATTGTCTACAACCTCATTTCTGGAATTCTTGAGCAGATTTACTACCACGCGCAAACGTCGGCGGAAATCTATTTCTTTTATCGAGCCATTTTTCATTAAATAGAGCATGAAGGAGTAAAGCATTATTAACCAATAGGGGGTATTTCTATTCAATGCTGCTCCATTCAATACCTCTTTGAAAATATCGAGGTTTGATATTTGTTGAGGCACAACGACTTTTCCTGGTTCATAATGATTTTCTGAAAGATAGGAACTGAAAAAATCACCGATTGGGTTAGTGGTCGATGTAGTGAAAAGTTGCGTCTTGCTCTGGATATTAACCATACAATCGAAGGCTGTTTCAAGAAAGACTACATTGTCCGGTTGGTTCTTATAAAGTCTGTCCAGTAAACTGAAATCATCTTTTAAATTGAACTCTGACGACGATTGGTCTGACTTATAGATCAGAATGAGAGATACCATGCGGAAAAAGTTCAGGAAACTGTCATCAACAAGATTATATTTATCCCGATAAGGCCAAAGTAAATCGGTCCATTCGCGGTCTATCTTAAGGCCAATACGTTTAGCTGCAGTTTCATCGTTATTTTCAGAGCGTATAATCTTTAAGAGTTCTGCCTTGAAATGCTCAAAGTCAGTGAGAGGTTTTCCACGGGAGTTCATTTTTATGTAAATATCATCTGTCAGCTTCATCTCCTCAATGTCGCGGAAATAGAAATTAATTTTATCTAACTTGTTCCATAAGTCATCAGTGTCACTAAAACGTTCTTGGATTTCATCAAGCATTGTAAGCATTCCTCTGACTGTAGGGTCGTTAATCCAATCCATAGGGAACCACCCTTCATTTCTAATTTCATCACTAAGCCGTTTCTTCAGTGTTGGTTTATAGTTAACGAGCTTTGTAAGAAAATCTCTCGCACTATACCGTGTGTTGTATGAGAACCTCGCAAGCCGTTTATCATTGATGTCCTCTTTTTTGTCTGCATACCAATGAAGTAGCCAAAGAGTAGTTAGCCGTTGCTGCCCATCAAGAGGAATCAGTTGACCATTTTGAATATTACCATAAATAAAATCAAGTGTCAAGCCATTGTTCATTAATCCGGCTTGTATAGCAGAGAGAAAACGCTCACGGGTTTTTACCGCATGTGTATCAGAACGACCTTGTGCATAAGCACGTTGAATACGTGGTATGATGATCCCACTTATTCCATAAGGATTGTTTTCAGAAATCAGATTCTTCAGTGTTGTAGTTCTCATTTGTTAATGAATGGAGGGTTTATAAATAATAAGGAGAGATTTTCTCGTCAATGGCCTCTACATAATCTCTTCGGTCAGATTCTCCCCAAAAGAAAAGTGATGGACTTTCTTTCGTATAGTACTTGAAAAATACATGTTTGGTACAAATTGGAATGTATCTTCCTTCTCTATCGTAATTAATAACCCGGTGTCTTTTAACATCAAAAACAGAATTGCTAAGAGCCGCATTTTGTGACACATCCAGCAAGGCCATATTTGCTAAGTGATGTGAGTATTCATTCTCTTTTACTGCATCTTCCTTTGGAGTGAATATGATGATTACTTCCTTCTGAATCTCATTAAAGCGTTCTAGTACATTACCTGGGTCCTTATCGCTATGAAGCTGCTCAATCAGTATCTCCATTTTCTCTATAAGTTCATCATTTGCTTCGAAAATATAACCTTCGGATGATTTCAAAATGGCAATATGACTTTCTAGCCATGCAAGAATATCTTTATTCTTTTTTAGGCTCTCGGCATTTTGGGCGTGGATATGTTCCAAACTCCATTTGGAATCTTTATGCTTGTCAAATGGGAATCTTCGTTTACCCTCGTCCATCAGACGTTCTGTTTCCACATTAAACAAAGTCAATACTTTCTGTAGTTTATCTTTTCGGTTGTCGTATGATAGGCTAAGTAACTCCTCTTTATCTTTAATGCCTATTGACTCTGAAATCATTTTGTCAAGCTCTACGAGAAATATATCCTTAGCAAGGGGTATGCCGCCATTGTTTTGCCATATGGTATAAATCTTTTTTAGTGGAATGCCTATTGTTATCAGATAACCGATTTTATGGTAGAAGTCATGGTTAGTATACCATTCTCGGAGTGTAAGGAATACGTGATATATGCGACTCCATATTTCAAGTAGTGGATTTCCAGAAGTCGTTTCAGTTAGAGCCTTTATTTGTCGGTCAAAGTAAAAGAATGTTCGATATTTTTCGCGGTCATTGCCAGATTCGTCCACCATCAGATCAAGGATAAGATCTATACGAGTTGGATTTTGTTTTCCATCAGTATTGGACAAAAATCCCCAAAATGATGGATTTCGCAGTTCTTGCTCAATCATATCCCACTGTAATGAGACTTCCTCTTGTCTTCCTGACATTTTATCTTTCGCACTGTCTTTTAGAAACAAGGCTTTTACAAGTTCCGAACTTGTCAATGGAATTTTACCAATATTTAGACGCTCAAATAACTCAATGCCGTCCTCTGTAGAATCGACCTCGTACCAAATGACGCTTACTGATGATATGAAATATTCATTGAGTCTGGTCAGGTAAGCAGCCATTTCTCGACGATCTCCTTGTGTCTTTTCGGTAAAGTAGTCCTCTATATATTCGTATGCAGATGCTATAAAATAATAATCAATGTTCTGGTTTCTAAGCGAAAGGTCAATATTTCCTAGAAAGTTTGCTGATTCTTTACGAGTTTCATACTCTAATTTAAAGCTAGGTTCATAGAGATCCCCCAGCTTCGCTTCCATAAACTTGCAAATTAGGTATATTGTAGTAAGACGTTGTTGCCCGTCAATGAGTTCGAATCTCTCGTCTTTTTTCTTTACAACTATTGGTTGTAAGCAGTATGGATTCCCGTTACTCTCATAAATGTCATCTAGAAGGAGTTTGATTTCTTCAGAAGTCCATCTGTAGCCCCTCTGATAATTTGGGAGGTAGAATAGGCCTTTGATTTTTCCTACATTTTTCGTCTCAAGAAGGATGTTTGACATATCGTAGTATCTTTATTAATTGTCAATATTTTTTTGCTTAAAAGTTATAGCCATTCAAATATACTTGTTTTTTGCAAGAAAATCATGGATTTAAGATTTTTTATTGTACCCTTCCCAACAGAGGGAAAGAGGCAAAAAACACCTTTTCGTACCCCGACAATCCCGTCTACAAAGATAGACATGTCGGGGGTATTTCTCTCAAATGGACTGTAAAACCAAGGATGGCGCTGATTTTATGAAAAAGTGTGGATTTCAAGTTCCAATATTGATGGAAAAGTGTATAAAGGGAGTCTGATTCGTTGGAAAAAGTGTGAGATAACAGGTATTATTCACTTGAAAAAAATGTAAAGCTCTAAACCATCATCGAAGTTAGCACTCAGGGGCAATACTTTGAACTTTCCCAGTAAAAGGGTAACGAAAACAAAATATACGTTTGCACTTGCACTATGGATCACACATTTTGCTTTATATCGGTTTTCTCTAAAGAAATTTGCTGGTCCTCAAGAAAATCCGTAATTTTGCAACGTCATTGAATATAAAAACATAAGCTTACAATGCAGCAAAGAAGAATGAACAACTGGAACACCGTATTGGATCGAGGCATAAAATGCCTTGAGAGATTGTCGTATGTCCATACTTCGGGCATTGGAGCATTCTATAACTTTTGGAGACATTTTCCGACGAACGTCTGATAGAACATCGGGGATACGATGATGCTGGTATCCCGCTGAAACGATAAATGAAAACCGTCGGAGAGTCCTTACCAAACTTTTCGACGGTTTTTGTTTTAGATCTTTGATCTACAATAAACGCTGCGCCTCTGCATATTCCGGACAATAACCGGATCTGCATTCGGCTTGCAGTTTATTTGATGCCTGTTGGTGACGTTCGCACGATGTGCTCTTCTCCGTCAATTCCGTCCACGGGCTGAATTGAAACGTATTATTAACCGCGCAGTGATGCGCATGAATGAAAAGATTATGAATTATAAATTTGACGGAAGCAGGGTGTTTTTTACATCCGACACCCACTTCAACCACACCAATATCATCAGGTTCTGCAACAGACCCTTCAAGGATGTGTCGCACATGAATGAAACGATTATTTCCAACTGGAACCGCATGGTCGGCCCAGAAGATATCGTGTTTCACCTGGGCGATTTCTGTCTTGGCGGTTCTGCCGAATGGATAAACATACTGAACAGGCTGAACGGGAAAATATACCTTATTTCCGGCAACCACGACATCAAGAACCTGAGGCAGAATTACACGAAATACTTCGAGCAGATAACAATGCAGATGTATATCGAGGTGGATAAACAGAAGATTTATCTGAATCACTGTCCATTCCTTTGCTATGGCGGCTCATACGATGACACCTGGCAGCTTTTCGGACACGTGCATACCCGAAGGAACAATACCGGAAAGGATGCTTCTCGGCTAAGTATGCTTCTTCCGACACAATATGATGTCGGAGTGGACAACAACGATTTCACTCCGGTTTCATTTGCGCAGGTGAAGGCAATCATAGGGAAACAGATTGAGCATTCAAAGAAAGGAGAACAGTAAGATGAAGATACAATACATGAGTGATCTGCACATGGAGTTACAGGAGAATGGCAGATACTTGAAAAACAATGAATTGCCTGTAACCATGTGGGATATGTATTTGAGGATGAAACCTGATAAACAGATTTGATCCGGCCAGGTTTATTGAAATTTAATGGACATACAGAAATGAACGAAAGAAAGATCATAGACAGAAGGCTCCTTGCTGATTTAGCGAAGGAGGTCGGGCTTAACACCTCGCATTTGGAGGCATTGGGTGAAAGCCGTCAATGGGAGATTGGCATTGGTAACGATATGCTTGAACGGCTGGTTGAGATCCAACATCAGTTTGAGCAACTGGTCGTAATGGGAGACGATGAGTACCGGGGATTCTATATCGAAGTGCCACGGCCTGCGCCGGAAGAGTGGGGGGATGCCGAGGAATTGATCGCTCCGGGGGAATATGATAGTCGGGAAACATTCCTTGCGGATTGGCTTGCATTCAACCCGGTGGAGACCAGATGGTTTCATGTTGCTTCAAGTCGATACGGGGATTTCCGATCAATCCGTGTTACGGACCGGAAGCGAACCAGTTTTATCATTACGAATGACTCCAAGTGTACAGATGTAGAACCAGATGATACGTGGTGCAGGGAGAACCTAACCCGCCTCTTTGATTATCTGGAACGGATGATTGATGTCATTGTTACTAATCCAGACGGGTTCAACAATTACGTGGCGCATAACCTGCCGTACCAACAGCGCACAGGACGGATAGCACAAAAGGAATTCAACAGCATTGTGCCGAAATTCAAAATTGAGGTGGAAGATCGGGAAACGGCCATCAAGGCATTGGAGGACTCGGTGCACGGGTATTCTGCCCCTCTTTTGGAAACCATGACCATACGAAAGTACTGCACCTATTTCCGCATTGCCAACGAGGTGTATGAGGCTTATCACCGGAAGCGGGGATTCAGGGGACGCATCTATACAAATCCGCAGGATGTTCCTGAAGAACTGCGTGATGTGGTCTATTACAAGCGGAAGAAGTTCGTGGATGTGACGGAAATGTACGACATTGACAGTCCGGAGGATTTCATGCGGTTCGCAACTGACCACTATGGTGAACTGGGCCTTTCACGTCTAAATATCTTTGCCTCACACGACCGGCAACAGGGGTGGAAAATTGTTGTTTCCAACAGTTATTCTGCCAATGCCGGATTGGCCATCGAAGTGGCCACAGCCTTGTATAAGGCCGGGGTACCGCTGCTGATATACGATGCCGAGAAACTCCTGAGAATCCTGCTCGAAGAGGATTATGTACGGTTGGTTCCCGACTCCTATCATAACTATATGGGCTATCAGGAAGAGGGCATTGTTTACGAACTGCCGTGGGAATACGAATGCTCTGACGATGCTAATTCGATTCTGACTAAGGAGCAATATCAGGCGATCGTCTTGCTTGTCGAATGGCAGCCGGAGGAGCAGGTTAACCCCATCGCTTGACGAGTTTGTAGCAATTAGAAACTTGGCTTATCTCTATGCAGGTTCATCTGGAGGTAGGCCAAATGTTTATGCTATATCGCTATTTTGTTGCTTATAGATACTCTCGATTGAATATTTTTCAATATATTTGCAGAATGTCAAATGTCACTAGTACTTATATGAAAGATGTTAATAGATTAAAGCTGGTTCTGGTTGAGCAGAAAAGAACAGGAAAATGGTTGGCAGAACAATTAGGTAAAGATCCATCTACTGTTTCAAAATGGTGCTCAAATGTTACACAGCCGACATTAGATACATTGGTCAATATAGCTAAAGTATTAGATGTTGATATAAAGGATTTAATAAATAATAAATAAGAATCAATGTATGAAAAAACCTGTATTCTCGGGGCATGAATCATTTGCGTGCAAATCACATTGGTTAAAACGCGGATATGACTTTGTGCTTGCAGGGCATAGTTTTAATAATGAAGATGCTGTTGTGCACCTTGGAGTTGGTAAGAATATGGTCAATTCCATTAAATATTGGATGCGAGCGTTTGGGTTATTGAAAGCAGAAGGGGAATTAACCCCGTTAGCTCATAAACTTATGAGTGATAGAAATGGCTATGATCCTTTTTTTGAAGATATGGGTAGCTTATGGTTGTTGCATTTTAATCTTATAAATGAAGATTATGCAACAATTTATAAAAGCACTTTTATTGATTACCATAAACAGCGTAATTTAATTGATGGTATAAAACTTCAAAATTTCATTAAGCATCTATGCTTTGATGGCACGAGCTATAAAAACCTTTACAACGAAAATACAGTTAAACGTGATATAGGTGTTTTATTCCATAACTATTGTAGCCATAGTAATGGGAGCATTGAAGAGTCGAATATGCTATTGGCTCCTTTGAACCTTATTCAAGAAACGGAAGATGGGATGTATATCTTCAATTATGATACTCGTAATAGCATCCCAGCTAATATATTTTTATTTGCATTACTTGTTCAATTTCCTGATAGCAAAAGCATATCATTTGAGGCCATGAAAGACTTGGCACTAATGTTTTGCTTAACAAATAATGATTTGTTAAGTATTATAAAACAGTTGTGTGTTTCATACCCCACCCAAATAGTATTTTCTGATGTTGCGGGTATTAAAGAATTACAGATTAGAGAAAATTTATCCAAAGATACGATACTCAATAACCACTACTTGACTGAGTAATATGAAATATACCCTCTCAATAAATATAGAACATAGCACTTTTGACCCAGAGAGCTATATTGTAACGCCAAATGCTCTTGGCGTTGTGGGACGCATTATTGATGCATTCAATACAGGGATTCACTCATTTAATATTATTGGCTCTTATGGAACAGGTAAATCTAGTTTTCTTTTGGCCTTAGAGGATTCTTTGGTGAATAACTCTCATGTTCTAGTAGCAAATAAGGGTCAATTTAATGGATATAGTCGTTTCCGATTCCACAAAATTGTTGGAGATTATACATCATTACATAGCCTGTTGACTGAACATCTCTTCCCCGATTCGGCTTCTGAGAATCTGTTTGAGAATCTATCCCGATTTTTTGCTAAAGCAGAGAAAAGGGATGAATTTGTTTTTATTGTCATAGACGAGTTTGGTAAGCTATTAGAGTATGCCGCGAAAAATAATCCAGAGAGAGAACTGTATATATTTCAGAAGTTTACTGAGTTTATTAACAGCGAGAAACGTAATGTAATTTTACTTACAACACTTCATCAGAATTTCAATTCATACGCTCTCACATTAAGTGAATCTCAGCGTCATGAATGGAATAAGGTGAAAGGCCGCTTTCAGGAAATTGTCTTCAATGAGCCAGTTGAACAACTGTTATATCTAGCAGCCAAACGAATAGAGCGTACATCTAGATCCGTCCTTAACAATGGTTTTAGATCAATATATGATTTAGCGCAAAATACAAAGTTTGCGAGTCCGTCAATTAAATATGAAGATACAGCAGAACGATTATATCCATTGGATTTATTTGCTGCCCATGCATTAACATTGTCGATTCAACGATATGGCCAAAATGAACGGACTCTGTTTTCATTTCTTGAATCGACTGGCGGAGGTTCTTTACAGGCCTTTAAAGATAGTGAACATACTACCTATAATCTAGCGGATGTATATGACTACGACATATATAACTTCCACTCTTTCCTTTCTGAGATTAACCTCGATTCGGCAGCATGGGCAGGTATTCGAGTCTCTTTGGAGCGAGTAGAAGGACTGTTTGACACAGAAGTTGCAGACGATGCAATTAAGCTTGTCAAGACTATTGGCATGATAAATTTATTCGGTAATGCTGGTGTAAGCTTTACTAAAAAAGATTTGTCATTGTATGCTAAGAATGCGTTAGGAATTATATCTCCAGAGGGTGTGATTGACTTGTTAGCACAGTACAAAATAATCCGTTATGCAGAATATAAGTCGCAATATGTTTTGTTTGAGGGTACTGACGTCAACATTGAAAGTGAATTACTAAAAGCCTCTGGAATCGTGCCTCGTTCTAAAGATGTTGTTGATAAACTTCTTGAGAATTTCTCTCTTCCCGTAGAGTTTGCTAATGCAGCATATTATCGTAAGGGGACACCTCGATATTTTGAGTATGTTATATCGGACTATCCAATTAATAAACAACCTCAAAATGAGATTGACGGATATATTAATCTTGTCTTTAATGAATCATTGACATTAGAGAAGCTCAAACAAGAGACCACTACTGTCGAAGAGGCTATATTATATGCTTATTTTAAGCGAACTGATAAAGTTATTGATCATATTTGGATGTTAGATAAGCTTGCCTATGTTCAAAATATAGTTGATAGCGCAGACAAAGTTGCTCATCGAGAATTAAAAGCTTTGATGAACCATGAACGAGGGTTGCTTAATGCGAGTGTGTTAGATGCATTATTTAGATATAGCCAAGATGTCGTTTGGGTGTATCGAGGAAATGAGTTCCAGATTGATTCTAAGACCAGCTTTAATAAATTCTTATCTCGTATATGTGATGAGGTTTATTTCTCTACACCTATATACATCAACGAGATGGTGAATAAGCATAAGCCGAGCGGTGCAATGTCTCTAGCTCGTGTCAACTACTTATCTCATTTACTAGAGAACTCTACTGAATACAATCTGGGATTTGAGGACAGTATGTTTAAACCGGAAAAAACCATCTATTTGACTTTGTTGAAAAATACCGGCATACATAAACTGTTCCTCGGTACATATGAGTTAGATGCACCCAAAGAAGAATCGTTCAGTGATCTTTGGAATGTTTGTGAAGCATTCTTGGAAGGTAGTAAAGAGAAGCCTCGCAAATTGGCTGAACTCATTAACACACTTAAGGCACGTCCATTTAAGCTCAAACAAGGCGTGATTGATTTGTGGATACCAACATATCTCATTATTAAGAAGAATGATTACTCTTTATATAATGATTCGGGAGTCTTTATTCCTTTTATTAATAGAGAGGTATTGGATATTATGCAGAAATCACCGGGCGGATTCCAAATTAAAGCATTTAATGTAGAAGGAGTTAAGCTGGATTTATACAATAAATATCGTGAAGCATTAAACCTTAGTCAAGATAGTGAATTTACGGCTGCTAGCCTTATAGAAACCATTAGACCTTTTTTGGTGTTCTATAAGAAACTTAATAAATATACTAAGCAAACAAAGCGACTCAAAAAGACAACATTGCAGTTCCGTAATGTATTATCTACAGCCAAAGACCCCGAAAAGACTTTTTTTGAGGATTTGCCTCGTGCTTTGGGTTTCAAGGATAGTGTCCTCGCTAGTAATGATGAGGTTTTGAAGAGCTATGTAGATCTATTGCAGAATGCGATAAGAGAGCTTCGGAGTTGTTATGTTAATCTGATTGGGCGCATTGAGAATGCGCTCGTCGATTCGTTGAGTTTAAAATCGACAGACTTTATTCAATACAAAAAAGAATTAGAGGAACGATACTCTTGCCTCAAAACATATTTGCTAACTGATAAACAAAAGGCAATACTCAACAGAATATTATCTCCGGCAGCAGATAAGGTTTCTTGGTATCAATCGTTGGCATATGTCATATTAGATAAGCAGCTTGAAAATTTGCTTGATGAGGAAGAAGCGTATCTGATAGATAATTTGATCCATTTGTTCAAAGAGCTGGATAAATACATAGATATTAGTCGTCAGAATCTTGAACATGAGGACAATTTTATTCGGATAGAAATGATCTCAAATGATGGAGCAATATCACCTCAAGTAGTACGGCTTAATAAGAACAAGATTGATGTTGCACAAAAAATTGAAAAACAAATAGATAAACTGTTATCGGGAGACAGTGAGGTCGATGCATATGCTTTATTAATGATTCTTAAAAGGAGGTTGGGAGATGAGTAAGGTAAGACATGTCTTAGGTATATCAGGCGGCAAAGATAGTGCAGCACTGGCGATCTATTTGAAGCGGTTGTATCCTCAGCTTCCTATAGAGTATTATAATACTGATACAAAATGTGAATTGGCAGAAACTGAAAAATTGATTGAGAATCTAAAATCATATTTAGGGCATATTGAGATATTGGTTGCGGCCGAAGATAGCCCTGAACCAACTCCATTTGATCATTTTCTTAAAATTAGTGGGGGATATTTGCCGTCGCCTCAAGCTCGGTGGTGTACACAAAAAATGAAGCTGGCAGAGTTTGAGCGATTTGTGGGTGATGATCCTACAATATCGTATGTCGGGATTCGAGGTGATGAGGATAGAGAGGGATATGTTTCAACCAAGCCTAATATTCAGGCTATATTCCCATTCCGGAAAAACATTTGGAGTATAGATGTGATTCATAATGTTATGCAAAATAGCAACATAGGTGTGATTTCATCTCTCTACAAAGAGTATGCGTCTAATGATATATTAGATGAAGCCATACAGATTATAGAGATTCCTACATCAAAAAAATTCTTATTAAGCCGGAAGTTCAATGCTTTATTGGATTTGAGTGTTAAGACCTTTAATAAGGTAGTCTTTGAATATCTCAAGACAACTGATTATCCCGTAGGAAAGTTAGAGGATTTTCCTCTAATAGATAATGAAGATGTCTTGGTAAAAGAAGATATTTTCAATATTCTAAAAGATAATGGAGTCGAGGTGCCAGCCTATTACAATCCGATTCCGTTTGAAGTTGATGGGGAAGTAGGGACATACAATAGAAGTCGTTCCGGATGTTATTTCTGTTTTTTTCAGCAACGTATAGAATGGATATGGCTTTTGGAACAGCACCCGAACCTTTATAAAAAAGCGATGGAATATGAAAAGGATGGCTATACATGGATTCAAGGTGAAACGCTAGAGGAGTTAAGTCGACCAGAGCGAGTTCGCCAGATCAAGCTTGATCACATCAAGAAGCAGGCTAATTTGAAAGGTAAAAATTCAAGTGGTCTTTTGGTGGATATGTTTGACGATGACGATGAAATACCTTGTGCTAATTGTTTTATTTAAATTGTAAGAAAAATGAAGTATTCTAATGTAGAATGGACTATTGGACAATTAATGGATTTGATTAATTGTAACCGCATAAATCTTCGACCTCCATATCAACGAAATTTTATTTGGTCACCAAAAGATCAGAAGTTATTAATAGAGTCGCTCCACAAAGGATATCCATTACCTAATTTCTTTATTTTAAAGAACGAGGATAATACATATGAAATGGTAGATGGACAGCAACGTGCGA
>NZ_JAMBLN010000030.1:0-28705 GCF_023337025.1 Mediterranea sp. ET5 | reverse complement strand
AATATTATTTCAAGACAATGCACCATGAGTTTGCACATATTTTGCATCAGCGCAAAAACTATGATGTTGCTTTTGACCGTATTACGGAGGACAGCTATATTGGTAGTAACTGGTATATATACACGGACCCGGAGACTGGTGGTACATCCGATCGTACAGCTCAGCAAGCTTGGCAGGCGGGATTTGTCTCTCCGTATGCCATGAGTGAATCCCGTGAAGATTTTGTAGAGAATATAGCAAATTTTGTAACGCATGATCAAGCCTATTGGGACAATATGCTTCAACAGGCCGGTGATAAGGGTGCAGCTCTCATCAATCAGAAGTTTACAATTGTTTATAATTACATGAAAGAAACTTGGGGTATTGATTTGAATAAGCTTCGTTCGACAGTGCTTCGTCGACAAGAAGAAATCAAGACGCTTGACTTGACTCTTCCTAAAGCCTCTGAGTCTACTCATTCAAATGAAGAATAATTATGAAGAAGTTTCGACAATATATCACGTTGAGCATGATATTAGCTTGTGTAAGTACTAGCCTTCAGTCATGCTTGTTTGAAGAGAAAGATTATTTTGATCAGCCGGCGGCTATCCGTTTGACCGAGGATGTCAACCACTATCAAAAGATTTTGCAGGATGCTCCTAATGGATGGGTATTAGAATACAATATCGGTGAAGACAACCCGATGGGTGTTATTCCAGTGCTCTGTCGCTTTGAAGCTGGAAAAGTGGATATGTCTACAACATATCCTTCTTCAGGAACTAAACCTGGCGATGTATATTCATCACTCTATTCAATTAAAAGTGAGCAATCAACCTTACTCTCATTTGATACGTATAATCCGTTGCTTCATGTTTTTGGAACACCAGGTATTGCCAATCCTAGAAAGCCTAATAGTACGTTAGAGGGTGATTATGAATTTATATTGCGCAGTGGAACAGCTGAACAGGTAGTACTTGAAGGAAGGAAATACCATAATAGAATGGTGCTTAATCGCTTGGATAAAGATGTGGATTGGAACGTATATATCCGCGATACGCGACAGGTTGAAGATGAGGCATTTCTTAGTACTTATAAGTTGATGAATAAGGATCAAGAACTAGCAAGGCTGAAGAGAAAGAACTTCATTTTTGACTATACATCTTCTGAAGCTGACGGTAGTACAGATAATATACCTTTTATGTATACTCCGACAGGATTGAAGCTATATAATCCTGTTTTGGTAAATGGGATAAAGGCGGAAAACTTTAAATGGAATAAGGAGACTTTATCTTTTGATTGTACAGACAAAGGTGCGGAGCAGGTTATTTTGACCGGTTACTATCCGGATGGATTTACTCCCTATGCCGATTTCTTAGGTACTTATACTCTGACGGTTCATTTGCCTACTATTGCAGATGGTAACGTGGATTGGTCTAAGACACAAACCATGACTGTGAAGATTGAACAAAAAGAGGTCAATCGGTCATATGTTATGACTGGTGCAAATTTGACTATGCCGCTGCCATTAGTTTATAATCGTGAAACAGGGACACTTTCTATAGAATCTGTTAAAGTTGGTCCATATAGTAAATATTATATGGCAATTTGTATGGCGGCTAAAACAGGTTATTATGGTTTGGGAGCAGGCTCTCTGACCGCTAAGATAGCGGTATCAGAACCAATGACTATATCCTTTGTTGGCAGCCAAACAGATATCTCAGGTTTTGCTTTGGTGGCCTATGAGGATGAAGGATATGCCAAACGTCTTGGCTGGTGGGATTGGTATGGTGAACCTGTGCTAGTTAAGCAACAATAAGCGTGAAATTTAAGAAAAATGACAATTATGAAATGTAGATTTATACCTATATTGTTTATGATGGGAACCCTTCTTTTTGCATCAGGTTGCAGCGATGAAGGTAAAGAGATTTTCTATCTGCCAACAGTCGAACTATCCGGTGCAAATTTGTCATTCACCGCATTAGGGGGATCTCAAATATTGACTGCTACGTCTCAGTCTCCTATTAAGGTGACTGTTCAATCTGATTGGTGTCGTGTAACAAAGATTGATGGTAATAAGATTACGATTGAGGTAGACGAAAATATCAATGCGGAAGGACGTAATGCACGTGTATTGGTTTCAGATGGCACAAGTGATGTGTACGCAGTGGTAATGCAAGAAGGATTTTATTTGAATTATGATTCTTCTAATACAATCATTAGGATGGCAAAGAACGGTGAAACCGTGAGCAAGGAGTTTTCCGGTCCTTTACCTATAAAGATTGAGGTTCCGGAGAATGCTCAAAGTTGGTTAACTGTTACACAGAAAGATGATGGTTTATCTTTTGTGGCTACACCCAATCAGAATGCACCAAGAGGAACTCGTGTCGTTATTACGTCTGGTCCGAAGAAGATTGAGTATGAAGTGCTGCAATATGACTTATCTGAGTTGACTAGTTCCGTAATGGCTCATATACAGTTGCATTGGTTGGATAAAGATATTCCACTTAAAATAAAGACGTCTATTAAACAGAGTAAGAATAATTCTTGGAATATAGATCTCTCTGGTATATTCTCCTTGGTAGGGATAGAACATTCATTGTTACTGCCTGCTGTTTATAATGAGAATACGGGTGTCTTTCGTATAGCAGCCGGACAGAATTTGGGACTTGCCCCCAAGGATTTTGGAGATGGTATCTATATAAGTACTGCATTATTGGGTGGCGGATATTACTCTTGGAGTACATCTGTAAGTGTAGATCTTGTTACTACTTTACAAGATGATGGTAAGATAGTGTTGTCTATGCAAGATAATGGTTCTTATGACAATCCTTTAGAAGCTTTTATGTTGTTATTCTTTAATGGTAAGGATTTTACAGGTAATGCGCTTAATCGTAGATTTACCATGAGTATATCTTCAATGAAATTCTATCCTGCAATCTATTTCCCAAAGGAAGATTAACTCTCATATAAACTCACATTGACCTAAACCGGAACAAGGGCTGTCTCAACCAAATGGAGTTGGGGCGGCCCTTTTTAGATTGTCGGCGTTTTCTCCGGTCAATCACGGTTGGAGCTTGTGGAGGGCGGATGAACAGGCTTCCTATTGGACAAATGGACATGAAAACGGCCGATATTCCATGTGTCCCAGGAAAGGATTCTGCTAATTTTGTGCATCGATCATAAAATCAGTTTCAGATGAATACACAGAAGCTTTTTACCTCGCTTTGCCTGTTGCTGGCGACTTCCGCCGGACAAGAGCTGTATGCCCAACATAAAGTAGCAGCACCGATGGAAGACGTGAACCATGTCGTTGACAATACGCTCGACAGCCTGAACCTGGCACGTACCGTTCGTCCGGTACCCGGCTCCAGCCGTCGGGGAGACAACCCCGTGTTGTTCCTGATAGGCAACTCGACGATGCGTACCGGGACGTTGGGCAACGGCAACAACGGACAGTGGGGATGGGGATATTTCGAACACGAATATTTCGACGAGAACAAGATAACGGTGGAAAACCATGCCTTGGGCGGTACCAGCAGCCGGACATTCTACAACCGGCTGTGGCCGGATGTGCTGAAAGGCATCCGTCGGGGTGACTGGGTCATCATCGAACTGGGGCATAATGATAACGGCCCTTATGACAGTGGACGTGCCCGGGCATCCATCCCCGGTATCGGACGCGACAGCCTCAACGTCACCATCAAGGAAACCGGTGTGAAGGAAACGGTCTATACGTATGGGGAATACATGCGCCGTTTCATCCGTGATGTGAAACGGCGGGGCGCACACCCCATCCTGATGTCACTCACGCCGCGCAATGCCTGGGAGGATGCCGACAGCACCATCATCACCCGTGTCAACCATACGTTCGGCTTGTGGGCAAAGCAGGTTGCCCGGAAAGAGCGTGTCCCGTTCATTGACCTGAATGAAATCAGCGCCCGTAAGTTTGAGAAGTTCGGTAAAGAGAAGGTCAAGTATATGTTCTACATCGACCGTATCCATACCAGTGAGTTTGGAGCACGTGTCAATGCCGAGTCGGCTGCTGAGGGAATCCGGGCCTGCAAGGGGCTGGAGCTGGCACGTTATCTGAAGCCGGCGGAGAAGGATACCATTACCGGTGCTACCCGTCGCAAGGGTTGTCCGGTGCTTTTCACGGTGGGCGACAGTACGGTGAAGAATGCCGATGACGACCCCGACGGCATGTGGGGGTGGGGAAGTGTCATCCATGAACTGTTTGACACGGACCGCATTTCGGTCGAGAACCATGCCAAGGCAGGCCGCAGTGCCCGCACCTATTTGGACGAAGGTCGTTGGGACAAAGTGTACAAGGCGCTGCGTCCGGGTGACTTTGTGCTGATACAGTTCGGTCATAACGATGCAGGTCCGATCAATACCGGGAAGGCACGTGCCGAGCTGCTAGGAGCAGGTGATGAGAGCAAGGTGTTCAAGATGGAGTCCACTGGAAGATATCAGGTGGTCTATACCTTCGGCTGGTATCTGCGTAAGTTCATCATGGATGTGAAGGAGAAAGGGGCTATTCCCATCGTGTTGAGCCACACACCCCGGAACAAGTGGGACAACGGTGAGATAGAACGGAACACGGATTCTTTCGGAAAGTGGACGCGCGAGGCTGCCGAGCGTGCCGGTGCCTATTACATTGACCTGAACAAGTTGTCTGCCGACAAACTCCAGCAGATGGGCTACGAGAAAGGCTTGCGTTTCGTCGGTGAGTATTTCAACCATGACCATACGCACACCTCCTTGAAGGGGGCACGCATGAACGCAAAGAGCATCGCCGAAGGCTTACAGGCTGTAGGGTGTCCGCTGAAGGATTACCTGAAATAGTTTCTGGTTGCTGAAGTCTGGAATTAGATTTTGTGATTGGAATGCCGGTATTCCTGTGGGGTGGTACCGACAAGCTTCTTGAACAGGCGGTTGAAATAAGAGTAGTCCTCAAAGCCCAGATTGAGTGCCACATCTTTTACCTGTGTGTCGCTTGTCACCAGAGTCAGTTGCGCATGCTCGATTTTTTTCCGGTTGATATATTGCAGAGGGGTTGCCTTTACCTCGTTCCTGAACAGACGTATGAAGTGGTCCTTGGACAGACATGCCTGCTCCGCCAGTTCGGTGATGGTCAGATTCCGGTTGATGTGTTTGTGGATGTATGACAATACTTTCACCAGGCGTTCGTCTCTGTCCAGTGATTTTTCCCTTGCCAATCTCATGAAGCGGGCGAGCAGCTGGTATACGATACCCCTCGCTTCCACCTTGTCATAGAAGGCCCGTTGTTTGCTTAGCAGCAGACTGTGTATGAGTGTTACATCGTTATCATACGTGGTAGGGTCGGATTCTTGCAGGTTCATGTGGGGATAAATACGGCAGAACCGTTTGATAAGGACCAGGTCCAGTTCACTTCCGGGTACCTCTATCGGGAAGTCCCATTCGTCCAATATGCTTTTTCCTTCCTGATTCTCTTCATAGATGTGCATGTAGTAGTGACAGAAATGAGAGTCACAGATATTGCTGTGCCTGGTAAAGGCAGGTATGAAATACATGTGGTTGGGCTTGAGTGTATGGATACCGGACGGTAACTTGATTTGTGCGGTTCCTTCCACGACATAATACAGACGGCTGAAAGGACTGACCACATCTTTCCAGTTCCAGTCAGCGTCGTGGACAGCTAATCCGGCATTTAGGACATACGGGTGCAGTTGGTCGATTGAGAGGCTCATATTAAGAAACGGAATTCAGGTTAAAGCGCCCGAAGTTATACAGGATCTGTCAGGTCTCAAAATATTGGAGCAGGAAATAACAGTGACAGGTTAGAATGCAGGGCGATATCGAAATCTTCCTATGAATACGACTGTCATAGAGTCGCTGATTAACAATTAAGTCGATAATATCCTATCAGAACACGTTTATATCCTATCGTCCTTGTGAGTTTGATTATACTTTTACAAAACAATTCAATGACTTGAAATCAGTCATAAAATAATACCTTATCATGAAAAGCAAAACTTTATTTTTCTCGTTGCTATGTCCGGCTATCCTGTCGTGCAGTACAGCCCATCAGCCTTCCTGTCAGGTGCCGGTCTCTGAAGCCGATGAGCCCATGATGAAGGGCAAGTTCGAACCCACCTGGGAGTCGTTGAAGCATTACAAGGTTCCGGAGTGGTATCGGAATGCAAAATTCGGTATCTGGGCACACTGGGGACCACAATGTGTAGAGGGCACGGGCGACTGGATGGCCCGGTCCATGTATATGGAAGGGTCTCCGGTGTATAACTATCATGTGGAACACTATGGACATCCCTCGGAGGTGGGTTTCAAGGATGTCATTCCCTCTTTTAAGGCGGAGCACTGGAACCCGGATTCACTGGTGGCCTTTTATAAAAAGATAGGTGCGCAATATTTCTTTGCCTTAGGGAATCATCATGACAACTTTGACCTTTGGGACAGCAAGTACCAACCTTGGAATTCCGTGAATATGGGACCGAAACGTGATGTGCTGGCAGAATGGGAGAAGGCAGCCCGCAAACAGGGACTTCCCTTCGGCGTCAGCCTGCATGCCGATCACGCATGGACCTGGTATGAGCCTGCCCAACGCCACGACACGATTGGTCCGAAGAAAGGCATCCCTTATGATGGCAAGCTGACTAAAGCGGACGGAAAAGGCAAGTGGTGGGAAGGATACGACCCGCAGGACTTGTATGCACAGAACCATCCATTGAGTGAAAACAGTTGGGATGACGGCATGATCCATCGGCAATGGGCGTGGGGAGATGGCGCCTGTCTGCCTACCCGGGAGTATGTGACCAACTTTTACAATCGCACCTTGGAGGTGATAAACAGGTACAATCCCGATATCCTGTATTTTGATGTGACGGTCCTTCCGTTCTATCCGATTAGTGACGCCGGGCTGAAAATAGCTGCCCACTTTTACAATCACAACATGGCTACACATGACGGAAAGCTGGAGGCTGTGCTGAATGGCAAGATTCTGGACGACGAACAGCGCAAGGCCCTGGTGTGGGATGTCGAACGTGGTGCACCCAATCAAATCATAGCTGACAAATGGCAGACCTGTACCTGCCTGGGAGGATGGCATTATGACCGTTCCTACTATGATAACGACAGGTATAAGTCGGCTGCTGACGTGGTGAAATTATTGATAGACGTGGTCAGCAAGAACGGGAATCTGTTGCTGAGTGTGCCTTTGCGTGCCGACGGTACGTTTGATGATAAGGAAGAGAAGATCCTGATGGAGTTCGGCGATTGGATGAATACCAACAAAGAGGCGATTTATGATACGCAGCCTTGGAAAGTGTTCGGTGAAGGTCCGATAGCCAATTCGGACATTGCAATCAATGCCCAGGGTTTCAATGAGGGTTATTATACGAATGCGACAGCCCAGGAGATTCGTTTTACACAAAAGGGTGAAGCCCTGTATGTGACAGCTCTGGCATGGCCGAAGGACAAGCAGGTGGTCGTCAAATCACTGTCGCAAGGGAATGACCTTTATCCCGGGAAGATAAGTCAGGTAGAATTGCTTGGTTACGGAACGGTGGATTTCAACCGCACAACCGAAGGACTGGTCATCAATCTTCCGGATAAACCGCTGAACAGAATCGCTCCGGTATTCAAGGTGGAATAAGTGGAGATAGTGTATACCTCCCCTCCCTCCATACGCATCTCCTTCCTGCCTTTTCGAGCAAGGTATTACGCGGGAGTACGTAAGGAGGGGGAGGGGATTTAGTGTGTTCCGGTTTATTGTGCTGCTCCTGCCGGAAGCATGTCGGGCAGGCTGGACTGGATGATGTCGATCAGGATGGGGCGTGCTCCACTGACGAAACATTCTACGGCAATGACCATCAGGATGAGTCCCATCAATCGCATCATGACGTTGTTGCCGGTTTCTCCGATCAGGTCTACCAGGCGGGTCGATTCTTTCAAGATAAAATAAGTCAGCAGATAGACAAGGGCTATGATGCCGACCAGTATGGCAACCATGCTCCACGATGTAGACTCGTCCATCAGCATGATGCCATTGGCTATTGCACCCGGACCACACAACATGGGGATGGAAAGTGGGGTGATGGAGATGTCATTGGCATACGTACGGATTTCCTCGTTCTTCAGTTTGACATTCGTGTAACGTGCCTGCAGCATGTCATAGCCAATCTTGATGATGATGAATCCGGCAGCTATACGGAAGCCGTTGGTGGAGATACCGAAGAACTTGAACAGGAACTGTCCGGAAAAAGTGAATACGATCAGGATAAGAAATGAGATAATGGTCGCTCTTTTCACAATGCGCTGTCGTTCGTCTTTGCTCATTCCCTGTGTCATGGTAAGGAACACAGGCATGGTGCCCAGCGGGTTGGTCAACGTGAAGAATGAAGTGAAACACAATAAGGCAAATGGAAGTAGTGAGTCCATACGTTTTCTTGTTTTAGTGATTGGTACCTGGTTAAGAGCCGTTTTGAGTCCTCGCATACGGTGGATGAATCCGGCTCTGATTGACGCGCCAAAAATAACAATTCTTCATTCGAGTCAACACTCATAAAGAGAGAAAGTGCATAAATCCTGCTAAAAAACATATAATTCGCTTGTATATTCCAAAAAAGTCTCTACCTTTGCACCGCAATTCAGAAATGAATGCATCAAAGGTTTGATTCGCTAGCTCAGCTGGTAGAGCACAACACTTTTAATGTTGGGGTCCTGGGTTCGAGCCCCAGGCGGATCACCAAAAGAATGAAAGCCGCTGATAATTAACCGTTATCAGCGGCTTTTCTTATTACGCCCGGTACGAACATTCTCGCCATCAGCCGAATTCTGCAATCACTTTATATGCCGTACAACTTGCATTGGAAACAATGTTTTTATGGGTATAACCATAAACAATAGATAGATATGCGCTATATTTGCAGGTGTAATCATAAATACAAGTGGCATGATAGAAAGAGAACTGTATATGAATCAAATCCACCCCTTCATGAATCGTCCGTTTGTCAAGGTGATAGCCGGTATCCGTCGGTGTGGAAAGTCGGTTGTGTTGCAACTGATTGCAGAAGAACTGAAGCGTCAGGGAGTTACAGAAGAGCGTATTGTCTATATGAACTTTGAGAGTTTTGAATGGATGGATATCGCTGATGCAAAAGCCTTGTATCTGTATATCAAGACTAAAGTGGAAAAGACCAGTGGAAGAGTATACATCTTGTTGGATGAAATACAGGAAGTGAAAGATTGGGAGAAGGCTGTCAATTCTTTCATGGTGGATTGGGATGTGGATGTGTATGTAACCGGCTCCAACTCCCGGTTGCTTTCCTCCGAGTTGTCCACCTATCTGGCAGGCAGGTACGTCAGTTTTCATATCATGCCGTTGTCCTTCAATGAATATCTGTTGTTTCACGGCATGAATTCGGACAGCAAGGACGTATTGAGGGAAGAGTTTCAGAAGTACCTTCGTATGGGAGGTTTCCCGGCCGTTCATACGGGCGATTACAGCCTCGAATCGATTTATAAGCTGGTATATGACATCTATTCTTCCGTCATCTTGCGCGATACGGTACAGCGGCACGGTATCCGCAACGTGGAATTGCTGGAACGGGTGGTACGCTTCGTGTTCGATAATATCGGCAGCCGGCTCAACGCAAAGAATATTGCCGACTACTTCAAGAGTCAGCAACGTCGGGTGGATATCAATACTGTTTATAATTACCTGGATGCCTTGCAGGGCGCGTTCATCATCCAGCGTGTACCTCGTTACGACATCAAGGGGAAAGAACAGTTGCAGACCAATGAGAAGTATTTTGTCAGCGACTTGTCGCTGGTTTATGCCGTGATGGGTTATAAAGACCGGATGATTTCGGGTGCGTTGGAAAACATAGTCTATTGGGAGATGAAGCGTCGTGGATATGATACATTTATCGGAAAGCAGGACAGTCGTGAAGTCGATTTCGTAGGCATCCGCAGGGATGAAAAGATTTACGTCCAGGTAACCTATCGGATGGAATCGGACGCAACGGTGGAGCGCGAATTTGCTCCTTTGCTTGACATTAGCGATCATTATCCCAAATTTGTTGTGAGTATGGATGATGTTTGGCAGGACAACATAGAGGGGGTAAGACACCGGCACATTGCTGATTTCCTGACGGACGAGAATTGGTAGCATCCGGAAAGCAATCTTGTGCGTTATTTGCAGGGAGTAGAAAATAAAAAGAGGATGTGTCATTCGGACGCATCCTCATCAAGTCTGCACGGGAAGAGAGGCTCGAACTCCCGACACTCGGTTTTGGAGACCGATGCTCTACCAACTGAGCTATTCCCGTGTGGAGAAGGAAAAACAGTGATTATGTGTTGAGCTGTTAACGAGACTTGAACTCGTGACCTCTTCCTTACCAAGGAAGTGCTCTACCACTGAGCTATAACAGCAGGATGATGAGCGGAAAACGAGACTCGAACTCGCGACCCCAACCTTGGCAAGGTTGTGCTCTACCAACTGAGCTATTTCCGCAAATCGGGTGGGCGTTGAGGGATTCGAACCCCCGACCCTCTGCTTGTAAGGCAGATGCTCTGAACCAGCTGAGCTAAACGCCCTTTCGTTCATGATGATTGCTCATCTCTTCGAAAGCGGTTGCAAAGGTACGACAAAATTCCACATCTGCAAGCATCATGTGAGGATTTTTTCAAAAGAATGTGCAAATAGTTCTTCAGGAAAAGGACGCAAAGGGAGAGCCGGAACACAAAGACAGGGCACTAAGAAGTGGGTATCAGCCTGTTGCTTCTTAGTGCCCTGTCTGGTTGGAATGAGGCGTGGAAGAGTCTTTACCAGCGGCGGTCGAGATAAAGCTCAAAGGGAAAATCATCCCGGTAGCCTTTGAAGACGCGGTTGCCTACATAATAGTCATAGATGCGCCACTCACCTTGGTAAGTAAAATAAAGGTATAGGACGCCATTCACGATTTCCCAGTCAAAGGTGTCGCTGTAGCAGGGAGCACCGTCATATTGATAATAGGTACGTTCCCATCCGGTACCGGCGTTGTCATACCGCCCTGCCATAAACATGATTTCACTGTATAAAGGCTCGCCATACGCATCGCTGGAACCGAAGTCACCGTACCATGTCTGACCGAATGCTCCTGCCAGACCGTATCCGATGTCTTCGTCGGTTTCGCAGGATGTCAGGGTCGTCAGGCTGATGACAGCCAGAATGGAAAGTAGGTAGAATTTGAATTTTGTCATCATAGTGCTCTTTATGTTTGTTGGTGTACAGGGCAAAGGTAGGATAAAAAACTGTACCTAAACAAAAGAATTGTGTAGAAAAGCACTGAAATGACGTGAATTTCCTATCTTTGTCTAAAGATTTTAGATAAAAAGACTTGAAATGAGACGCACGTTATTGACACTTAGCATATTGATGATGGCTGTTTTAGGCGTGAGCGCACAGCCGAAACTTTCGTTTGATACAGAGAAATATGATTTTGGAGCCATTATGTGGAAGCAGCCTGCCACGGCGAAATTTGTCATTACAAACACCGGAAATAAGTCGCTGGTCATCCATAAAGTGGAAACTTCCTGTGGATGCGTCGTCTCGTCGTGGACCAAGAAGCCCGTACGTCCGCACCGGACCGCCGTGGTGGAAGCCACGTTCGATGCACGCATGTTGGGGCACTTCCATAAATTCGTCCGTATCTATTCCAATGCCACGGCTAAACCTGTCAGCCTTTCCATGATTGGAATGGTCAGCTCGGAGATTGTGGATTATTCGCGCAATTACCCCATTCAGATAGGTAGCATTCATATTGACACCGACCACATCGAGTTTGAGGATGCCAATAAGGGCGACAATCCGGTGTTTGAGTTGAAGGTGGCAAACGGTTCGTCGAAGGATTACACGCCTGTACTGATGCACCTGCCTTCCTACATCGAGGCGGAGGCTGTTCCTGAGAAGCTGGCTCCGAGGGAAGGTGGTATCGTGCGGCTGACGTTCCACAGTGACAAGGCGCCTTTCCTGGGCATCAACCGAACTTCCGTCTATCTGTCGCGCTATCCGGGTGATACCGTCGGCGAAGACAACCAGCTCAGCCTGATTTCTGTCCTGCTGCCCGACTTCTCCGGACTGACGGCTGCACAGAAGGCTAATGCACCGGTCATCCGTCTGTCTCATGAAGAACTCGATCTGGGCACGATGGGAGACAAGAAGACACTGAAGGGAACGGTAACCATCTCCAACGAAGGACGTTCGACACTGATGCTCCAAGACCTCCAGGTGACCAACCCGGCACTGAACGTCAGCGTGAAGAAGCAGACGATCGAACCGGGCAAGTCGGTGAAGATGCGCATCACGGTCAACGCCAAATACCTGCGTAATCACCTGGAGCATACGCCGCGTGTGATGATGATTACCAACGACCCGCGCCATCCGAAGAGTGAAATCAAAATCAAAGTGAAGAAATAAAGCCGGTCCTCTTGCCGGCAACTGTCCCCGCTTCTTGCCGACTGGAACGTCGGACGTAGGCGGAACTAAAGTGCCTAACCTGTTAAAACGTTTATGCTTATGGAACATCCCGAGAATGACGAAGCCTACAAGGGCTTGACCGTGAACCAAGGTATCGAAAAGCCGTCCATCATCAATCCTTACCTGAAGAAGCGTACCCGTGTGCGTCGGCGGGAATTGACGGCTGCCGACTATGTGGAAGGCATCCTCAAAGGCGATGTGACCATATTGAGCCGTGCCGTGACACTCGTGGAAAGCACGCTCCCGGAACATCAGGTGCTGGCGCAGGAAGTCATCGAGAAGTGTCTGCCTTATTCGGGAAACTCCGTACGTGTGGGCATCAGTGGTGTGCCGGGAGCCGGCAAGAGTACCTCCATCGATGTCTTCGGACTGCATGTACTTGAACGGGGCGGAAAGTTGGCAGTGCTTGCCATCGACCCGAGCAGTGAACGCAGCAAGGGGAGCATCCTGGGGGACAAGACCCGCATGGAGAAACTCTCCGTACACCCGAATTCGTTCATCCGTCCCAGCCCGTCAGCCGGTTCGTTGGGTGGTGTGGCACGCAAGACGCGCGAGACCATCATCCTCTGTGAAGCTGCCGGATACGACAAGATATTTGTGGAGACAGTCGGCGTGGGACAGAGCGAGACGGCCGTCCACTCGATGGTCGACTTCTTTCTGCTCATTCAGCTGGCAGGGACCGGAGACGAGTTGCAAGGTATCAAGCGTGGCATCATGGAGATGGCGGACGGCATCGTCATCAACAAGGCCGACGGTAACAACATCGAGAAGGCCAGGCTGGCAGCCACCCACTTCCGCAATGCACTCCATCTGTTCCCTGCTCCCGAAAGTGGCTGGACGCCTCAGGTGCTGACCTATTCGGGGTTCTACGGACTGGGCATCGCGGAAATCTGGAAGATGATCGACGACTACATAGCGTTTGTCAAGGAGAACGGCTACTTCGAGTACCGGCGCAACGAGCAGGCGAAATACTGGATGTATGAGACCATCAACGAGCATCTCCGCAACAGCTTCTACCAGAATCCGAAGATTGCCGACATGTTGCCCCGCAAGGAGCAGGCGGTGCTGACAGGCGGTCTGACGTCGTTCGTTGCCGCCAAGCAGCTGCTCGACGCCTATTTTGAAGAAATGAAATGAAACACAGAGTTTTGATACGCTGACGCCGTCAGAACATCACAGCGCCCTCTTGCCGAACGGTATGTCCATCGGCAGGAGGGCGCTGTCTTGCTGTATACAGGTGTATGCCGGTGAACCACCTGTTGAGGCTTAACAACTCCTAAAAGAATACAAACTGTAAGCATTTCGGAAAAGCTGGTCGCATTTGGCTTTCCGCCGTCTTTTTTATCATTTTATAAATTCGTACCTTTGCGCCCTGAATTCAAATAGGTATTATGGGAACATTTAATTGTATTGGAGTTTTGACTTCCGGAGGTGATGCCCCGGGAATGAATGCGGCAATCAGGGCCGTGACCCGTGCGGCCATCTCGAAAGGTATTCGGGTAAAAGGTATTTTCAGAGGATACAAAGGACTGGTGACGAACGAGATTTCAGAATTGTATTCAGACAGTGTCAGCAACATCATCCAACGCGGTGGAACCATCCTGAAGACAGCACGTTGTGCCGAGTTCATGACTCCCGAGGGGCGTCAGGTGGCTTACGACAACATGGTGAAGGAGGGCATCGAGGCGTTGGTGGTTATCGGAGGAGACGGTTCACTGACGGGTGCACGCATCTTCGCACAGGAGTTCAACGTGCCTTGCATCGGATTGCCCGGCACCATCGACAACGACCTCTTTGGCACCGATACGACCATCGGCTATGATACGGCACTGAACACCATTGTCGAGGCGATTGACAAGATACGCGACACGGCCACTTCCCACGAGCGTCTGTTCTTCATCGAGGTGATGGGACGGGATGCCGGATTCCTGGCATTGAACGGTGCCATTGCCGGAGGTGCCGAGGCGGCAATCATCCCCGAATACATCACGGAGGAAGACCAGTTGGAAGAGTTCATCAAACGTGGCTTCCGCAAATCAAAGAACAGCAGCATTGTGCTCGTTGCCGAGAGCAAGAGCAAGGGAGGTGCGCTTGACATGGTGGAGCGCATGAAGAAGGACTTCCCGGGATACGACGCACGTGTCTCCATCCTGGGACACTTGCAACGCGGAGGAAGTCCCACGGCACATGACCGCATCATTGCGAGCCGGATGGGTGCTGCTGCGGTAGATGCCCTGCTGGAGGACCAGCGTAACGTGATGATTGGCATCGTGCGTGATGAAATCGTCTACGTCCCCTTCACCCGCGCCATCAAGAACGACAAGCAGGTGAAGCCCGAACTGATCGACATGCTGCGTCAGCTGTGCATCTGAGTGCACCGGACACAAGACGCCCCAACTGAATCGGAAGAGGGTGTGTCGTAATTGCAATGAGCCCCAAAAGTCTTTTAGCGGACTTTTGGGGCTCATTGCATTTTTGATATACATTTCGAACATTTGCGTTTGACCGGGCAAACACAAGTCTTCGACCGGATAAACACAAGCGTTTGACCTGACAAACATAGTAGTTTGATAGACCAAAGTATAATACTTAGGCTGGCTAAGTATAATACTTAGGGGGCCTAAGTATAATACCTTTCCAGGACAGGTATGATACTTACATCTGTCAAACTAATTAGTTTGACAGGTCAAACACTTGTGTTTGGTGAGTCAAACGCATGTGTTTGGCAGAGCAAACTCTTAGGTTCCATCCGTCGGACAACTGTAAACACGAAACTGCTTCTCTCAACAGGCATTTGCCAGGTAGTTGGGAATTTTCGGGGGAACGGATGAGAGGATGACGAAATGTGCACGGAAGTTTGATAGTTTCGTCTGTTTTTTCTACTTTAGTAGCCTAAAACCCTATGATAAAGGACTTTATTGTAAAACCGCCCACGAGGTGCAAAATGCTGGGCAGGCTTTACTCTGCTGTCTTTTAGTTTCTTTATAATCACACGGAACTAACTGATATTGTAAAAATAACACCATGAAGAAAAGTATGACCTTTAAGACGAGATGCACCGTTCTGTTTGCGGCAGCCTTGACACTGGCTGGCTGTGCCACGACAGAGGTGAGTAAAGAAAATGTAGCAGATACCATCGGTACGGGCAATCCTTATCTGCCCCTGTGGGAACACCTTCCCGACGGGGAGCCGCGTGTGTTTGAAGACCCGGATAATCCCGGGAAGTTCCGCGCGTACATCATTGGTTCGCACGATTTGCGCTATACGGAATATTGCGGACCAGACATCCGCATGTGGTCGGCTCCGGTGGAAGACCTGACCGACTGGAGGGACGAAGGTCCTATCTTCACCTATCAGGTGGATGGGCAATGGGATGTGATGTTTGCTCCTGACCTGGTGGAAATCAAGAGGAAAGATGGAACGAAAGAGTATTATCTCTATCCTCACAGCCGTGGTGCCGGACGCGAGGCAATGGTTTGCAAGGGTAGCCGTCCCGACGGACCGTTTACGCCGGTCAATCTGACGGAGGATGGCAAGCAGACCGTACCCGGCAGCATCTTCGGTTTTGACCCGTCCGTTTTTGTGGAAAACATCACCGACGCCAACGACCCGGACTATGCAACCGGATTCCGTGCCTATGGCTTCTGGGGTTTCCAACGTTCGTCGGCTGCACAGCTTGACCAGAATACCATGTATTCCGCCCGCCCCGGAACTGAGATTATCCCTTACTTCATCCCGGCAAGTACGCCCGAAGGCGAAATCCGCGACCCGAAGGGAACGACTTATCCGGCTCTGTACAAGGAGCAGAATCCGAAGGACTTCAACTTCTTTGAGGCTTCGTCCATCCGTCAGGTGGGCAACAAGTATGTGATGATTTTCTCCGGTTATTCCGGTCCGGAGTATGGTTTGGGCAATACGAACTCCACCCTGCGCTATGCTTTTGGTGATACACCGTTGGGTCCGTGGAGAAGCGGAGGCGTCCTGGTGGATTCCCGCGGCGTGGTGCTCAATGAGGATGGCAGCCGTCTGCAGATCACCAATGCTGCCCACAACACACACGGAAGCTTGCAGGAAATCAATGGACAATGGTATGTGTTCTATCACCGTCCGCCACGGGGCTTCGGTTTCGCCCGTCAGGCAATGGTGGCTCCGGTGCTTATCGAGTGGGATGAGAAGCCGGTGGCAGAAGGTGGAAAGGTGACCATCCACGGATACGATCCGTATGCTGCCGACAGCATCTGGCAGGCAAAGGCTAGCAACGGGGATACGTACACCGGTGCCGAGGTGACTTCGGAAGGTTTCCAGATTTACGGTATGCCTCCTTATAAATATTACTCTGCCGGATACGCCTGCTACCTGTCGAACGGGCAGGCAATGCAGGATTCCTGGGACATCTGGGACAACAACATGCCTGTCGTGATGAAGAGTGGCGACATCGTCGGTTTCAAATACTTCGGTTTCGGAGGGCTGGCACAGGCACAGAAGGGTCTGAAACCGTTTGAAGGTGTGAAGGCTGGCAACGGGACTTCGTTCAACCTCTTCCTGAAACCGTCGACCGATGCTTCGTTCAAGGTGGCTGTCTGGTTGGATGGTCCGTGGGACAACGAGGTGTGGAAAGGCAAGAAGATTGCCGAGATTACCGTACCGGCTGGGACGGCTCATGAGGTGACGCGTTACACGGTCGACGTTGCCGATGCTGTGGACGGCTTGGACAAGAAGCATGCCATCTACCTGGTTGCTGAAGGCGATGCTGGTGCCGAGCTGTGTGCACTGCAGGGTGTGGGCTTCAGCAAGAAGGGCAGTGAGTTGAACTACCCGGCTGTGCCTTCCGTAGAAATCAAGGTGGACGGACAGAGCGTGGAACTTCCCACGATACCGGTGCGCTCGACCAACGAAAACGGTTATGTGGGCTGCGACCAATATGCTGTTGAGTACACCCTTCCGGCTGACGGTACGGATGTTCCGAAGGTGGAGGCTTCCTCCAATGATTCGCGTGTGAAGGTGGAAGTCACTCAGCCCGATGCCAGAAACGGCAAGGCGGTAGTCAAGTTCGACTACAATGGCAAGGTGAAGACCTACACCGTGGTTCTCAAGTAAGACGAACAACGCATTAGTTGACCAGGAGACGAGTTGACGGGGACGCAAGGCTATGGCACTTGTTTACCCGTCGACTCGTCTCCTTAATTTATTGGCTCCCTGGTTTTACTGGTTGCCTGCATCCGGGGCTGTCATCTCATTTACAGTGCCTCCGGTCTTTTCCTCAATGGCTTTCCGGCATGCCTCCATGAGCCATTTGGGGGTCGAGGTGGCTCCACAGATGCCGATGGTGTCGGCGTGTTCCACCAGGCTGAAGTCTATCTCTTCGGGGTCGTCCACGAGGAAGGAGTTGGGGTTTACTTTCTTGCACTCGTTGAACAGGATTTTGCCGTTGGAGCTTTTCTTTCCGCTGACGAAGAAGATGAGGTCGTGCTGCTTGGCGAAGTCGCGGATGTTCGGCATGCGGTTCGCCACTTGGCGGCAGATGGTGTCGGATGACTGGAAGGTGACGCCCGGTGCGATGTGCTGCCGGATGTATTCGGTGATCTGGTTGAACTCATCCAGCGACTTGGTTGTCTGGGAGTAGAGGCGGATGTCTTTGGTGAAGTCGAGCTTCTTTGCCTCTTCCAGCGATTCGATGACGATGGCTTTCCCTTCCGTCTGTCCCACCAGACCGAGCACCTCGGCATGTCCGTTCTTGCCGTAGATGACAACCTGCTTTTCCTGTTCGGCAGGTGCGGCATATTCCTTTTTGATGCGTTTCTGCAGTTGCAGCACGACGGGACAGGTGGCGTCGATGATTTCGATGCCGTTCTTCCGTGCCGTCTCGTACGTTTCTGGCGGTTCGCCGTGGGCACGCAGCAGCACTTTCACGTTGTGCAGTTGGCGGAACTCGTCGTGGTTGATGGTGATGAGTCCCATCTGTTTCAGCCGTTCACACTCCCGTCCGTTGTGGACGATGTCGCCCAGGCAGTAGAGGGTTCCTCCCTTCTTCAGTTCCTCTTCGGCTTTCTTGATGGCGGTTGTCACGCCGAAGCAGAAGCCCGAGCCCTTGTCTATTTCGATTCGTTTCATCCTTCAGTCACTCGTTTGAATTGTTCCAGTAGCCATGCCTTCTGTTCCTCGATGGTCAGGAGGCTGTTGTCGAGCAGCAGGGCGTCGTCCGCCTTCCGCAGCGGGCTTACCTCGCGATGCTGGTCGATGTAGTCCCGTTCCTGTACATTCTTCAGGATGTCCTCGTAGCTTGCCGGCTGTCCCTTTGCCTTCAGTTCGTCATAGCGTCTTTGGGCACGTATCTCGGGCGATGCCGTGACGAAGATTTTCAGTTCCGCGTCCGGGAACACCGCCGTGCCGATGTCGCGTCCGTCCATGACGATTCCCTTTGCCTTTCCCATTTCCTGTTGCAGACGGACGAGCGCCCGGCGCACGAATCCCAATGCCGCAATCGGGCTGACGTGCGAGGATACCTCCATGCCACGTATCTCCCTTTCGACATTCTCGCCGTTGAGACAGGTTTGGGGAAGGTGGGTCTCCGGGTCGAGGCGGAAGGAGATGTCAATGGCGGGCATATCCTTTTCCAAGGCTTCGGTGTCGATGCCTTCCGGGGTGAAATAGCCTTTCCGCAGACTGTAGAGGGTCACGGCGCGGTACATGGCGCCGCTGTCGATGTAGATGTAGCCGACGGCTCTTGCCAGGTCCTTTGCCATGGTGCTTTTGCCGCAAGAGGAGAAGCCGTCGATAGCGATGGTTATCTTTTTCATGTCTCTGTTTATTAGGGGATGCACGCCGGTGCATGGTCCGTTTCCCGCTTTGTCGGGACGGACGGGACAGCTCCGGCGTCGGTTTAAAATCAAGGCTCCAAAGGTAGAGATAAAAAGTGAATAAGCCTTTCTTTATTTTCGGAGTTTAGGCAAAATGAAGTACTTTTGTCTTATGGAACTGAAGAAATCATCGCGAGCAGATTTGGAGCGAGGCAGGGGCTTCCGCTTCGCCATCGGGCTGGTGGTAGTCCTGGCGGTTGTGGTCGTTGCCTTCCGTTGGAAGACGCCTTCTTCCCAGCCCGTCGTACTGCCTCCGGTGGAACTCCCGGCATTGCCGATGGAAGTCAGTCTGCCTCCGGTGGAGATGGAGAGACCTTTGGATGTTCCGGAAGAATCTCCTCAGCCCGAGCAGGTTGTGGCCACTGATTTTGACCATGTGGAGGCGGTGGCAGATGCGACCGAGTCCGATGTGCGTCAGTTGATACAGGATGCCCTGCGTCCGGTGCCGCTGACCCGGAAAGAGAAGGAAGAAGAGCTGGCAGAGCTCCCGAAGGCCGAGGAAGAAGCCCCGGCAGTGGTCCAGCCCGACACGTTGCCCCATTTCCCGGGGGGAGATGCTGCCTGCATGCGATTCCTGTCCCGACATGTGCGCTATCCTTCGACAGCCGTCAGCGGAAAGGTGCGTGGCTGTGTGCTGGTGCAGTTCATTGTGGAGGCCGACGGGAAACTGACGGATTTCCGGGTCCTGGAAGGTGTGTCGCCGGCACTGGATGCCGAAGCCTTGCGTGTGGTGAAGCTGATGCCTCCCTGGCAACCCGGTCGGAGGAACGGGAAGCCGGTGCGCTTTCTCTATGTCATCCCCGTTGATTTCCGCTTGCGCTGACGGTTTCGTTCCATGATGAGCCTGATGAAAGAATAACCCCAAAAACAGAAGATATGATGTTTACAACCAAAGAACTGTCGGACAAAGTGAACCGGTACATTGCGGACTGGCACTATTCCCGTCGCCCCGAGGGGCTTTATGCACCCATTCAATACGTACTCTCGTTGGGAGGAAAGCGCCTGCGTCCGGTGCTGATGCTGATGGCGTACAACCTTTACAGGGACGATGTGGATACCATCCTGCCCTCTGCCGTCGGTCTGGAGACATACCATAATTATACCTTGCTTCATGATGACCTGATGGACCGTGCCGACATGCGTCGCAACAAGCCGACGGTGCACAAGGTGTGGGACGACAACACCGCCATCCTGTCGGGCGACACCATGCTGGTGCTGGCCTATCAGCAGCTGATACGGAACAACGATGCCCGGCTGAAGGAAGTGCTGGACCTCTTCAGCAAGACCGCCCTGGAGATTGGCGAGGGGCAGCAGTATGACATGGAGTTCGAGACACGCGACGATGTCACGGAAGACGAGTACATCGAGATGATCCGGCTGAAGACTTCCGTCCTGCTGGCGGCTGCCCTGAAGATGGGAGCACTCCTGGGAGGAGCGGAGGCGGAAGATGCCGACCGGCTGTATGACTATGGCATCCAGGTGGGACTGGCATTCCAGTTGCAGGACGATTACCTGGATGTCTATGGCGACCCCGCAGTCTTCGGTAAGAAAATAGGCGGCGATATCCTCTGCAACAAGAAGACCTACATGCTCATCAATGCCCTGTTGCGGGCTGACGAGGCACAACGTGCCGAACTGCAGCACTGGATGGAGGCGACGGACTACAATCCGGAAGAGAAGGTACGCGCCGTGACGGCTCTCTATGATGCCATCGGCATTCGCGAACTTTGCGACCGCAAGATTGCTTCCTATTTTGAAGAGGCGTCACGCATCCTGACCTCCGTGCAGGTATCCGACGAGCGGAAGGAAGTATTGAAGGGCTATGTCGCCTCACTGATGCACCGTAACGTCTGATGATTCCGATGATAGTCGATACTCATACCCACCTTTTTGTCGAGGAGTTTGCCGACGACTTTGAGGCGACCGTGGAACGTGCCCGGGCGGCTGGAGTGGAAAAGCTGTTCATGCCGAACATTGACGGCACGACGATTGATGCCCTGCTGGAAGCTTGCCGGAAGTTTCCCGGTGTCTGTTACCCGATGCTGGGGCTGCATCCCACTTCGGTGACGGAGAGCTTCCGGGATGATTTGCGGACGATGGAGGTTTTGCTCAGGCAGCTCAATCCTTACATTGCCATAGGCGAGGTCGGGTTGGACCTCTATTGGGACACGACGTATCGTCGGGAGCAGATGGAAGCCTTCGACACGCAGATACGTTGGGCGTTGGAGTATGACCTTCCGCTGGTCATTCACAGCCGTAAGGCGTTTGCAGAGCTGATGGAGTGCCTGGAGCCATACCGCCATACCCCGTTGCGGGGCATCTTCCACAGTTTCACGGGAGATGACGGCGATGTGTCGGCATGGTTGTCGTTTGACAATTTCCTGCTGGGCATCAATGGGGTGGTGACTTTCAAGAAAGCTGTCCTGCCTGCGGTGCTGAAGTCACGCGTGCCGCTCGAAAGGTTGGTTGTGGAGACCGATTCTCCCTACCTGGCTCCTGTTCCCCATCGGGGCGGACGGAATGAAAGTGCCTATGTGAAAGATGTCTTACAGAAGGTGGCGGATATCTACGAAGTTCCGTTGGAAGAGGCTGCCCGTGTGACTACGGAAAATGCCCTTCGCATGTTTCGTATAGCCCGTTCGTGAAAAAAAACGGCGCGAGATGCTTGTAGTTTGAAACTTTCTTACTACTTTTGCATCCGTCTTTCGGAAGAGAGGCTGTTCAACCCAAGGAGAGGTGCTCGAGTGGTTGAAGAGGCACGCCTGGAAAGCGTGTATACGTCAAAAGCGTATCACGGGTTCGAATCCCGTTCTCTCCGCACAGCAAGTCTGAGTTTCCCGTCGCAAGGAGCTCAGACTTTTTTTGTAGACGGACGCTGCCGCAGTGGGACCAATCGGTGCGGCAGATGCTTTTTAAAGCTATACTTATATATAGTTGTGATTTGCTTCTAATTGGTAATCAGATTGACGGGTCAGGTGCGGCAAGCACTTGACCCGTCACGATGTATAGGGGGATGAGGCTTGTACTGAATCCGGTAAAGTCATAAGAATGTTATGGGGTTGCATGGCTTGTTTAGGAAGAATATGTTAACTTAGCGGTGTTTAGTAGATAGTGTAATCCATAAAGAGTATAAGCATGAAAAGAACCGGACGTTTCCCTGGACTGAAAGTGGGAGTACTTTCCGTCCTTCTGACAGCAGGCGTCACTGCACACGCACAGTTTCTCCGTACCTCTTATTTCATGGAGGGTTCGCATTACCGGATGCAGCTGAATCCGGCACTGACACCTTCGCGCGGTTTCTTCAATATCCCGGTTGTGGGGTCGCTGAATGCGCAGGTCGGCTCCAACTCCTTGGGCTATGAGGATATCAAGCGTATTCTGAAAGACGAAGAGGGTTTCTACAACAATCCCGAGTTTCTGAACAGCCTGGACGACAAGAACCGGCTGAACCTGAATGTTCATACGGATATCCTGTCTGCGGGCTGGTTTCGCGGACGCAACTTCTGGTCGTTCAATGTGGGGCTGCGTACGGATGTCGGAGTGGAGCTGACACGGTCGATGTTTACTTTTCTCAACGAGATGGACCAGATAGCTGATAACTGGCGGAACAGCCGTTATGACATCAGTGGTCAGCAGCTTGACATCAATGCGTATGCCGAGGTCGGGCTAAGCTATGCCCGTCAGCTGAACGAGCGGCTCTCTGTGGGTGGACGGGTCAAACTCCTGTTGGGCATCGGTAATCTGAACCTGAAGTTCAACCGGGTCAGCCTGGATGCCAGTCTGCCGAGCGATGCCCGCATTGCCGAATTGCAGCAGATGGGTTCACTGACTTCTGCCGATGTGGAAAGCCTGGTGAATGAGTTTGCCGATTATCATGCTGATTTGTCACTGGATGCCCGTCTGGAATCCTCCTTCAAGGGCTTGAATCTGCTGGAGTCTCCGGAAGGCTATATCAATGATGCCGAGTTCGAAACGGGCGATTTGGGTATTGCGGGTTACGGATTGGGTGTCGACTTGGGTGCTTCCTACCGTCTGACGGACAACTTGACGCTGTCGGCTGCCGTGCTCGATCTGGGATTCATCAGTTGGTCCAAAGGCTCTACGCAGGTAGCCACCACGGGAGGCTCTGACATACACATGCATGGAGCAGACTACCTGAAAGGGATTGATGTGAATGACCCTGCTGGAAGTGTGGACGCAATCCGCAACAATGTCAACCGTTTGCTGACGGATGCGGAAAATTACATGAACCGTGTCAGTGGGGGAGAGATGCTGGCCTATGACTTGCTGGAGTTGCGAAGTGAATCCGTCACCGATTCCCGTCGTTCCCGTCTGTTGTCGACGTTGGTGTTGGGCGCGGAATACGGGTTCTTCCACAATACCTTGTCTGTCGGTTTGCTGTCGACCACCCGTTTTGTGCAACCTGATGCGCTGACGGAGCTGACCCTTTCCGCCAACTACCGTCCGAAGGAGTGGCTGAATGCCACGGTCAGCTATTCGGCCATCCAGTCATTGGGAAAATCATTCGGAGTGGGACTGAAGCTGGGACCCGTATTTGTAGGGACCGATTATATGTTTCTGGGTAAGAACTCGAACAGCGTGAACGCTTTCGTCGGCATCTCGGTGCCGTTGGGTAAGAGGCGTGCGACTTGTTGCGCGGACTGATAAAGATGGACTGAAACAGTCCGTTGAGAATAAAATGAAAAAGGCTATTCCGTTGTGTTTGCGGAATAGCCTTTGTTAAAAGGGACTTTGTTTTAATAGTATTAAAAAGAAATAGGTAAAAAGGTTGGATAATATATAATGAAATAAGAATTATCAATAAAAAAAGTCTGAAGTACATAAGGCCTCAGACTTTTCAATTCCCTCAGTGTTGAATAAATTATTCAGCAACCGTAGCAGTAGAGTCAGCAACAGCAGCGGTAGAATCTGCAACGGCAGCAGTTGAATCAACAGCAGCGTTTTCTACAGTTTCAGTTGCTACAGTGTCAGCAGCTACTTCTTCTGTTGTGTTGGCAGCTTTGTTTCCGCAAGAAGCGAAAGAGATAGCTGCGAAAGCTACGAATACAAATACCAATTTTTTCATTTTCTTTGCTTTTTAAATCTGTAAAACAATCAATTGCTTTTCTAAAACGTTGCAAAGATAGGGGCTTTTCATATAGGTTGTATCATTTGTGAGCACTTTTTTTTGAGGAAAATGTGATTTTTTTATAAGGGACTGACAATCAATAGGGATAATTCCCCTGACTTCTTGTCCGGAAGACGAAATAGAACAACTCCGGACTGACTTGTCCCGTCGGCTTCGGAAGATGTGCGCCGGTCATGGACCTTACCTTATAAGGTAGCTATGATTATCCGGAAGAAATACGTAACTTTGCCGCCCTAATAACAAGAAGGTTATGATTGATACAACTGTTTTTCTCGATAAGAAGGCAGTCTATTACACGTTAGGCTGCAAACTCAATTTCTCTGAAACTTCCACGATAGCCAAAATGTTGAAAGAGGCGGGCGTCCGTACCGTGCGAAAGGGCGAAAAGGCAGACATCTGTGTGGTGAACACCTGCTCTGTGACGGAGACGGCCGATAAGAAATGCCGCCAGGCCATCCATAAGCTGGTCAAGGAACATCCGGGCGCTTTTGTCATCGTCACGGGATGTTATGCCCAGTTGAAACCGGGACAAGTGACGGACATCGAAGGGGTAGACCTGGTGCTGGGGGCAGAGCAGAAGGGACATCTGTTTGACTACCTGGGAACGTTGGAGAAGAAGGAGAAGGGGGTGGCACACGCTTCCGCAACGACGGACATCCGTACCTTTTCGCCTTCCTGCTCCCGGGGCGACCGGACCCGCTACTTTCTGAAGGTGCAGGACGGATGCGACTATTTCTGTTCCTACTGCACCATTCCGTTTGCACGCGGACGGAGCCGTAACGGGAGCATTGATGAGTTGGTGGAACAGGCACGCAAGGTGGCGGCTGAAGGCGGCAAGGAAATCGTACTTACCGGTGTGAATATCGGTGATTTCGGTAAGACCACCGGTGAAACCTTCTTTGACCTCGTCAAGGCGTTGGACCGAGTGGAAGGCATCGAGCGTTATCGCATCTCGTCCATTGAGCCGAACCTGCTGACGGATGAAATCATCGAATACGTAGCCCGTTCCCGTGCTTTCATGCCCCATTTCCACATTCCGTTGCAGTCCGGTTCCGATGAGGTGCTGAAACTGATGCGCCGCCGCTATGATACCTCCCTGTTTGCCGCCAAGATAGCCAAAATCCGTTCGGTCATTCCGGATGCCTTCATCGGGGTGGATGTCATTGTCGGTACACGTGGGGAGACTCCGGAATTTTTTGAGGATGCCTATCGCTTCATTGACAGCCTGGATGTGACCCAGCTCCATGTATTCAGCTACTCCGAGCGTCCCGGTACGCAGGCGTTGAAAATAGATTATGTGGTGACTCCCGAGGAGAAGCATGCACGCAGTCAACGTCTGCTGGCTCTTTCCGATGAGAAGACCCGGGCGTTTTATGCACGTCACCGGGGACAGGAGGCAGTGGTGCTCCTGGAAAAGCCGAAGCCGGGGATGCCCATGCATGGCTTTACCGCCAACTACATCCGTGTGGAGACAGAGGCACACCCGGACTGGGACAACCGGCTTGTGCGGGTGCAGTTGGGCGATTTCAATGAAGATGGTACTGCATTAAAAGCTTCGATTCAAGATGCATAGTAAACTGGCTGTTGTGATATTGAACTGGAATGGAAAGGAGATGATGCGTCGTTTCCTTCCTTCCGTCGTGCGCTATTCCCGTCTGGAAGGTGTCGAAGTGATTGTTGCCGACAATCATTCGACGGACGGGTCGGTGGAAATGTTGCGCGAGGAGTTCTCTTCCGTCGGTCTGGTGCTGCTGGACCGGAATTATGGTTTTGCGGACGGCTATAACCGTGCCTTGCGCGAGTTGGACGCCGAGTATTACCTCTTGCTTAATTCCGATGTGGAAGTCACTCCCCGCTGGCTGGACCCCTTGTTGGCTTACATGGATACCCATCTCGAAATGGCGGCTTGCCAACCGAAGCTCCTGAGCTATCATGCCAAAGAGCAGGGACGGGAAATGTTTGAGTATGCCGGTGCCTGCGGAGGTTTCCTGGACCGTTATGGATATCCTTTCTGCAGGGGACGCGTCATGTCCGTGGTGGAAGAGGACCGCGGACAATATGACACCGTCGGTTCCCTCTTCTGGGCGACGGGGGCTGCACTGATGGTGCGTGCCGCAGACTATTGGAAGGTTGGAGGACTTGACGGACGCTTCTTCGCACACATGGAAGAGATTGATTTCTGCTGGCGTCTGCGTAGTCGCGGACGGGGCATTGCCTGTGTGCCTGAAAGCCGGGTCTACCATGTGGGAGGTGCCACCCTGAACAAGGAGAATCCCCGGAAGACCTATCTGAACTTCCGCAACAACCTGCTGATGCTCTACAAGAACCTTTCCGAGGAGGAATTGGGTCCGGTGATGCGTGTCCGCAGGTGGCTGGATTACCTGGCAGCCTTTACCTTCCTTTTGAAAGGGGAGCGGGGCAGTGCGCAGGCTGTGTTCCGGGCAAGACGTGATTTCAAGCAGATGCTTCCCGATTTTGAGGCTTCGCGGAAGGAGAACCGACAGGCTGCCTTGTTGGCTACTGTCCCGGAACGCATTTCGGGCAGTCTTCTTTGGGCTTTTTATGTCCGTCGAAAGAATACATTTACAAAAGTAATGAGACAAACAAAAAGAAAATGAAGAAATTGGTTGTTTTTGATTTGGATGGGACGTTGCTGAATACCATTGCCGATCTGGCGGCGAGCACCAACCATGCGTTGGAGGCTTTCGGCTTTCCGACCCATCCCGTGGAGGCGTATAACTATTTTGTAGGTAACGGCATCTTTAAACTGTTCGAACGTGCCCTTCCGGAAAATGCACGTACACCGGAAAACATAGAGCGCATCCGTTCCGTGTTTGTACCTTATTATAATGAACACAATACCGACCTGAGTCGTCCCTATCCGGGCATCCCCGAGCTGTTGCAGGCTTTACACCGACGTGGGGTGCAGCTGGCTGTGGCATCCAATAAGTACCAGGCAGCGACGGAGAAACTTGTGGCTTACTATTTCCCGGAGATTCTTTTCGTTTCCGTCCTGGGACAGCGGGAAGGAGTACCGACGAAGCCGGATGCCGGAATCGTGAACCAAAGTCGGGAGGCGGCTCAGGCAACTTCCGCTGAAACACTCTATGTGGGCGATTCCAACGTGGACATGCAGACGGCACTCAATGCCGGGGTCGATGCTGTCGGCGTCACCTGGGGCTTCCGTCCGGTGGAAGAACTGCAGGCATACCGTCCGCGTTACATCGCCCGTCGTGCTGCCGATATCCTGGACTTCCTAGATTGAACGCTCAGAAGTGCGGCGGTAGAAATACTGCCCCTTCTTACGGGTCTGATTCCCATACTCAATGGCATGCTGGGGACAACGGTGGTAGCATCGCAGGCAGCCGATGCACCGTCCCTGCCATTGGGGATGCCCTTCGCTCATTCGGATGTTCTCTACCGGACATAACTTCTGGCACAGGGAGCATCCGTTGCATGCTTCGTTGCTGTGAAACGGACGGTCGCTGACGAGAAATCTGTTGAACAGCGGACGCAGCACGTAGCTTTTCAGGCGCGGCATTTTCCCCGGGTTTACCTCGAAGTGATTTTCTGTTTTTGCCTGTAGGATGCGACAGACTTCCGGCAACCTCTTGCGTGTGGCATCCACTTTGGCTTGCGCCATTTCCGCACTGTCAACATCGAAGCCCGGCAGACACACATACGTGTTCGGCATGGCCAGTGAGAATCCGCAGGAGAGCTTCCACCCTTTCGCCTTTAATGCCCGACGGAAGAGGGCAGTGGTGCACCCTGTGTCGTCGCCACACGTGCAGACCATGTAGCAATAGGCTCTTTCCCCTCCTTCAATTTCCAGTCTTTTAATCACTTTTAGAACCAGGGATGGTGGTCCCCAGGCATAAATCGGGAACACGAATCCCAGTCTTTCATCCTTGTCCAGTGTGTACTTCCATTCCTGCTTGAGTCCTGCCTTGCTGACGTCAATCAGGCGTTCCCCTGTCTGTCGGGCGAGATAATCTGCCACATACTTTGAATTTCCGGTGCTGGAGAAATAAAATATCATAAGTTTGTTAGGATTAGATCGTGCTGCAAAAATAGAGATTTCATGCAGATTCGCAAGTTCCTTCCGTTCCTCTCGGTTTTAGAAAGACAGACGGACGACTTGTCATTCTGAAAGCCATTTGGAGTATTTACTGGACGGAAATGTTATAATTCCCCTTTTCT
>NZ_JAMBLN010000029.1:0-32217 GCF_023337025.1 Mediterranea sp. ET5 | reverse complement strand
ATTTAAAAGTCTGGGCATAAGATAGTCAGTAAGTCATCCGTTACTTGATTCAGTATACTTTTCTGTCTCAAATTATTCACATAGTAAGAAGGTATGGAATTAAATTCGTACTTTGCGCCTAATAAGCTACAGGTTACGGCAGCATTGGTGTCTGCATCTCCTCCTGCATTAACTACCGCCAACAAACCTTCTTGAAAACTCTCGACATGATATAAACACCAGATAGCAGCAGATAATGTTTTCAAGGTATATCCCATAGTGCTTTCATCATCTAGGGCTAAATCTAGTATATCATCAACCGTTTTTGCCAATAACAGATAAGGTTCTATTCGTTCATCAAATTTTCTTGCTAATTCTTGGATAGCTTCAAACTCTAGTTCATCTCCATTCCACACAAAATGATGTATTAACTCTGATAAAATAACACAAGAGCCAATACATCGGGAATCTGTGTGGGTAAGTTTACAAATTTCTTCTGCATAATATGATACGTCCTGTTTCCAAAGTCCTATCACAGATGTTCTCATAATACCGCCGTTTGCTGCACTTTTCTTACCAGATAACTTCCAGACGATTTCTGCCGCTTTCGTTGGATTATTTGTATAATCAGAAGTGGCTAATACATTATATGTATGTCGCCCAATTCCCATAGGAGAACCCTTAAACCATTTCTTAAAATTCTGAGCAATGGAATTTAAACAAATATTCTTATCTGCAATTATCGCATTGGCGATGCATAACATCATATCTGTGTCATCTGTCCAGTCTCCTTGCTTCCATCTTTTACGATGTCTGTCTTGAATTATTTGACTATATAATGTTAATCTTTGCGGGTAGTATTTTAAAACTTCTTTGTGCGACATAAATTCTGTGCCAAGTCCCAAAGCGTCTCCAATTGCTTGGCCAAAAATCACTCCACGAATTTTATTATATAATTCAAATGGTATGTTTTCATTGCAGTTATCCATATTTGTTTTTTATATCATTAGTACAAACGTTCGAATGAATTATGTAACTAAGCTGTTACCACCATGTTCCCGGAGGTTAAAGATACGTAGATATATTGTAGGGCGGATGATTTTTGCAAGGAATCTGCTAAGAAATGGGAAGAATCCGGTAAGCTGACGGCTCACGTCGGTAGGCATAGTTGCCACGAAGCGACTCGAAGCTCTCGGGGGAGGCTTTCAGCCGACGGCTGTCGTCGAGCGGATTGTAGATGCGGAGCAGGGCTTCGGCACGGGAAGTAGCACGGATGAGCGGTTCGGAAGGTGCCGGCGGCTCGATGTGAAACTCTTCCGGCAGCCCGAAGAAACGGCAGAATGCTTGGAGAGACATGCGGGTGGCGTTCGCCTTGCCGTCCGCTGAATAGCCGGCAATGTGGGGCGTGCCGATGAAGACCTGCTGCAACAGGCGGCGGTCAATGTCCGGCTCGTGCTCCCACACGTCGATGACGGCGTCGGCAACACGTTCGTCGGTCAAGGCGGACAGCAGGGCGGCATTGTCGACCACCTCTCCGCGTGACGTATTAATAAGGTAAAGCGGACGGGAGAGCGAGCGGAAGAATGCCTCGTCCGCCAGATGCCACGTCGGGTGAGCACCCTCGCGGGTGAGCGGCGTGTGAAAGGTGATAAGGTCTGAACGGCTGACGAGTTCCTCCAGCGAGGTGAAGCCTTCCGGTCCCTCGGCTTCGGCACGTGGAGGGTCGCAACAGAGCACCGTCATGCCCAGCCGACGACCGATGTCCGCCACACGGCTGCCGACATGACCCACGCCGACGACACCGAGGCAGGCACCCCGGAGGGAAAAGCCCCGTTCACGTTCCAGCAGCAGGAGGGCTGCCTCGACATACTGTTCCACACCGCCCGCGTTGCAACCCGGGGCATTGGTCCACGTGATGCCCGACGCACGGCAGAAGTCCGTGTCGATGTGGTCAAAACCGATGGTCGCCGTGGCAATGAAGCGCACCCGGCTGCCTGCGAGCAACGCACGGTCACAGCGTGTACGGGTACGGACGAACAGGGCGTCGGCGTCCCTCACCAGCTCCGGGGTGAAGTCGCGCCCCTCGGCATAAACCACCTCATCGGCAAGTCGCTCGATGACACCCTGCAGGTAGGGTATTTTCTTATCAACGATTACTTTCATGGAAAATTGTCATTAGTCGGTGCAAAGTTAGCCGCTTTCTTGCACTTTTGAATATCGTTCGTATTGTCAGTTCGGCAAGAATGCCTATTTTTGTCGATTGTAACACCATAAGCATAGAACGGTTATGACATTCACAGAACTTTGCAACCCGATATTTGTGCAATCCATCGATGATTACCACAAAACCGACAATGTGGATACGCCTATCAACAACCCTTATGCGTTGAAGACGATCGAGTACTATCTCTATCTCAAAAACTGGATAGACACTGTCCAATGGCACTTCGAGGACATCATCCGCGACCCGAATATCGACCCGGCAGCCGCCTTGGTGCTGAAGCGCCGCATCGACAAGAGCAACCAGGACCGCACGGACCTCGTGGAGCTGATCGACAGCTATTTCCTGGACAAATACAAGGATGTGAAGCCGCTGCCGGATGCCACCATCAACACCGAAAGTCCGGCGTGGGCAATCGACCGCCTGTCGATTCTCGCGCTGAAGATATACCACATGCGTCAGGAGACGGAACGCACCGACGTGTCTGCCGAGCACCACGAGCAGTGCGCCCGCAAGCTGGCAGTCCTCCTGGAACAGCAGAAGGACCTGTCGACAGCCATCGACCAGCTGATTGCCGACATCGAGGCGGGTCGCAAGTACATGAAAGTCTACAAGCAGATGAAGATGTACAATGACCCCGAACTCAACCCGGTGCTCTACGGCAAGAAGTGAGCCTTCGCCCCATCGTACACAGACCAATCATCCCATAACACTCGACTAAACGTGAAACATCTGCTCGTCATACGCTTCTCGGCGCTGGGCGATGTGGCAATGACCATCCCGGTCATCCACGCCTGCGCCTGTCAACATCCGGAGCTGCGCATCACTGTGCTGAGCCGGGAGTTCGTGCGTCCGCTGTTTGAGCGGATGCCTGCGAATGTCAGTTTCGTCGGGGCTGACCTGAAGGGACGGCATAAGGGCATCGGCGGACTGAACCGCCTCTTTGCCGAGCTGCGTCCGCTGGGCATCGATGCCGTGGCGGACCTGCACGACGTGCTCCGCAGCAAGTACCTGCGGATGCGCTTCCGCCTGGCGGGCATACGGACCGCTCACATCGACAAGGGAAGGCGCGAGAAGAAGGCGCTGACCGACGCGGTGGAGAAGAAGCTCGTCCCGCTGAAGTCGTCCTTCGAACGGTATGCCGACGTGCTGCGCCGATTGGGGCTGGACGTGACACCCCGCTTCTCCTCCCTCTTCGGCGATGCCGGGGGCGACCTGCGCACGGTCGTCGGCGTGACGGGAGAGAAGGGGACGGACACCTGGGTGGGCATCGCTCCGTTTGCCGCCCACCGCGGGAAGGTCTATCCGCTGGAACAGATGGAGCAGGTGGTGGCTGCACTTGCCGCTGCCGGATGCCGTGTGTTCCTCTTCGGGGCAGGCGCGTCGGAACGTGCGCTGCTCGAACAGTGGGAGCAACGCCATGAGGGCGTCCGTTCGTTGGCAGGAAAGCTGCGGATGGACAGTGAGCTGGTGGTGATGAGCCACCTCGACGTCATGGTGTCGATGGACTCGGCGAACATGCACCTGGCATCGCTCGTGGGCACTCCGGTGCTCTCGGTGTGGGGCGCGACACACCCGTACGCCGGCTTCATGGGCTGGGGACAGACGGAAGACCGTGCCGTGCAGCTCGACCTGAACTGCCGTCCCTGCTCCATCTACGGGAACCGTCCCTGCCTGCGCGACGACTATGCGTGCCTGACGCTGCTTCGTCCCGAAACCCTTGTAGAACGAATCAAGCAACTAATCGAATCAAAGAAAGACTGACATGAAACTTATCGTCCATCCCGACTACCGCCGCTACAGCGACTTCATCCGGCAACTGCCTGCCAGTTTCGACCAGAGTGGCGAACTGTTGTATCAGGGACGTAACGTCGTCAAACGCTACCGGGTGGACGGACAGTCGCTCGTCGTCAAGAAATACAAGCACCCCAACTTCTTCCAGCGCATCATCTACACCTACTTCAAGAGCACGAAGACCGAGCGTGCCTATAAGTTTGCCGCCCTGCTGCGCGACAAGGGCATCGAGTCGCCCCACGAGGTGGCGTACATCGAGACCAGGCGTCACGGGCTTTTCACCACCGGCTTCTTCGTGTCGCTCAACTGCGACTATCCGCCGACGAGCATCCTCCTCTCGGTGCCGCACTTCGACCATCCGCTGGCCGACGCACTGGCAGGATTCCTCGTGGAGCTGCACGAGAAGGGTGTCCTGCACGGCGACCTCAACCTGACCAACATCCTCTATCATGCCGATGACGACGGACGTTACCGCTTCGCGCTCATCGACACCAATCGCTCCATCTTCAAGCGGCCCACCCCCGACGAATGTCTGGACAACCTGAAACGACTCACCCACAAGCGCGAGGTGCTCGTCTACATCATCTCCCTCTACGCCCGTCGCCGCGGTTGGGATGCCGACGAGTGCGTCCACAAGGTCATCCGCCAGCTGGAACGCTTCGAGGAGCACCGGCGCATCAAACGCCGCTTCCAGGATTTTTTCGGCATCCGCCATGCCTGACCACTTAAACGCACGCCCTATGAAACTCGTCTATTACCTGGTATTCGCTCTCTGGTACGTCCTCTCGTTGCTGCCGTTGCGGGTACTCTACCTCCTGTCGGACCTGCTCTACTTCCCCCTGTACCATGTGGTGCGCTACCGGCGCGGCGTGGTGCGGAAGAATCTCACCGCATCGTTTCCAGAGAAGAGCACCGCGGAGATTGTCCGCATCGAGAAGCAGTTCTACGCTTTCTTCTGCGACTATGTGGTGGAGACGCTCAAGCAGTTCTCCATGTCGGAGGAGCAGATGCGCCGTCGCATGACGTTCAGCGGAACCGAAGACATCGTCCGCGACATGGAGCGCGAGGGGAAGTCGTTCACGTTCATCTACCTGGGACACTACTGCAACTGGGAGTGGATTGCCTCGATGCCCTACTGGTTCCCCGGTGACGTCTCCTGCGGACAAATCTACCACCCGCTCTACAACAAAGCTTTCGACCAACTGTTCCTCAAGCTCCGCAGCCAGTACGGTGCACGCTGCATCGCCATGAAGGAGACCCTGCGCCGCATCATCGAGATGCGCCGTCAAGGAGGGAAGCACGTCATCGGCTTCATCTCCGACCAGTCGCCCAAGTGGAACAGCATCCACCACTTTACCCCCTTCCTTCATCAGGACACACCCGTATTCATCGGGACGGAGAAGATAGGGCGTCAGATGGACGCGCTCATCTACTTCGCCGACGTCACCCGTCCCCGTCGGGGGCACTACCACTGCCACCTCTACCGCATGGTCGACGACATCGGCCAGGTCAAGGAATACGAGGTGACCGACCTCTACATGCAACACCTCGAACAGATGATATGCCGCGCCCCCCAATACTGGCTGTGGTCGCACAACCGGTGGAAGCGCACGCGCGCCGAGTGGGAGAAGCGGATGCAGGAAAAAGCGTAAGCCTATGCGAACCGATACACTGACTCCGGAGAAAGACCCGATGGGAGCCGCCATTGCCGACTTCCACCGCCGCGGGAAGGCACAGCCGCTGCGTGTCTTTTCGTCCCGCTTTGACGAGGACGAGATGCCCGTGAAAGAATTGTTCCGTACCTTCGACACGATGCCTCCGCTGGAGCAGACCGCCCTGCGCATGGCACAGGGACGCATCCTCGACGTCGGCGCCGGCAGCGGATGCCACTCGCTCGCCCTGCAGGCGATGGGGAAGGACGTGTGTGCCATAGACATCTCGCCCCTCTCGGTGGAGGTCATGCGCGAACGCGGCGTGAAGGACATCCGTCTCGCCAACCTCTTCGGCAACGAACCGCTTGGGACGTTCGACACCATCCTGATGCTGATGAACGGCTCGGGCATCATCGGACGCATCGAGGAGATGCCCACCTTCTTTGACCGCATGAAGCAGCTCCTGCGTCCCGGCGGATGCATCCTGATGGACTCCAGTGACCTGAGCTACCTCTTCGAGGATGAGGACGGAGGGATGCTCATCGACCTGGCAGGCGACTACTACGGTCAGGTGGACTTCCTCATGCAGTACCGGCAGGTCAAGGGCGAACCCTTCGACTGGCTCTACATCGACTTTGACACCCTCTCGCTCTACGCCTCCCAATGCGGCTTCCGTGCCGAATGTGTCCGGGAGGGCGAGCACTACAACTACCTGGCACGGCTCTCCGCGGACGCCTGAGCGCGCCCCGCACCGGATAAACGCAGAGGCACGAAGCCACAGCAACCGTCCGTCACCCCTCCGTGGGGCTGGCATACGCTGTGTCTTCGTGCCTCTGTCTGTATCCCGTCATGCCGTCATGACGGTGCCGGCCGTCACTTGCCGTAGAGCTCCATCAGGAAGGCGTCGAGGTAGGCGCCCCGGGTGTTCGTGCGGTAGAAGCGTCCCTCACCGTCGAGCACCATGCACATGGGGATGCCCGTGATGTTGAACTTCTTCACCTCCTCGCCCATGATGCCGCCGGTGATGCGTGCCTGTGTCCACGTCATCCGCTCTTCCTTCATGGCTTTCTGCCAGTCAGCCTCCTTCTCGTCGACCGAGACGCTGACGATGTTGAAGTCCTTGTACTTCTCGTGCACCCGCACCAGGTGGGGAATCTCCGCGCGGCACGGTCCGCACCAGCTTGCCCAGAACTCCAGCATCACATACTTGCCCTCGGGGATGAGGCTCGACAGCTTCACGGTCTTGCCGTCGGGCGTCTGTACGTCGATGTCGGCATACTTCTCACCCAGTGCGACCGGCTTGATGCGGCTCACGATGGAGTCGAGTGCCGCCAGTTGGGGAGTGCCTGCCCAGGCGTCTGCCACCCAGCTGCGCATCTCGTCAATCTGCTTGCCGGAATAGTTCACGGTGAAGTCGGAGAAGAGCGCCACCAGCTGGTCGAAAGCCACGACCGACGAGGGATTCTCGCGGATGAACGCCAGGGTCTTCTCCTGAAGCTCCTTGCGCCACCGTGCCTCCTCCTTCACGAGTGCTACCCCCACCTCGGTGTAGTCGTGCTTGTGCTCCTTGTCGTTCATCATCGGGGCGGTGTACTCCTCCCAGTAGCGTCGGTCGATGACAGTCAGGCTGTCGCTGACGGGCTTGATGTCCGCCCGGAAGCGGGCGTAGAAGTCCTCCGTCGCAGAGCCCTTGATGACGGGTGCCTCCAGCGGACGTTCGGGGTCGTAGAACACTCCGGGCAGCGTCTTCAGGTTGCCTTCGAAGGTGATGGGCGAGTTCTCCAGATAGAAGTGCGAGGCGAACACCTTGCCCTGGACGCTCTCCGTCGGGTCCGTACGCAGGTCGATGCGGAGGGTGTACATCTGCGGACGGTCCACGTGCCCCTTGAGGCTGAACTTGCCGTCCGTGATGGTGGCACTGTCGGTCGACACCATCTGTCCGTCGGGCATTTGCCGTTGCAGGTATGCCATGCCGGTGGGTGCTTCGCCGCCGGTGAGTACGCCGTCGAGCGTATAGCCCGGACCGGCGCCGGGCTGACAGCCTGCCAGGAGGGCGACGGCTGCCAGAAGAGTCAGTTTCTTCATAAGGTTATCATTTAATGGTTGGATATTTCGTAAGTCGGGTTCTGCACCAGCAGGCTGTTGCCGCTGAGTGCCTGTGTGGGAATGGGCAGGACGAGATGCTGCATCGACTGCGTGTATCCCAGTCCCGTGGCAGTGAAGTCAGTGCCGTCGAGCCGGTAGTAGCGCACCATGTCGTACCACTCCTCGTAGTTCTCCGCGCTCAGCTCCATGTACTTGTGGCGGAAGATGGTGAGCAGCAGGTCGCCGTCGGCGATGCCGTCCGCATAGTCCTCCGCGTAGCCGGCGCGGGTGGCGACAGGCTGCAGGGCTTCACGTGCCTGCGGGTAGTTGCCCTCGCGCGCCTCGGCTTCCGCCAGGATGAGGTACAGTTCGGGCAGACGCATGAAGTAGTAAGTGTTGTTGTCGCCCGTCGTGGCGTTGTTGAGCACATACTTCCTCAGGCTCATCGGCTGGAAGGCGACGGTGTAGCGGGCGTCATACAGTTCGTCGCCCGTCGTGCCTGCCAGCTCGTCGGCTATCCGGCTGACGGTCGTCCCGTAGCCCAGGTTCACATCGGTGGTCAGGATGCTGCCCATCGTCTCCAGCGGATAGGACACGTAGGGGGCGAACAGGGTCTCCGGGGAGCTGAAGCCCTGGGCAAAGACCGTCAGGTAGTCGGTCTCCAGCGAAGCACCTCCGGCGGTGGCGTCGGCGATGGCGGTCCGGGCGGTGGTGGCAGCGTCGGCGAACCGTCCCATGTAGAGCAGCACACGTGCGCGCAGCATCTGCACGGTGACGCCGTTCACCCGGTAGGCGCGTCCGTCGTATGCCGGGGCGGCAGCCGCCTCGTCGAGGTCGGACAGGATTTGCGTGTAGCACTCCTCGACCGGAGCGCGCCGTTTGGCCTCGTCGTTGCCGCGTGCCGGTTCGTTGTAGAGCACCACGCCGTAGTCGGACGAGCGGTCCCAGAACTCGCCGAAGGAGCGCAGCAACATGAACTCGGCAAACGCCTTGTGGAAGTAGGCTTCGCCCAAGATTTCGCCCTTGCGTGCCTCGGTCAGTCCCTTCGGATGAGCGTCGCGCAGGTTCGCGATGAGCGAGTTGGACTGGTTGATGATGGCGTAGAGGCCCGTATAGTAGTTGAGCACGGTGTTGTTCTGCGGACGGAGGTTGTTCTCGCGGAAGTTCGTTGCGCCCTCGGCGACGGTCGTGTTGTTGAGCGTGCCCGTCAGGATGAACATGCCGTTGCGCATGGATGCGAGGGATCTTTCGCGGTAGCGGCTGTAGATGCCGTTGAGCAGGTACTCGGCAGAGTTGCTGTCAGTGATCACATCGTCGTCGGTCAGGACGAAGTCGGGCTGGATGTCATCGACCGGACCCAGCAGGTTGCACGACGAGAGTGTGAGGCTCACCAGGAGGGTGAGCAGGATGTTTCTATGCGTAGTCATATACCTTATCTTATTAGCGTGTGGTTAGAAGGATAGCTTGACACCTACCGAGAAGGTCTTTGAGAGCGGGTAGGAGTCGTAGTTGGTGCCGGCGGTCGTGCCCGTACCTGCCGACTCCGGGTCGATGCCGGGCCAGTCGGTCACGGTGAAGAGGTTCGTCGCCACGGCGTAGACCGATGCGCTGCCGAGGTGCAGGCGTTGGGCGACGCTCCGGGGCAGTTCGTAGGCGAGCGTGATGTTCTTCATGCGCAGGTAGGAGGTGCTGAACACATAGCGGTCGTTGAGCGTGGAGTTGTAGTTGTAGATGCCGTCGCCCATGCGCGCATAGCGTGCATCGGTGTTCTCGGGCGTCCAGAAGTTCCCGTACAGCTCGCGGCTGACACTCTTGCCCGCGTAGGGCTGCGTGACCTCCATGAGCAGGTCGTTATAGACCGCAGTGCCTCCCTGGGAGAACTGCATGAGCATGGAGAGCGACCAGTTCTTGTAGGAGAACGTGTTCTGCCAGCCGCCGAAGATGGCGGGCTCGGGATTGGCGATGACCGTCTTGTCGTACGTCGCATCGAAGATACCGTTGCCGTCGAGGTCCTTCAGCAGGTAGTCCCCGACGCCGGTGTTGTCCATGTAGTTGCGCCCGTAGAGCTGCTGGGCGGTGGCGTTCAGCGCATCAATCTCCTCCCGGCTCTGGATGATATGGTCCACCACGTAGCCCCGGGTCACGCCCATCGGCTCGCCGACGACGAAGTAGTCCTGCATGTAGGTGCTGATGAGGGCGTCGTTGAGCGACTCGATGCGGTTGTGGTTGTGCGAGAGGTTGAGCATCGTGCTCCAGCTGAAGGCCTTCCCGCGCACCACGTCCGCCCCGATGGAGAACTCCACGCCGCGGTTGCTCATGTCGACGATGTTGCTCCAGTAGTTCGCCATGCCCGGCTCCAGGATGTGGGGCGACGGTGCCAGTGCCCCGTCGGTATAACGGTAGTAGGCGTCCAGGCTTCCGTAGAGCCGGTCGTTGAAGAAGCTGAAGTCCACGCCCACGTTCACCTCGCTGGTCTTCTCCCACCCGATGTTACGGTTGGGCAGCGTGCCGTTGAGCACGGTGCTGTTCTGTCCGCCATAGAGCGGACCGTTGATGTAGTACTGGTAGTAGACGAAGTCGGCGACGTTGGTCGAGCCGGTCTGTCCGAGGCTCAGGCGCAGCTTCAGGTTGCTGACGGTGTCCTTGTCGCGGATGAAGTCCTCCTCGCTGATGATCCAGCCGAGCGAGAGCGCCGGGAAGTAGCCCCACTGGTTGCCCGGGCCGAACTTCGACGAGGCGTCGGCACGCATGCTCAGTTCCGCCAGGTATTTCGCGTCGTAGGAGTAGTTCACACGTCCGTACACCGAGTTGAGTCCGCTCCGGGTCGTCGTCTGGATCTTGCTGATGACCTCGCGGGCGGCGTCGATGTTGTTCAGTGTGGGGAAGCCCTGGTAGGCGAGTGTCTCCGAGGCGTTCTTCGACCGTTCTGCCCCATAGCCCAGCATGGCGCCGAAGAGGTGCTTCTGCAGGTTGAGGCTGTAGTCCAGACGGAAGTTGAGCGACGTCGTCCGGTACTCGCTGTCGGAGGTCGACAGCATGGCTTCGAGCGGCATGCCCAGTCCGCGCATGTCGACGGACGCCTCCACGGGGGTGTAGTAGGAGGTCTGGAAGGTGTAGTGGGTCATGCTGAAGTCCGTGCGGAACTTCAGCCCACGGAACAGCTCGATTTCAGCGAAAAGGTTGCCGAGGAACTGGTTGCTCGTGTGGCGCGTCTGCCGCTCGAGCAGTCCGACGGGTGAGGGCGTAAGCTCCACGCCGTCCATGCCGTAGGCGGAGAGACCCGTGTCGATGCGGTTCAGCTCGCCCAGCTCGTCATAGACCGCTATGTCGGGGCGCACCAGCCAGGGCTTCGCCTCGGCGCTCGCCGTGCCCAGTCCGTCGCTCGTGCTGCGGCGCTTCGTCTCCGAGTAGTTCATCACGCCGCCCAGCTTCACGCGGTCGCTCAGGTCGGTGTTCAGCGCGATGCGTCCGCCGTAGGTCTCCATGCTGTCGTTCCTGTAGAGTCCCTCCTCGTTGCTGCCGTTCAGCGAGAGGGAGTAGTTCGTGCGTTGGGAGCCGCCGCGCACGGAGGCATTGTACTGGTGTGTCAGGGCATTCCGGTTCTTCACCTCGCGGACCCAGTCGGTCTGCACGTCGGGGTTGAACCGTGTCATGTCCAGCCCCTCGTAGACCACCTGTCCGTACTCGTCGAAGCTGAAGAGCGCCATCGACGGCATGTACGGGGTGAACATCGCGGAGTAGCCTTCGAAGTTGTTGTAGGCGATGGCGGCATTCCGCAGGTTCTGGTCGGTGTAGCGGAGGAACTCCTCGGTGGTGAGGGGCGTGAACTCCTTCACGGGGTTCGCTACGGCGATGCTGTACCCCACCTCCACCACAGGCTTCTCGTCCTTGCGTCCGTCCTTGGTCGTGACGATGATGACGCCGTTGGCTCCGCGCGAGCCGTAGATGGCAGTGGCGGATGCGTCCTTCAGCACGTCGATGCTCTCGATGTCGTTCGGCGAGAGGTTCATGAGCGGGTTCAGACTGGTCGCTTCCACAAAGAGGGGCACGCCGTCGATGACGTAGAGCGGTGCGTTGTTGTTCGTGCCCGTCTGCATATTGGGATAGGGCGAGGTCACACCGCGGACGTTGATGCTGATGGACGACCCCGGTTCGCCGCTGTTCTGCGTGGCAAGTACACCCTTCAGCATGCCGCCTCCGATGAGGTCCTGCACGTTGGTCGAGACGGGCGCCATGCGCTCGATGTCCTCCTTCTTCACGGAGGAGATGGAGCTGGTCAGGCTCTTGCGGTTCTTGCTGCCGTAGCCGATGACCACGACGTCATCGAGTGCCACGTTGTCGTCGCGCAGGATGATGTTGAGGGAAGGCTCGCCCTTGAAGCGTACCGTCTGAGTCTGCATGCCGACGAAGGAGAACACCAGTTCCGCCCCTTCGTGTACTTTCAGCGTGTATTTTCCGTCGATGTCGGTGATGGTTCCCAGGGTCGTCCCCTTGACGGAGACCGAGACACCCGGGAGAGGTTCACCATGACTGTCGGTGACAGTTCCGGTGAGGGTCCGTGCAGCTTGTTGCACCGAAGCTGCATACACATGACCCGATGGGAGAGAGCCTCCTCGTGCGGTCAACGTCGTGCCGCAACATGCACCGGTCAGGAGGGCGCATGCGAAAAGTTTCCAGTTTGTCATAAGTGTGAGTCAATAAAGGTTCAGTTCTTCAGGAGTATAGACAAGGTCAAGGACGAAGCGTATCCATACGCTGTAACAGTTTTTGCAAATATATGTATTTCTTTTAAAACAATCGTACGCTTTTGTCCGTATTATTGAACTTTTCTGTCCGGATTCTTTTGCGGCGGGGCGGAGCGGAAGTAGCGGAAGTTCCGTCGCTTTGCTGCCGGTTCCCCCATTTCTTTGTACTTTTGCAGCCAAACAACACCCAGCGTATGGCAAAACAGAAATATTATGTCGTCTGGAACGGCGTCACCCCGGGCATCTACACTTCCTGGAGCGAATGCCAGGCACAGATAAAAGGCTACGAGGGAGCCGTCTACAAGTCGTTCGAGAGTCGCGAGGAGGCAGAGCGTGCCTACGCGTCCTCCCCTTATCACTACGTAGGTCGTGGGGCAGCCGCCCGGCAGGCATCCGCCGCGCAGCCGTCCTGGGGGGCGGAAGTGCAGACCGAGGCACTGGCGGTCGACGCGGCATGTAGCGGCAATCCCGGTCCGATGGAGTACCGGGGCGTGTATCTCCGCACCCGTCAGGAGATTTTCCACTTCGGCCCCATGCAGGGGACGAACAACATCGGCGAGTTCCTTGCCATTGTCCACGCCCTGGCGTTGCTCGACCAGAAGCACCTCTCCATGCCCGTGTACTCCGACAGCCGTACGGCCATCAGCTGGGTCCGTCAGAAGAAGTGCAAGACCAAGCTGGAGCGCACCCCGCAGACCGAACCGCTCTTCGCCCTCATCGAGCGAGCTGAACGCTGGCTGCACACCCATACCTACGCTACGCCCATCCTGAAATGGGAGACCGAACGCTGGGGCGAGGTCCCGGCGGACTTCGGGCGGAAATAAATCAATGGTCAATTATCCATTACCCATTGACAATTGCTGTGCGGCATGGGGACGAGACCACAAGGCGGTGAATGTAGGGGCGACCGGTCTGGTCGCCCGGTCCAATTGCCCGGATGTGTACACACGTCGCAGGGGCATTGTCAATTGTCCATTGTCAATTGTCAATTGAATATGTTGGACCGGGCGACCAGACCGGTCGCCCCTACATTTTGAGAAATGTTTTGTTCATGGAATGTGGCGGTTGTGTCAATTTGTCAAAATGTCAAACGAATCGCCCGAGAAGGGGCTTCCTTGCATCCAACTACGCGTTCGTGAGCAAAGAAGGCATTCTCGGGCGATTTGTGTTTTGCATGTTGTCGGTATTTCTGTCTGTTTCTTTCCCTTCTGTTTCCTTTTTCTTTTTATTCGTTTCTTTCCGTCGCTCTTTTCACACGGACGGACGCAATTTCACACCTTCGGAATCGTGCCCCTTCGGGCTCTAAAAAATGGGGACAGATAGCTGTTTTCGTACGGACGAACGACTACGACCGTGCGGACACGTCGGTACGACGGTAGTCGTTCGTCCGTACGAAGCCAGTCACCGGTGCTTTCGACCGCGACGATGGGTGCGACGGACGGTCTTTTTGCGTTAGAAACGGTATAATTGTGTGAATAACCGTTTATTTTGGTGCGTTCCGACGGACGTTCCTTAAAATAATTAACGCGCGTTTTTCTAATTGGGACGATTTTACGAAAATGTGCGTTAGCTGAAACCGCCAAATCGGGAAAATGTGATGTTAAAACCGGACTTTCAATTGACAATTGACAATTGATAATTGACAGTGGACAATTATCGCCTTGTAGACACATCCCCCACGCCGCAGGGCAATTGTCAATTGTCAATTTTCAATTGTCAATTGTGTTATGTCGCCCCTACATTCGCCGCCTTGTGGGCACATCCCCCATGCCGCAGGGCAATTGTCAATTGTCAATTTTCAATTGTCAATTGCCCCGCTCTCCCGTGTGCCGGATTTCCAGCAACCGTTTGAACACCTCCACCGGCGGCATGCGCACGAAGCGGACGATGTGCCGGTAGCGCATGGCGAGCACCAGGAGCAGGAACAGGATGCCCAGCAGGACGGCGTAGCCGTAGACCTCCTTCAGTGAGACCAGCAGGGACTGGCGTTGCAGCTCGCCGAAGAGCTGCGGCAGGGGGAGCGAGGCGCTGCGGACGTCCAGACCGTCGAGCGACGTGCTGAGCGTGAAGGCGTTGGACTGCTGTACCACCTTGAACAGACGGGCGGTGAGGGCGTTGGCTATCGGCGAACCGATGCCCTCGCGGATGAAGCCCACGGCGCCGAGCGCCTGGAAGAAGAAGACGAAGGGCACCAGCTGCTGCAGGTAGGTCGTCAGGGCAATGTAGAGGATGACGTTCCCGAAGTTGCGCACGAAGACGGGGAGGTAGAGCTGACCGAGGGCGGTCTCGGGCGAAATGAGGAAGTAGCACTCCACCTGGTACGCCAGCACGCAGACGAAGCCCAGGACGGTCAGCTGCTTGTACGTCAGGTGAAGCCGCGTCAGTGCGTAGAGCGTGAAGGCGGCTCCGGCGAGCGTGCCGAGCAGCGAGGGCAGGTTGAGGCGTGCCGCCGTCAGACTGTCATAGCCGAGTATCACTCCCGTAAAGACCCCCTGGAGCACCGTCGCCGTAGAGCTGAGCAGGCAGAGGGCGGCGAAGAGCAGGATGATGGGGACGACCTTCGGGTAACGATAGACCTGCGGGTCGATGTAGGGGTGGCGGATGTGGTGCATCCGTCCGATGTTCAACGCCACGCAGCCGATGCCTGCCGCCAGCGCCGCACAGAGCAGGGGCGAATGGAACCAGTTGTAGTAGTCGCCGTAGTTCGCCACGAAGATGAGGAGCCCCAGCCCCGTGCTCCACAGCAGGGCGCCGAGCCAGTCGATGCCGTACAGCGGCATGGGCTTGCCCATGTGGAAGGGGCGCAGGAGCAGCCTTGTACAGCCGAACACGCCCAGCAGCAGGGCGATGATGACGAGATGCATGTACTGCCAGTGGTAGTGGTAGGCGAGCCACGTGGTGAGGTAGCCCGACACCTGGATGCACCCGAAGACGGTGGCATAGACCACGGGGAAGAAGACGGCGAAGTTGCGCGTGGGCGTGATGCGCAGCTGGATGGTGGAGAAGCACTCGAAGGTCCCCCACATGCGGAGCATCCCGGCGATGAAGCAGGTCACCACGAGCAGCGGGACGCTGCGGCAGTACATCGTGACGAGGTTGCAGGCGACGAGCCCCGCACTCGTCACTTGCAGGATGAAGCGCGACGTCAGCCGGAACTTCAGCCGGAAGAGGAGGGGGAAGACCATGGAGATGCCCAGGAAGGAGGACAGCCCCGCCATGAGCAGGTCCTCCTGCATCAGGGCGGTCTCGCCCTCCATGTCGGGCAGGGCGGACAGGTAGATGCCGCCCGAGAGCTGGAAGACGAGGATGAACGCGTAGAACGACCATGTACGCACGTGCATGGGCACCCACTCCTTGAAGGCAGGGAGCTGGCGCAGGAGTTCGTCAAGACGGCTCATGGGCTAGTAGGCTGTTTCGCATTCGACATTCAGCCCCGAGCGCAACCGTTGCAGGTCGGCGGCACGGTTCGCGTCCGTGAACACGATTTTGACGGGGACGCGCTGCTCCACCTTGACGAAGTTGCCCGCGGAGTTGTCCTGCGGGACGAGGGAGTACTGGGCGCCGGTAGCCTGGGAGAGCGCCTGCACGCGCCCCTCGTAGGTCACGCCCGGGATGGCGTCGACGCTGATGCGGACCTTCATGCCCTCGGCAAGGTGGGCGGTCTGCGTCTCCCGGTAGTTGGCTATCACCCAGACGTCGTTGTCGTCCACCACGGAGAGGAGCACCTGACCGGGCTGCACGAGCTGTCCCTCCTGCACGGTACGGCGCGAGGTGACCCCGTCGCAGGGAGCGGTGATGACGGTGTAGGAGAGGTTGAGGCGTGCCAGGTCGAGGGCAGCCTCGGCGACGGCCACGGCGGCGTCGTTCTGGTCCAGCCGCTGGGTCTGTTGCTGACGGACGAGGGCGGTCGACCGGCGTTGCCGCAGGAGGCGTTCGTAGTTTGCCTTGAGGGCTTCGTAGTTGGTGCGCACGTTGTCGAACTGCTGCGGGGTGACGGCTTCCTGTTCGAGCAGGGTGCGGTAGCGGTGGTAGTCCTTCTCGGCGTTGAGCAGGCGGACGTGCACTTCCTCGATGCCGGCATCGGAGACGGAGAGGTCGTTGCCCGTGGTGGTGATGGTCGTGCCCATGGCGCTCCTTCCGGCGAGGGTGCTCAGGCGGTCGGCTTCCGCCTGGGCGAGACGGAGGCGGTACTCGGTGTCTTCGATGATGAGCAGGGTGTCTCCCTTGTGCACATGCTGGTACTCCTCGAAGCGTACTTCACGGATGAACCCTTGCACACGGCTGTTGACGGGGACGATGAGGCGGCGCACCTGGGCGTTGTCGGTGTATTCCACCCGTCCGAGACGGACGAAGCGGGAGACGACCCAGGTGAAGCCCGTGAGGAGCACGAGGATGATGACGGTGTTGATGAGGATTTTCTTGTTCTTTCGTTCCATAGTGAGTGAGTGTTAATTGTCTTGGAGTGTTCCGGCGAGGTAATGCAGTTTGTAGTACTGGTAGACGATGTCGATGCGCGCGTTCGCGAGTTCCACCTCGGCAGACAGGCGCGCGTTGGCGGCATCGAGCAGGTCGGTGACGAGTGCCAGCTCGTTGGCGTAGCGATGGGCGATGACGTCGTAGTTCTGCCGCGCCAGTTCGACGCTCTTCTCCCGGGTGCGCAGCTGTTCGTACGCCTCGCGGTAACGGGTGTACCCTGCGTGTATGACAAGGGAGGTCTGCTCGCGTGCATCCTCGGCAATCTCCTGGTTCCGGCGGGTGGCAAGTTGCTGACGGCGAAGCGACTTAGGGGTTTTGAACAGGGCCGACAGATTGTACTTCACGCCCAGCCCGACGTACCAGTAGTTGAAGTTCTTGTCGATGGGCGGGACCTCGATGGTGATGGGACCGTCGAAGTGTTCGGCTGCCACGAGGGCGACCTGCGGACGGAGGGAGGAGCGGACGAGCTTCTCCTGCGTGCGGCTCATGGCGGTGGCAAGGTCGAGCTGCCGGAGGGTGGGGGACTGCGTCTGCGCGCGTTCCAGCCAGCAGGTACGGTCGTCCGTCGGGAGCGAACGTTGCAGCAGGGTCGTGTCGGGGGCAACGACCGTCCCGTCGGGCAGTCCGAGCGTGGTGGCGAGGTCGTGGTTGAGGATGCCGAGGGTGTTGCGGAGCTGCGTGCGCGTCAGTTCCAGCTGGGCGAGCAGCAGTTCATAGCGCGTTACGTCGTTCTTGAGCATGATGCCCTGCGCGCTGCGTGCCCGCATGTCACGGAGCGTCCGCTGTGTCAGTTCGATGTGACGGTCGTAGACCTGCAGCAGGTTCTGCTGCTTGAAGAGGTCGAGGTAGTAGCCCAGGGCGAGGAAGCGGACCTTGTTGCGGTCGGCGGCGAGCGTCTGCCGTGCACTTTCCGCCTGGAGCCGGCTGAGGGCGACTGCGCCGTCGAGCGCCCCTCCGGCATAGATGACCTGAGTCACCTCGAGGGCGAAGTTGTTGCCCCAGTGGGGCATGGGCGCTTTCATCCCACTGCCCAGGTCGCGGTCGATGAGGCATCCGTTGCCGAGAAAGCTCCCGGAGAGGGACGCGTTGATGTCCGGCAGGCGTGCCCGTTGCGCCGCCTCGACGGCTTGTCCGGCTTCGGCGACACCGGTGACGGCAGGGCGCAGCGACTTGCTGTTGCGGTCGGCGAGCGTAAAGAGTTGTTCGAGAGTCAGGGGGTGCCGGGCGTCTGTCTGGGCATACGCCAACGGCGGACACAGCATCAGCGCGAGCGATGCCGTGAGCAACGTACGTTTCTTCATTGTCGTAAGTGTGTTAGAATGCGGTGTGAGGAATGCCCGGGTCGGGGAGTGTCCGTGTGCCCCTGCTGACGGAGCTCAGCGGACGGGTTTTCGGTGTGGCAGGCCACTGCCTGCTGCGTTGCGAGCCTTCAGAGGGGCTTGCGGACTCGGGTACGGGATAGCCTAAGTGCCTTGGTAAGTGGGTGGTTGTAGTCTTGCTTTGTCTTTTGCAGTTCATGATACGTGGAGCATTATACTCCATTCCGGCTGCAAAAGTATGGAAAATAAACTTCGCTTGTAACCCTGTAGTTTTGTTAATAAAGCGTAAAAGAACGGCGAATAAGGGGGCAGGACGCCGTCAGTCGGTCCGTTTCTTCCTGAAGACCCGGCGGACGAGGAGGAAGTTGACGGGGATGGCGATGGCAAAGACAGGAGCGGGCGCCCATGCCTCCGGTACGCCCAGCCAGAGGAAGAAGTTGAGCAGGCTGATGTGGAGCAGGTAGTTGACCAGATGAGCTCCGCCGAAGCCGCCGGCACGACGCCACGAGGGGCGCGAGCGGAAGGTGAAGTACGCCGTCAGGTAGAAGTTGGCAACGAAGCTGAGGGCATAGCCCACGGTGTAGGCTATGCTCTCATTGGCGTGTGCGAATCGCCACAGCACGTAGTAGATGCCATAGTGGAGCGCCGTTGCCAGTGCGCCCACCAGGCCGAAGCGTATCAGTTCCCTCATGGTTCGTCTGTGCTTGGTTCTCGTTCCGGGGCTGTCGTCACTTCCGGTCCAGTTCGCGGTCGACGAGCTGCAGGGCTGCCTCGATGGTGTCGTCCATGTCGGCGTAGGTGTATTGCGCCAGCCGTCCGCCGAAGAGCACGTCCACGCAGTTGTCCGCCAGGGAGCGGTAGCGTTCATACAGCGCCGAGTTGCGGGCGTCGTTCACGGGGTAGTAAGGCTCCTTGCCGGGGGCGAAGTCGTCCGGATACTCATAGGTGATGACGGTCGACGGCTGTGTGCCGAAGGCGAAATGCTTGTGCTCGATGATGCGTGTGTAGGGGACCTCGCGCTCGGTGTAGTTGACCACGGCGTTGCCCTGGAAGTTGTCGGTGTCTTCGAGCACCCGGTGGTCGAAGCGCAGGCTGCGGTACTCCAGCCGTCCGAAGCAGTACTCGAAGTACTCGTCGATGCAGCCGGTGAAGAGGGTGGTGTCCGCCAGCTGGTCCAGCTCTTCGCGGTGGGCGAAGTAGTCGGTGCCCAGGCGCACCTCGCTGCCTTCGAGCAGGGCGTCGATGAGGCGGTTGTACCCACCCTCGGGGATGCCCTGGTAGCGGTCGTTGAAGTAGTTGTTGTCAAAGGTGAAGCGGAAGGGCAGACGGCGGATGATGAAGGCAGGCAGTTCGGTGGCGGCACGTCCCCACTGCTTCTCGGTATAGCCCTTGATGAGGCGTTCGTAGATGTCGCGTCCGCCGAGCTTGAGCGCCTGCTCCTCCAGGTTGGCAGGCTCGCCGATGTGGGCATAGCGTGCCCGTTCCTCCTCGATGCGTGCCCGTGCCTCGGCGGGGGTACGGACGCCCCAGAGCTGGTAGAAGGTGTTCATGTTGAACGGCAGGTTGTAGAGCTTGCCGCCGTAGGACGCCAGGGGCGAGTTGGTGAAGCGGTTGAACTCCACGAGCCGGTTCACGTAGTCCCACACGCGGCGGTTGTCGGTGTGGAAGATGTGTGCGCCGTAGTAGTGCACCTGGATGCCATTGACCTCTTTGCAATAGATGTTCCCGCCTGTGTGCTGCCGCTTGTCGATGACCAGGCAACGCTTGCCCCGGCGGGTGGCTTCGTGGGCGAAGACGGCGCCGAAGAGTCCGGCTCCCACGATCAGGTAGTCATAAGTTGCTTTCATGCTTGGGATGGTTTTGTTGACAGGGGCAAAGATAAGTCTTAATGTCTTTGTAACATGCCTTGTTTCCCGCTTTTTTGTGCTACTTTTGCGGCGCCGGCAGGGGAGAGGCGGTGACCCGGCGGCAACAAGCGCCGTGTGTCCCGTCAGCCCCGTACGTCCGGATAACCATAAACCCCAACCATCATAAACTTAAAACAATGAAAAGATTCCTCCAGTCGTTTGCCTACCTGCTCGCGGTGCACGTGACGGGACTCGTGCTGCTCACGATGTTCCGCGTGCTGTTCTGGATAGACGTCCGTCCGCAGGTGCCCGCCGAGCTTCGTGAAGATGCGACGCTGACGCTGACCGCCTTCGTGCGCGGGCTCTGGTTTGACAATGTGATCGCTTGCTACGTGCTCATCCTCCCGCTGGCGGTGCTGTGCATCGCTGCCCTGTGCGACTATTACGGCAAGTGGCTCTTCCGCTTCATCCAGACCTTCTTCACGGTGTTCTACGGCATCCTCTTCCTATCTGCTGCCGCCAACATCCCCTACTTCCTCTACTTCACGAAGGTGCTCAACTCGTCCATCTTCAACTGGTTCGAGTACGGGACGACCACTGCCTCGATGGTCCTGGGCGAAAGCTCCTACTATGTCTACCTGTTCTACTTCGCGGCGGCGCTCTTCCTGTTCTGGTTCCTGACGAGCCGTTACCTGAAGCTGCTACGGCGTCACCTGTCCGAGGCGCACATCCCCTGGGGGCAGCGCGGCGGCATCCTGCTGGTCTCGGCCTGTCTCATCGGACTGTGCCTCTTCGGCATCCGCGGACGCATGGGCTATAACCCCATCAAGGTGAGTGCAGCCTACTTCTGCCTGAACCCCGTGCTCAACCAGATGGGTCTGAACCCGACGTTCAACCTCATGGCGAGCGTGGTCGACGACCTGCGTGCGGAGAACCGGACGCTGCACCTCATGGATGGCGAGGAGGCCGTACACCGTGCCTGTGCCTACCTCGGGCGGACGGGCATCGAGGGCATCTCTCCCCTTGCCCGGGTCGTACAGCCCGACTCGGTGCCGTCGCGCCGCAACGTGGTGCTGGTGCTCATGGAGTCGATGTCCGCCAGCCTGATGCAACGCTTCGGTCAGGAGGCGCAGCTGACGCCCTGCCTCGACAGCCTCTACCGTCATTCGCTCTCGTTCGCCAACTTCTACTCCGCCGGCAACCACACGAACCACGGACTGTATGCCACGCTCTATTCCTTCCCGTCGGTGATGAAGCGCAACGCGATGAAAGGCTCGGTCATCCCCACCTATTCGGGTCTGCCCACCGTCCTGCGTGACAACGGCTACGACACGATGTTCTTCATGACGCACGAGTCGCAGTACGACAACATGAACGCCTTCTTCCGCACCAACGGCTACGAGGAAATCTACTCGCAGGAGAACTATCCTGCCGACAAGCTGGTCAGCAGCTGGGGCGTGCAGGACGACTACCTCTTCACCTATGCCCTGCAGGTGCTCAACCGTCATGCCGCCACGGGCAAGCCCTTCTTCGCTACCCTGCTGACCATCAGCAACCATCCGCCCTACATCCTCCCGCCCGACTTCCGTCCGAAGAGCAGTACGCCCGAACAGCAGATTGTGGAATACGCGGACCGCTGCGTGCATGACTTCATGGAGGCGGCGTCGCGCGAGCCCTGGTTCGACAACACGCTCTTTGTCTTCCTGGGCGACCACGGCAAGATGGTGGGCACCGCCGACTGCGAGCTGCCGCAATCGTACAACCACATCCCGCTGATTATCTACGGACGGGGCATCACCCCCGAGGAGCGCACCGACTTCGCCGGACAGGTCGATGTGGCACCGACGCTCCTGGGAATGCTCGGCATCGGCTACACGCAGAACAACTTCGGCGTCGACCTGACGCGGGAACGCCGTCCGGCGATGTTCTACACCGCCGACAACACCGTGGCGGCACGCGACAGCTCCCACCTGTATGTCTTCAACCCCACCGTCGGGCAGGAGTTCTGCTATGACACTTCGGCAGGCACACCCGTCGCCGTGGAGATGTCCGACCCCTACCGCCGGCTGAAGGACTACTGCTTCTCCATGCTTCAAGCCACGGAACAGCTCGTGCAGGAGGGTCGCACGGTGGACCACCGGAAGTGACACCCCGCGGGACTCCCGATAAAAAGAGGAGGCACGGATACACAGTGCAAAGAGATTCGCTCTGTGTGTCCGTGCCTCCTCTTGTTGTCTCCCGGTGCGGTCGTCACCGGGAGAGAGGGCGTCCGTGCTTCCGTCTTACCAGACCTTGTACATCAGTCGGCTGGCAACGCCTTCGCCGCTCATGACCTTCTCGGCAGGCAGCGTCACCTCAGGCTGGTTGGTGTTCGGGATGAGGTAGAAGTAGCAGTTCCAGGCACCGTCCTTGGTCGTCATGATGATGAGGTAGTTGCCTCCGTTCCAGCCGCTGTTGCACACCATGTAGGTGATGCGCTCGTCGGCTGCCACATCGAAGAGCTTGAACTCGCGCTCGTCCAGTCCCGGCGCATCGCGGTAGTAGTAAATCTCGTTCCCGCGGGTGAAGTAGACGAAGTCTCCCACGCCCGGAGTCGCCATGAACTCGCTGTCGAGCAGCATGCTTCCCGCCGGCACCTCGTTGTAGGACTCGAAGAGGTTGCTTGTCCCGTAGGGCATCTTGCCCAGGCGGTAGCGGTCGGTGTCCAGCTCGTGCATGAGGATGTAGGTCTGCCCGTCGTAGTTGAGGCTTCCGGAGAGCTTCACGATGTCGGCGTTCATGTTGCCCGGGTCGATGGTCTCGCCATCCAGCTCATATTCGCTCAGGGCGTTGACGTTCGACGAGGTGCTGTTGGGCATGTAGCGGTAGAAGCCCTTGCCGTTGTTGTCGAAGAGGACCACGTCGCCCGACCATCCGTAGGGGATGATGGCGGGGTAATAGGAGTGGTCGCTCGGCTTGAGAGTGTACTTGCCGATGCTCTTCGGCGTCATCGTGCCCACATACTTGTATGCCGTCCCCAGTACGCCGTAGAGCTCGTTGCCGTCGATGAGGAACTGGTGGTTGTAGGTGTCGAAGAAGAAGAACGCCTGCGGGTTGTGGCTCGTGGGCGGGGTGTAGAACTGCTCGTCGTAGTCCTTGAGCGGAATCATGTCGTCTCCGCCCTGGAGCACGAGCATGTCGCGGTCGGTCACGAAGTGCCATGCTTCGAGCAGTTCGATGTTGGTCGTACCGTACTCATCGACCACGGGGTGGCAGTAGTTGTACTCCTGCCAGGCGACTGCCACGGGGTTGCCGTGGAGCGTGCAGCCCGCCAGGGCAATCATGTTGCGTGTCGGTTCGGAGCCTTCTGCCGGATAGGCATTGGGGAAGAAGTCCACGTCCGCCACATCGTCCTTAGCCTTCATGATGTACCATCCGCGGTTGAAGGACGAGGAACTGACGGTCAGGTTGATCTGGCTCTCCTTGAACACACCCAGCTCGTTGTCGGTCACGCGGAAACAGAGAATCCAGTCGCCCGACTTGAGTGTGAGGCTCGGCAGGTCGAGGTTCTGCTCGGTGCTCAGCTCCACCCGTTCGTCGGTCGTTACGCCGCTGATGTTGGGGAAGGCGTACCAGAGGAAGCTGTAGGCGCCGCTGCCTCCTTCGAGTCCGCTCACTTGAGCTTCCACATGGAAGGCGTCGCCCTTGACTCCGCGCAGGAAGTTGTTGTTCTCCTCCGCTTCAGGGACGGAGATGTTGACGGGGAACATTTCTTCGGCAGGGATGTAGGTGTAGTTGCCTTTGTCGTCGATGCAGGATGCGGTGCCTGCCAGCGCCAGCAGCATCGTGAGGTATGCAAGAGGTTTACGTATCATAATGGTTGGTTTACGGAAGGTTAATAATCGAAGGATACGGGGGTGCCGTCCGCCTCACACAGCGGGTTGTCGGGGTGTTCGGCGTTGTACTCCTCCAGCTGTTGGGAGCAGACGGTGTACATCCAGCTGCCCAGTCCCGGGTCGAGCGGACGCTCGTTGAAGTCCTTGTAGCCGGTAGCCTCGATGGCGAAGCGCAACTTCTCCGGTCCCCATGACGTGCCGAGGTAGTAGCTCCAGTAGCTGTCCCAGATGGTGGGCTTGATGGCGGTATCGGTGATGGTCACGGTGTAGGTGCGCCAGGCGTCGATGCCCGGACGGAAGTACTCGTTGCCCTGTACGGCAAGCACGAGCTTGTAGGTCGCTGCCTTGAGCGACTCGTCGCGCAGGAGGATGACGGGGATGAGGCGCGACACCTCTCCGGCGCTGATGCAGATGGAGTCGCGCACCTCTGCATCGTCAAAGGGGACGTAGTGTACGCCCGGCTGTGCGGCATCGGCATCGCCGCTGTTTGCCTGTACGAGGCTGAAGGGACGGCTTTGGTCGGAAGGCATGCCCATGGTGAGGGCTTCCACCCAGACGGTGTCGCGGGGGATGTGCGAGTCGAGTGTGAAGAACGAGTAGGCGATGCTGTCGGCATCTTCGTGGTTGAAGTAGATGGCGGGGTCGTTCTGATAAACCTCCATCTCATTTTCCGTACAGGCAGTGGCGGACCCCAGCAGGGCTGCCAGGCAGGCGAGTGCAGTGTATATCTGTTTCATGATGTTGTGCGTTTGTCGGGGTTATTCGAAATCGGTCAGTCCGTCGGGCTTGGGTACGACGAGTGCGTTCTGGGGCAGCGTGTAGGAGCTGGGCCAGGTGTAGGCGGTGTAGCCGTGACGCTTGTAGAAGTAGAAGAGCTGTCCCTCGCCGTAGAACTCCTTGCGGTATTCCTTTTCGAGGAAGGCGACGATCTCGCTCTCGGTCGTGAGCGTGCCCTCGATGGCGGTCCGGGTGAGGGAGCGTGCCACGATGTAGGGGTCAAGCCATGTCTGCAGCTCGGCGATGGGAGCATCTTCCATCAGGATGAAGTACATCTCCACGGAGCGCAACAGGGGGACGCGGTTCGAGCTGGCGTTGGTGTTGTTGCCGGTGTACTTGCGGAAGTGGGTGATGACGCTCTGCTGGTAGGTCACCGTCTCCCAGTAACGGCGGTTGCGGTAGCGGATGTCGCTGTTGTGCACGTCGCTCTCGTAAGCCACGTCCAGGGCGCCTTCATCCTGGTTGAGGCTGGCGGTCTGTGTGGCGAAGAGCGGTTCGACGATGTCCTGCAGGTCGGGGTTGTCGATGTCGAAGAGGTGCTCGTCATACATCACCAGGTCGGAGCCGCTCTGCGAGAGGGTCTCTTCGGTGGCGAGGGGGAACTTCTCCGACTCGATGACCTGACGGGCATAGGCGGCAGCCTGCTCCTTGTCGCCCTTCCAGTGATACATGCGGGCGAGGGTGCCGAGCACGGCGTAGTAGTTGAAGCGTCCGTGGCGGAAGTACTGCCATTCGTCCTCGGGCATGCCCTCCGTACCTATATAATAGGTGTCCTCCAGCTGGCGCATGGTGGCGGTCACGACGGGGTCATACTCCTCCAGGAGGGCCTTGGCGTCGAGCAGGTCCTTCTCCATGAGCGTGAAGACCTCGCCCCACGTCTTCGACACGAGCTTGGAGGTCTCGTTGGTAATCTCCGTCACGTAGGGGACGGCAAGGGTGCCGTCGGTGGCTGTCTGCGGCATGGGACCGAACATGCGGAGCACGTCGAGGTGCAGGAAGGCACGCAGTCCGAGCGCTTCGCCGCGGAGCAGCTTGTCGTTGTTGTAGCGGAAGGTCACGTCGGTCCGCTCGTCGAGGTTCTTCAGCAGGTCGTTGAGCTGGGCGATGGAGTTGTAGTAGGTCAGGAAGATGGAGCTGACCAGCGGCTCCACGTTCTGATGGGTGTAGTCGAAACGGTTGATGGCGTAGAGTACGTCGGTGTTGAGCGACGGGTCCTTCCACAGCCGCGCGAGGGCGTCGGTGAAGTACATGGTCGTCTGCCGTCCGTAGAGTCCTTCCTTGGCGATGTTGATGTAGACGCCGTTGAGCGCCTTCTTGAAGCCGTCCTCACTCTTGTAGAGCTCTTCGCCCTTGATTTGCGAACGGGGGTTCACGTCGAGCCAGTCGTTGCAGGCGGAGCAGAGGGCTAGCAGGAGGAATAGTATGGGATAATATGCTTTTTTCATACGTCTGTTGGTGTTGAGGGGTTAGAATCTGACTGTGAGTGAAAGCGAGAACTTGCGGGAGAACGGATAGTCGGTACCGCGTTCGCGCTTGATGGTCGACTTGTAGAACAGGTCTTCGAGGTAGCCGTTGAGCGCCAGGTAGGAGATGCCCAGGTTGCGCTGTGTCCACTCGGTGGGGAACTCGTAGCCCAGGTTGAGCGAAGAGCAGTAGAAGGCATTGTCCTTGAAGACGAAGCGCGAGGTGGGGCGTGTCTCGGTCATGTCCTGCACACCTTTGTAGAGCGCTACGTCGCCCGGCTGGCTCCAGCGGTCGTAGAGCACGCGGCGGTCGGCATTGTCATAGGGTGCAATGTTCTCCACCTTCGAGGCGAGGGTACTGTTGTAGGACTTTCCTCCCCAGCGGTAGCCGAAGACCATGTTGAAGGTGATGCCGCGCCAGCGGATGTTGCTGTTGAGCGTACCCTGTATCTTGGGCTCTGCCACGCCGCAAGGCACTTGGTCGGCAGCGTCCCATTCGAAGGTCTCCGTCCCGTCGCGCTTCACGAAGATTTCCCGTCCCGTGCTCGGGTCGATGCCCTTCGAGGGAACGGCGTAGATGGTGTTCATCGACTCGCCTTCGCGGTAGATGAAGCTCGGGTTGTAGGAGTCCTGGTTGAGCAGGTCCTCGTTGAGGTTCTCCAGCGAGTTGGAGATTTCCTTCACCTGGTTCTCGTTGTGTGCCATCTTCACGCCGACGGTCCAGCGCAGGTCGCGTTCCACATCGCGGATGAGCTGTGCCGAGGCGCTGAGTTCGTAACCGCGGTTCTGCACCTTGCCGACGTTTGCCTTGTAGCTTTCGAAACCGCCGGAGATGGGCATGTTCACGTCAGCGAGCAGGTCGTTGGTAATCTTGTTGTAGACGTCAATGCTGAAGGTCAGCCGTCGGTTGAGCAGCTCCAGGTCGAGGCCGAAGTTGTACTGCGAGGTCTTCTGCCATTGCAGGTCGGGGTTGCCGTATGCCATCAGGTAGACGCCGTACCAGTTCTGTGTGCTGATGCCGCCGAAGTCCTGGTAGGAGCGGATGGAGAGGTAGGAGGCGAAGTTCTGTGAACCGGTGATACCGTACGACATCCTCAGGCGGGCGATGTTGATCCACCGCAGGTTCTCCATGAACTTCTCGTTCTGGATGTTCCAGCCCACACCCGTGGACCAGAAGGGAGCGAAGTGGTTGTTGGCACCGAACTGGGAAGAGCCGTCGTACTTGCCGTTCAGGTCGACGAAGTAGCGTCGGTCGTAGGTGTAGTTCAGGTTGAACAGGGCACCGAAGCCACGCGAGATGGATTCCGTCCCGTAGGGGCGTCCGTCCTGTTCATACTGGTTCGCCATGCCCAGGAAGTCCATGTTGTCGACCGAGATGCCTTCACCCACGATGCTGTAGTTCTCTGCGCTGGACTCGTTGACGGTGATACCCAGTCCTGCAAAGAGCTGGTGCACGTCGCGGAAGGTCTTCGAGTAGTTGAGCGTGAAGCGCCCCTCGTAGCTCTGCGAGTCCCCCGTGCCGTAGGTGTACTGTCCCTTCCGCTTGTAGTCCTCCCCGGTGTAGGTGTCGAACATCGTGTCGCTGGCGGGGTAGTAGAGGTCCGAGCGGCTTGTCTGCTTCGTGTAGGAGAACTGTCCGCGCAGGAAGAGCTCGGGCAGGATGTACCACTCGATGGAGAAGTTGTTGGTGATTTCGGTGTACTCGCTGCTGTCCTTCCGCGGGAGGTAGGCGTTGTAGAGCGGGTTGTAGACCGTGTTGCGGTCGCCGGTCATCGGGTAGTAGAAGTCCTCGAGCGTCTTCTTCAGGTTGCCTTCCTCGTCGTAGGGCGTGTAGTAGGAGTTGAGGGCACAGTATTCGCTGAAGGAGCCGTAGGGCGAGTTGTTCGAGGTGGTGTTGGTGATTTGCAGGTTGTTCTGGAAGGTGAAGTTCTTGTAACGGTATTGCAGGAACATGTTGCCCGAGAGCGTGTTGCGGTCGGACCCCTTCATGGCTCCCTCGACGTTGTTGTAGGTGATGGCGGCACCATAGCGCAGGTGCTCGTCGCCTCCCTCGATGGAGACATTGTGGCGCGAGCCGACGCCCGTGCGGATGGGATACTTCATCCAGTAGGTGTTCACGCCGCGTTCCACGTCCATGCGCCGCTGGTTGTAGAGTGACTTCAGGTCCTGGTCGGTCTGGACGTCGTCTGCCTCATACAGTCCGGCGAGCCGTTCATACTCCAGCTTCTCGCGTGCGTTCATGAGGTTGTATGATGTCAGGTCGGGCGCTTCCACGCTGAGGGTTCCCTTGTAGCTGAAGCGCAGCTTGCCCGGTTCGATGGGTTTGCTGGTGATGACCACGACGCCGTTCGAACCTTTCGAACCGTAGAGGGCGGTGGCGTTGGCGTCCTTCAGGAGGGTGATGCTCTCCACCTGGCTCTCGTCGAGGTCCATGAAGCGCGTCAGTGAAATCTCGAAGCCGTCGAGGATGAAGAGCGGCTGGTTGGCGGTGCGCTGGTTGTCGGCGCTCACCTGCATGTCCTGCACGTCGGTCGGCAGCGCCGATGCACCACGGATGGTGATGCTGGGCAGGCTGTTCGGGTCGGAACCGATGGCGAGGTTGTCGGCGATGTTGAAGCTCGGGTCGAGGTTGCGCAGGGTCGAGATGAGGCTGCGGTTACCCGACTCCGACAGTTGCTTGTGGGTGAACGTGCTGGCGGCACCCGTATAGCTTTCGCGGGTGCTGTTGAAGATACCCGTCACGACCACCTCGCTGAGCTTCTCGGCGTCGTTCTTGAGGACGATGTTGCGTGTCACGTCGGTGGTACCTGCGGCGATATGCACCCGCTGGGTCTCCATGCCGATGTACGACACGATGAGGGTGGCACCCTCTGACGGGACGGCAATCAGGTATTTTCCGTCGACCGAGGTGATGTTTCCTCCTTCTTCACCTTCCACGCGGACACTGACGCCCGGCAGCGGTTCATTGGACTCGTCGAAGACGTAACCGCTGACGCGGCGTTTCTCCCGTGCCTGTTCCGGTTGCGGACGGTCCTTCCGGCTGACGGTGATGAAGTCCTTCTCCATCCGGTAGCGGATGGGCAGGTCGGCACTCAGGCGGTTCAGGATGTCGGCGACGGTCATCTTCTTGCCCCCGGTGTTGAGGGTGGCGGTCAGCCCTTGCAGGTCTTCGGTGTTGAAGTTGATTTTGTAGCCCGACGCCTGGCTGATCTGTTTCAGTACCACAGCCAGTGAGGTGTTGTTGACTTGCAGCGTGATGGCCTGTTGCAGGTTCTGCGCTTCGGCAGCGGCAGGTCCCGCGAGCAGGAAGGCTGCCAGGACGTACTTCATCGAGTGCTTGCCCAAGGGGAAGCCCCGGTGGAGTGGATGGCAGGACGAGGTGTTCTTTCTCAGCTCCATAGTGTGTCTGTGTTATAGGGGTTAATAGTTCAGTTGATTGTCAGGGTGTGTGCGTCCAGCGAGGCTTTGACCTTGCCCAGTTCGTTGAGGGTGCTGACCACCTGGGCGATGCTCTCCCGTCGGTTGACCCAGAGCGTGAAGTGGTAGTCGGCAGCCCGCGGGTCGGCGATGTCCACGGTGAGGTTGTACCATTCGCCCAGTGCGCGGGCGATGTCGGCGAGGGAGGCGTTGTCGAAGTAGAAGTAGCCGTCCATCCATGCCGTGTAGACGCGTGTGTCCACTTCCCGGATGCGGATGCTTCCGTCTTCGTCCAGTTCGGCGTTTTCACCCGGACGCAGCAGCAGGTGGTAATGGGGGCTGGCGACGGCAAGCTTTCCTTCCACGAGGGTGACATGCGGACGGCTGCCTTCGTAGGCGCAGACGTTGAAGCCCGTTCCCAGCACCTGTGCCTCCAGTCGGGGTGTCTGCACGATGAACGGATGTTCGGGGTCGGGTGCCACCCGGAAGTAAGCTTCTCCCGTCAGCCGGACCACGCGCTCCTCTCCATCGAAGTGCGAGGGATACTCCAGCGTACTCTCTGCGTTGAGCCAGACGGTGGTCCCGTCGGCAAGTACCAGCCTGAAGTCTTTTCCCCGGGGTGTTCGCAGGGTCTGTTGCCGGGGTTCGGCGGACGCCGCCTGCTCCTGTCCGTACGCCAGCTCCGTCCCGTCCGTCAGGGTAGCACCCAAGGTTGAGAGCGTGTCGGCGTCCGTCTGCTCGGAGAGGACGAGGACACTCTGTCCCCCGTCATCGCTCAGTGTGATTTCCTGCGGATGAGGGTCCATCCGGGTGAGGGTGAGGACTTCCGGTTCCGACAGTCGGGAGTGTATGCCCGTGCCAATCCACACGAGCAGGCAGACTGACGCTGCGATGCCGATGAGGCGGATGGTCAGCTTCCGGTGTCCCGGACTCTCGTGAGCCGCCCGGGGTGTGAAAGCGTGTCTCTTTTCACGGACGCCCCGTTGCAGGCGTTCCCACTCTGCCTGTGTGTCGGGCAGGGCACCTTCGTTCATGCCGATGGCGTCGTACATCGCCTTGAGCTGCGTGTACAGTTCCCGGTGTCGTCGGTCCTTTATCCACCGACGGAACTCCGGTGTCAGCTCCAGCTCCCGCTGGGCGAGCACCTTCAGGGCATAATCCAAGTCGTTGTCATGTTCCATGCTTCCTCATGCTTTGCCTATAGAACGGAGAAGGCATGCAAAAGGAGTACAACGACGGGTGAAAAAAATTCTTTTTGCTGACGGAGTTGTTTGAGGGCACGTGCCATGAGGGTCTTGACGGTCAGCGGACTGATGCCGAGATGTTCTGCCGTCTCCTTGTAGCTGAGGTGGCGGAACACACAGTCGGTAAATACGCGCCGTGTCTGCGGGGGAAAACGTCGGATGGCTGCCATCACCCGTTCGAGGACCTGTTCATAGTCCTCGTAGTCGTCTTCCTCGCGGACGTCGTCCTCCGGACGCTGGAGGAGGTAGTTTTCCTGTACCCGGTTCTGTCGCAGATGGTCGATGCAACGGCTTCGGACGAATGTATACAGTAAGGTAAGAAAGGAAGAGTTGTCGGCATAGCGGTCGAAGTGTTCCCAGAGGTAGCAATAAGAGTCGTGTACGATGTCCTTGGCACACTCCTCATCCTGCACATAGCCGCAGGCATGCACATACAGCTGGTGGAAATGTGATTTGAATAAGTCCTCAAACAGGATATTTCTCTCCGACTCCGACATTTTTTCGTTACAAGACATGTTTGTGTTCGGTCGCAAAAATACGTATTTTTAGGATAACATGATAAGCAGACGGATGAAAAAAGCAGACGGATATCCGGCTTTCCCGTGTGCCTCCTCCACTTATCCTCCATTTGTTGTGCCGGATAACATTTTGCCATGCTTTTAGCCTCTTCACCATACAGAAACATCAAAATCCCCCTTTCTCGCTAACTCGTTCTTTTCGAATATCCGATAATCTGGAGACGAAACGTGAATGATTGCAAACGGAATACCGGAAAAATACCCTTTATTTTAGAAAACGATACATTTCATTTTCGAAAAACAGACAAAACGTGCCCGGAACAATATTGTTTCGCGCGCCAAACAATATAGTTTGCCGCCTCAAACAATATAGTTTCATCTGCCAAATACAATTGTTTCGCGCCCGGAAGTCAAATCTTTGGAAAACGGAAGTAAAAAGAAGTGAGTTTCACTCTCTAGAAGAAGGGTGCTGTCAACAAATCGGAAGGTAATAAAAAGAGGGATATAAGGAAAGAGAAACAGAAAAAAGGACACCCATCCGTTCCCAACACCCTCCGGAATGTTGTTCCAACACCCCTGTCTGCATCAATCTGTATTTTGCGAATCGCCCGAGAAGGCCCTCCGAATCCACCAAATCGTATTTTGGTGCGAGGAAAGACATTGTAGCCCCCTTCGTTTGACATTTTGTCAAAACGCAATTCCGGAATGTCCACCCCACGAATGTAGGGGCGACCGGTCTGGTCGCCCGGTCCAATAACGGATGGTCCAATAACGCCCGCCCAATAACGGTTGTTTGTTCCACCAA
>NZ_JAMBLN010000028.1:0-40328 GCF_023337025.1 Mediterranea sp. ET5 | reverse complement strand
CGAACGACTACGACGGTGCGGACACGTCGGTACGGTGGTGCGGACGCGTCCGTACGAAACCAATCACAGGTGCTTTCGACCGTAAAAATGGGTTCGGAATATGGTTTTTCCGCGTTAGAAAAGGTATAATTGTGTAAATAACCGTTTATTCTGATACATTCTGACGGACGTATCTTAAAATATTTAACGCGCAATCTTCCAGAAGGGACGAAATTGCGAAAATGTGCGTTAGCTGAAAACGGTAAATCGGGAAATTATGACAGCAAAACCGGGGAAATCGTTTCGTTTTAACAAGCCGTTCATGGGGAAAATGTAGGGGCGACCTTTATCAATTGACAATTGATAATTGACAATGGACAATTATCGCCTGGTGGAATCGTTTCCACGCCGCAGGGCAATTGTCAATTGTCAATTGTCCATTGTCAATTAAAATCATCCTTCCCGTTTGTTCAGGATTACCAACGCGGCAATCACGCCGGGAATCCATCCGCAGAGCGTCAGGAGGAAAACGATGAGCACGGAGCCGCAGCCCTTGTCGAGCACCGCAAGGGGCGGGAAAATGATGGAGAGAAGCACTCGGAATAAAGACATAGCTATCTGTTGTTATTGGTTTTGGTACGGGCAAAGATACACATTCGCCCCTATCCGCCAAAGCGAAAGCGTGGGAACGAGACTTTTTCGTACCTTTGCCTCCCGACAGAACCATCCGACGACACACATCATGGAACTTCCTCTTTCCCCACAGACACTCGCGTTCATCCGCCTGCACCGCACGGACGATGTGCGCACACTCGCCCTCCAGGCACGGCCCTCGGAGGGCGTGGACCTGACGGCAGCCTTGCAGCAGATAGCCGGCTGGCAGGTGGCACGGCGCAAGCTGCCCCGCTGGAGCACGACCGAAGGGGTGCTCTACCCGCCTCATCTTCCGCTGGAACAATGCTCCTCGGAGCTGACTGCCGCCTACAAGGCGGAGGTGCTGGGCGGGGGCGAGAGCCTGACGGACCTGACGGGCGGCTTCGGCGTCGACTGCTCCTACCTGGCCCGGGGCTTCACCCACGCCACGTACGTGGAACGGCAACCGGAGCTGTGCGCGCTGGCACGGCACAACCTGCCCCTGCTGGGCTGCCCGCACGTGAGGGTGCACGAGGGGGAGGCGGAAGCGTTCCTCGACGCGATGGAGCCTGTCGACGCCCTCTTCCTCGACCCGGCACGGCGCGATGCCCACGGGGGCCGCACGGTGGACATCACCGACTGCACGCCCGACGTCGCCGCCCTGCACGACCGCCTGCTGCGCAAGGGGCGACGGGTACTGGTGAAGCTCTCGCCCATGCTCGACATCACACGGGCGGTACAGCTGCTGCCGGGTGTGCGGCAGGTGCACGTGGTGTCGGTGCACAACGAGTGCCGGGAGCTGCTGTTCCTGCTGACGGACGGACCGGCGGACGGGGGTCCGGTGTTCCACTGCGTGAACTTCGCCGCCGGGGTGCAACGCTATGCCTTCACCTCCGCCGAGGAGCAGTCCGCCGCCTGTCCGCTCGCCCCGGCAGTGGGCAGCTACCTCTACGAACCGAACGCCTCGCTCCTCAAGGCAGGGGCGTTCCGCTCGCCCGCCGTCCGCTTCCGCCTCTCGAAGCTGCACCCCAACAGCCATCTCTACACGTCGGACCGCCCTGCCGAGGGGTTCCCGGGACGCGCCTTCACCGTCGAGGCGGTCTCCGGCTTCGGCAAACGGGAGCTGAAGGCCCTCACCGACGGCATCGGGCAGGCGAACCTGACGGTGCGCAACTTCCCGTCGACGGTGGCGGAGCTGCGGCGCCGGCTCAAGCTGCGCGAGGGCGGCGACATCTATCTCTTCGCCACGACCCTTGCCGACGGACGGAAAGTCATCGTCAAATGCAAAAAAGCTCCTAATTCTTCGGACGAAACAGACAGACAATAAGTCCGATTCACTATCTTTGCACGTTCAAACGCTTGTGAAAGACTAAAGAAGAATGGCTATAACAATCAAGAAAGTGACGACGCCGAAGGAACTCAAGACGTTCATCCGGTTCAACTACGAGCTGTACAAACACAATCCATACTCCGTGCCCGACCTGCTGGACGACATGCTCCACACGTTCAATCCGCAGAAGAATGCCGCCTTTGAGTTCTGCGAGGCAGACTACTTCCTCGCCTACAAGGACGGGCGTCTGGCGGGGCGTGTGGCAGCCATCATCAACCGGCGCGCCAACGAGAAGTGGGGCGTGAAGAACGTGCGCTTCGGCTGGATAGACTTCATCGACGACCGGGAAGTGTCGGAGGCCCTGCTCCGCACGGTCGAGGAGTGGGGACGCCAACGGGGCATGGACACCATGCACGGCCCCCTGGGATTCACCGACATGGACGCCGAGGGCATGCTCATCGAGGGCTTTGACCAGCTGAGTACGATGGCGACCATCTACAACTACCCCTACTACCCCGCGCACATGGAGGCATACGGACTGGAGAAGGACGCCGACTGGGTGGAATACCGCATCCGCGTGCCCGAGGAGGAACCGGAGAAGCACCGCCGCATCGCCGCCCTGGTGCAGCAGAAGTACGGACTGGAAATCAGGAAGTACCGGTCAGCCAAGAAAATCGCCCGGGAATATGGGCAAAAGATATTCGAGCTGGTGAACGAGGCGTATGCCCCGCTCTACGGCTACTCCCCCCTCAGCCAGGGACAGATAGACCAGTACGTGAAGATGTACCTGCCCATCCTCGACCTTGACCTGGTGACCCTGGTCACCGACAAGGCGGGGGAACTGATTGCGGTGGGCGTGACGATGCCCTCGCTCTCGCGTGCCCTGCAGAAAGCGAAGGGCAAGATGTTCCCCTTCGGCTGGGTACACCTGCTGAAGACGCTGTTCCTCAAACACCCCGACACGCTCGACCTGCTGCTCATCGCCGTGAAGCCCGAGTACCAGAACAAGGGCGTCAACGGACTGCTCTTCTCCGACCTCATCAAGGTCTACAACCGGAAGGGCTACAAGTGGGCGGAGAGCAATCCCGAGCTGGAGCTCAACGAGGCGGTCCAGCGGCAGTGGGACTACTTCGAGAACCGGCAGCACAAGCGCCGGCGCGCATACAAAAAGAAAATCTGAATCCGGGGAACGGGCTCCCGTTCCTCCCAACATACAGTGCTTATGGAAGAAACACCAATGGTTGAATACACCGACGACAACATCCGGCACCTGAGCGACATGGAGCATGTGCGGACCCGACCCGGCATGTACATCGGCAAGCTGGGCGACGGCAGTTATCCGGAGGACGGCATCTACGTGCTGCTGAAGGAGGTCATCGACAACAGCATCGACGAGTTCAAGATGCACGCGGGAAAGAAAATCGAAGTCCGCGTGAAGGACAACCTGCGGGTCAGCGTGCGCGACTACGGGCGCGGCATCCCTCAAGGCAAGCTCATCGAGGCTGTGAGCGTGCTCAACACCGGAGGCAAGTATGACAGCAAGGCGTTCAAGAAGAGCGTCGGCCTCAACGGCGTGGGCGTGAAGGCGGTCAACGCACTGAGCAGCCGCTTCGTGGTGCGCAGTTTCCGCGACGGCAAGGTGCGCGAGGCGGTCTTTGCCAAGGGTGTCCTGCAGAGCGACACGACCACCGACACCGAGGAGGCTACGGGCACCTACATCTTTTTCGAACCGGACGACACGCTCTTCGAGCACTACAGCTTCCGCCCCGAGTTCATCGAGACGATGCTGCGCAACTACACGTACCTCAACACGGGGCTCGCCATCATCTACAACAGCCGGCGCATCGTCTCCCGCAACGGACTGGTGGACCTGCTCAACGACACCATGACCGCCACCCCGCTCTACCCCATCGTACACCTGAAGGGGGAGGACATCGAGATTGCCTTCACCCACACGAACCAGTATGGCGAGGAGTACCACTCCTTCGTCAACGGACAGCATACGACCCAGGGCGGCACGCACCAGAGCGCGTTCAAGGAGCACCTGGCACGCACCATCAAGGAGTTCTTCAACAAGAACATGGACTTTGCCGACATCCGCAACGGACTGGTGGGCGCCATCGCCATCAACGTGCAGGAGCCCGTGTTCGAGAGTCAGACGAAGGTGAAGCTCGGCTCACTGAAGATGGCGCCCGACGGACCGAACCTCAACAAGTTCGTGGGCGACTTCATCAAGACGGAGGTGGACAACTACCTGCACATCAACTCGGACGTGGCGGAAGTGATGCTCCAGAAAATCCAGGAGTCGGAGAAGGAACGCAAGGCGATTGCCGGCGTCACCAAGCTGGCACGCGAGCGCGCCAAGAAGGCGAACCTGCACAACCGCAAGCTGCGCGACTGCCGCATACACTTCAACGACACCAAGGGCGACAAGACGGAGGAGAGCTGCATCTTCATCACCGAGGGCGACTCGGCGAGCGGCTCCATCACCAAGAGCCGCGACGTGAACACCCAGGCAGTGTTCAGCCTGAGGGGCAAGCCGCTCAACTCCTACGGACTGACGAAAAAGGTAGTCTATGAGAACGAGGAGTTCAACCTCCTTCAGGCCGCCCTCAACATCGAGGACGGCATCGACGGACTGCGCTACAACAAGGTCATCGTGGCGACGGATGCCGATGTGGACGGGATGCACATCCGCCTGCTGATGATCACGTTCTTCCTCCAGTTCTTCCCCGACCTCATCAAGAAGGGACACGTCTACATCCTGCAGACTCCCCTCTTCCGCGTACGCAACAAGGTCAAGCGTCCGGGGAAGGGAAAGCCGGAGTTCGAGACCATCTACTGCTATTCGGAGGAGGAGCGCGTGGCTGCCATCCGCAAGCTCAGCCCGAACCCGGAGATTACGCGATTCAAGGGTCTCGGCGAGATTTCGCCCGACGAGTTCAAGCACTTCATCGGCAAGGACATGCGTCTGGAACAAGTCACCCTGCGCAAGACCGACACCGTGAAGGACCTGCTGGAGTTCTACATGGGCAAGAACACCATGGAACGACAGAACTTCATCATCAACAACCTCGTGGTGGAGGAAGACGTCGCGAATGATTGAACCGGAGACAACGAACCGTGCAGGGACGGACCGCCTGCCCGCACCCCGCATCCCCATCAGCTAACAGACCAAACCGTATGAAAAGAGCCATCTTTCCGGGCACGTTCGACCCGTTTACCATCGGACACTACTCCGTCGTACGCCGTGCACTCACCTTCATGGACGAGGTGGTCATCGGCATCGGCATCAACGAGAACAAACGCACGTGGTTCACCATGGAGAAGCGCATCGACATGATACGCGACCTTTACCGCGACGAGCCGCGCGTGCAGGTGGAGGCCTACAGCGACCTGACTATTGACTTCGCCCGCCGCATGGGGGCATGCTTCATCGTCCGCGGCATCCGCACGGTGAAGGATTTCGAATACGAGGAGACCATCGCCGACATCAACCGGCAGCTCTCCGGCATCGAGACCATCCTGCTGTTCACCGAGCCCGAGCTGACCAGCATCAGCTCCAGCGTCGTGCGCGAACTGCTCAGCTTCGGCAAGGACGTCAGCCGCTTCCTCCCCGAAGGCATGAAACTATGACCGAAGGCGGTACGGTCGGTTGCCAGCCCTGCCGGTAACCTGACGACCTGTCCGCCGGACCCTATGATAAAGAAAGAAACAGACAAGAAGATTACCATGAACAGAGCGCAAGCTCGCCAACTGCCTCCGGGCGGTTGTTAAAAACCAAACAAACTATGAGAAAGCTTTTATCACTCTGCCTGCTGTGGCTCGCCATCGGCGCACAGGCCCAGCAGCAACAACCGGAAGACTTTTCAGCAGCCCGCAAGCTGCAGATAGCCGAGTTCGCCATCCAGCAGCTCTATGTCGACCCGGTGAACGAAGACAAGATCGTGGAGAGCGCCATCATCGAGATGCTCCGTCAGCTCGACCCGCACTCCACCTACGCCAACGCGGAAGAGGTGAAACGCCTCAACGAACCCTTGGAGGGCAACTTCGAGGGCATAGGCATCCAGTTCAACATGAACGAGGACACGCTGATGGTCATCCAGGTCATCCCTGACGGACCTTCGGAGAAGGCAGGCCTGCTGCCGGGCGACCGCATCATCTCCGTCAACGACACCGCCATCGCCGGCGTGAAGATGAAGAACGAGGCCATCGTACGCCGCCTCCGCGGACCGAAGGGCAGCCAGGTCAACCTCGGCGTGGTACGCCGCGGCATCGCCGAGACGCTGCACTTCACCGTGACACGCGACAAGATTCCCGTCCATAGCATCGATGCCGTATACATGTACCCCAACCACGTCGGCTACGTGCGCATCAACAACTTCGGCGCAACGACCGTCGACGAGTTCATGGACGCCCTCAAGCGTCTGAAGAAGCAGGGCATGCGCGACCTCGTGCTCGACCTGCAAGGCAACGGAGGCGGCTACCTGAATGCTGCCGTGGGCCTCGCCAACCAGTTCCTGGAGCGCGACGAGATGATCGTCTACACCGAGGGACGCCGCTCCCCGCGCAACGAGTTCCGCGCCCTGGGCAACGGACAGATGCGCACGGGCAAGCTGATTGTCCTCGTCGATGAGTTCACGGCTTCGGCTGCCGAGATTGTCACAGGTTCCGTACAGGACTGGGACCGTGCCCTCGTGGTCGGCAGACGCTCCTTCGGCAAGGGACTCGTGCAACGCCCCGTCGACCTGCCTGACGGCTCCATGATACGGCTCACCATCGCACGCTACTACACGCCCTCGGGACGCTGCATCCAGAAGCCGTACGACAATCCGGAAAACTACAACGCAGACCTCATCAACCGCTACAACCGGGGCGAGATGACCAATGCCGACAGCATCCACTTCCCCGACTCGCTGAAGTGCACCACGCTGAAGCTCGGCCGCACCGTCTATGGTGGCGGAGGCATCATGCCAGACTACTTCGTCCCCATTGACACGACCCGCTCGTCGGACTACCACCGTCAGCTGCTGGCAAAGGGCGCCATCATCAAGGCTACGCTCCAGTATGTCGACGGACACCGCAATGAGCTACAGAAGACCTATAAGAAGTTCGCCGACTTCGACCGCTCGTTCACCGTTCCCGAGTCGCTGCACCAGGCGCTCATAGCCGACGGCAACGAGGTAGGCGCCAAGTATGACGAGGCTGGCTACCAGAAGGCGAAAGCACTCATCGACCTCCAGCTCAAGGCACTCATCGCCCGCGACATCTGGGGCATGAGCGAGTACTACCAGGTCGTCAACCACTCCGAACCCACCGTGCAGAAGGCACTGGAACTGATGGCAGCACCTGACTTCAACGCCCTGCTGCGCAAGAAGTAGGCAGCCTGACAGACAAATACGGGACAGCCCGCGCCTTCTCCCTCCGCCCCGACAGCCTGATGCTGCCGGCAGCTCGGGGGAGAAGACGCGGGCTGTCTCTTTTCAAGTACCGACGTCCGGGAGGTCATCCTCCGCAGGCGCTCAGCAGTCCACGCGGTAAACCTCCCGGTAGATGCCCTTCCGTACGTCCTCCAGGGCAGGCAGTTCTGCCGACGCATCGCCTGCCACCATGAGATAGAGCGGCAGTGCTGCGCCACCGGTGCGGTAAGGGGGCTGCACGTAGTCCTTGTCGCAGATGCGGAAGCCCTGCCGTTCGTAGAACGCCACGCGTCGGCGCGTCAGTTCGTCCTCCGGCACCTCGACTTCCAGCACCAGCGGACGGTCGAGCTGGGCCAGCAGGTGCTGCATCACCCGCGAACCATAGCCTCCGTTGCGCAATGTGGGGTCGATGGCAAAGTGCTCCGCGTAGTAGAAGCCGTCCAGCTCCCACACGGTGATGAAGCCCAAGGGACGCTCGTCGTCGTCCTCCGTGAGCAGGTAACAACGGAAACGGGCGTTCCCGTCCACATTGAGGCGTTGCGCCTCCACCGGGCGACGTTCGCTCTCAGGGAACGCCGCCAGAAACAGCTCCTCCACAAAGGGATAGTGGGGATGTGTCGTCTTGATAGCAGTCAGTCTCATGTCTGTATGTTGGATGATGGTTAGGCTTCCTGGAGCAGCTCACGCGCTTTCGCCAGGGCCTCGTTGATGTTGCCGCAGATGTTTTCCTTCCCCAGCAGGTCGTAGAACCCGGCTTTCTCCAGCGTGGCATGCACGCGGGGGTTGACTCCGGAGAGCACGATGGTGATGCCTTCGCGCTGGCTGATGCGGCAGAGGTTCGTCAGGTTATGAATACCCGTGGAATCGATGAAGGGCACCTTGCGCATGCGGATGATACGCACTTTCGGACGGTCGCCGATGCGTATCATCTCTTCCTCGAACTTGTTGGCGATGCCGAAGAAGTAGGGTCCGTTTATTTCATACACTTCCACGCGGGCAGGGATGACGAGGTGTTCCTCGTGCAGCTCGATGTCCGACTCACTGTTCGGGTCGATGTCGTCGGTCAGTACGGAGATTTGTGTGCTCTCAGCCATACGCCGCATGAAGAGGAGGCACGCCATGAGCAGCCCGACCTCGATGGCGACTGTGAGGTCGAACACCACGGTGAGGAAGAAAGTGACCAGCAGGACGCCGACGTCGGACTTCGGGTTGTTGAGCAGTTCCTTGAACGTGCGCCAGCCGCTCATGTTGTAGGAGACGACGACCAGTACGCCGGCCAGGCACGCCATGGGAATGTACTGCGCCAGCGGCATGAGGAAGAGGAAGATGAGCAGGAGCACCACTGCGTGCACGATGCCGGCCACAGGCGTACGTCCGCCGTTGTTGATGTTCGTCATCGTGCGGGCGATGGCTCCCGTGGCAGGGATACCGCCGAAGATGGGCGAGAACAGGTTGGCGATGCCCTGACCGACCAGTTCCTGGTTGGAGTTATGCTTGTCGCCGATGACGCCGTCCGCCACCGTGGCGGAGAGCAGCGACTCGATGGCTCCGAGGATGGCAATGGTGATGGCTGGCGAGATGAGGTCCTTGACGGTCTCCCATGTGAGTACCGGCACATTGGCGTCGGGCAGCTGGGAGTTGATGCTGAAGCGGTCGCCGATGGTTGCCACACTGTCGACCCCGGCATAAGTCTTCAGGAGCCACACCGCCACCGTCATGACCACGATGGCAACGAGCGAACCGGGTATCTTCTTCGAGAAGCGGGGCGTCAGGGCGATGATGACCACGCTGAGCACACCCACAAGTGTCGACCACAGGTCAATGGTATGGAAATGGTGCGCATAGACCACCCACTTGGAGACGAAGTCGCCCGGCACCTCGTCGATGCTCAGCCCGAAGAGGTCCTTCACCTGCGTGGTGAAGATGGTCAACGCGATACCGCTCGTAAAACCCACCACGATGGGATAAGGGATGTACCGGATGATGGTCCCCAGACGGAACAGCCCCAGCAGGATGAGGAACACGCCCGCCATGAACGTGGCGACCATCAGTCCGCTCTCGCCGTACTGTGCAATGATGCCGTAGACAATGACGATGAACGCTCCCGTCGGTCCGCCAATCTGCACCCGGCTGCCCCCGAAACACGACACGAGGAAACCGGCGACAATAGCGGTGATGATTCCTTTCTCAGGCGACACGCCCGACGCGATACCGAATGCGATGGCAAGCGGCAGAGCCACAATGCCGACAATGACTCCCGCCATGATGTCGGCCGTCAGCGAAGCCTTCGAGTAGCCTTTGAGCGTAGAGAAGAGCTTCGGCTTGAATTCAAATGTTTTCATCTTCTTGATTGATGTTCGGTGTTTGTGCATTTCATTAAAAGAGTGGCAAAATTAGTATTTATTAATAGGTACTGCAACTTTCCTGCAACTTATTGCCCCTATCTTTGGACCTTTAAAAACGAAAGAGAACAGGTGGAAAAGGATTTATCGGCTCAAGGGGAAGCTATCATCCTGACGAACAGCAAGCAATTCCGGCATCTCTACGAGAAGTATTACAGCCAGCTGAAATACTTCGGCATGCACTATGTGCCGGACGAGGAGGTCGTATCCGACGCCTTGCAGGACGTGTGGCTCCGCCTGTGGGAGCGTCGGGAGACATTCCGCAACGAGACCGTCTTCAGGACCTACCTGTTCCGCGCCTTCCACAATACCCTCCTCAACCGCATCAAACGTCAGTCTGTCGAACAGGAATTTGCCAACCGCGAGATGCTCTCGGGCGAACCGCTGGAGGATGACATCAGCGCCCGGATGATCGAGGCGGAAGTCTACCAGATGGTCAATGACGCCTTTGAGGAACTGTCCACCCCCTGCCGCCGCGTCTACTCCGCCAGCCTGGAAGGAAAGTCTCAGAAAGAAATCGCCGCCCAGTACGACATCACCATCAACACCGTCAAAAAGCACATCAACAACGCCAACCACTACCTGAGAGACCGCCTCCGCCGCTTCCTCGGACTGCCGGAGAAGGGGGAGGAAAAGACAAAAGAACCATGATTTCATCCCTACCCATATCAGATACACCAATTAGTACTACCTTTGTATCCATCTATAAGCCTTAAGAAATGAACGAAAGCCAAAATATAGAATACAAGGAATCTTGGCGGGACGACTATTTAAAGTGGGTCTGTGGCTTTGCAAATGCACAAGGAGGACGTATTTATATCGGTATCACTGATAACGGAACCCTCAAAGGAGTGAACAACAGCAAAAAGCTGCAAGAGGATATCCCCAATCAAGTCAGAGATGTCCTGGGAATCCTCGTGGATGTCCTTCTGCACAGCCACGAAGGTAAAGACTATCTCGAACTAAGAGTCCCACAGTGCAGTTACCCCATAAGCTTCCACGGAGAATATTACTACCGGAGTGGCGCCACCAACCAACAACTGCGTGGGGCAGCCTTAACGGCATTCTTACTGGAAAAAACGGGGACTCATTGGGACGACATCCCTGTCGATGGGGTATCTCCGGACGACTTGGACTATGAAAGCTTTGCCATCTTCCGGAGAGAAGCTGTGCGCAACGGACGTATGACACGAGAAGATATCGAAACGAACAATGGGGACCTGCTCGACAGATTGAAACTTACCACAGGAAACAAACTGAAACGTGCAGCCATACTTCTGTTTCACCGGGACCCTGAACGGTGGTTTGCGGGAGCATACATCAAAATCGGACGCTTCGGCAAAGGCTCTGAGCTAAGATACCAGGATGAGATACACGGGTCACTCTTTCTCCAGGCCGATAAAGTGATTGACCTGATTTATACGAAGTACCTCATTGCAGACATTTCCTATGACAAGGACACACGCATCGAGACGTATCCTTTCCCGCGTGAGGCCGTCAGAGAGGCTCTATACAACAGCATCATGCATTGTGCCTATGGGGAACTGGTTCCTATACAGGTACGAATAGAAGACAGTGCCATGTATATCAGCAACGACATAGCCTTCAATCATGAATGGACGCCGGAAACGCTCATGAGACGGCACCGCTCAAAACCTTACAACCCCAATATAGCCAATGCCTTCTTTCGCGCCGGATATGTGGAAGCTTAGGGAAGAGGTATCGAGAAAATGTGCGAAGCCTGTGCCGATTATGGATGCAAGACGCCTGAATACACCTTGGTTCCGGGAGGCATCATGCTCACGCTCTATGCCAGGGAGACCGGACAAAAGAACAGAGCTGACGGTGTAAATGACGGTGCAAATGATGGTGTTAATGACGGTGTAAGGCTCACAAAGACAGAACGGAAAATACTCAGGGCTGTCGCTGGGGACATTTACATCACATACACGCAGCTAACCGAAAAGCTTTCCATCTCTGAAGCTACCGTCACAAGGGCCTTCAGAAAAATGAAAAAGTGCGGTATTCTTGTACGCCAAGGAACCGACAAGAGCGGATTCTGGGAACTTACCCCTGCCGGTAAACGCTTGTTGTAAGACGTTCCCATCATCCCATGACAATCTACCAAAAACGCGGAAGACAGGTCTCCGGACGGTCCTGCTTCCGCGTTTATCTTTTACCGCTTCTTCCGCCAAGCCCAGCCTTCCTCGCTGAAGTCGGGCTCCTCGTCCTGCCAAGGGCGGTCCTTGTCGAAGAACTGCTTCCAGTCATCCTTCTTCTTGGAGCCACGCGCCTCGGTATAGCCCCGCTCGGCACGGCTTGGCTTGTTCTTCTTCGCCTTCCTGGAGGCCTCGGGCTTTGCCGACGTCTTTCCCGGACGGTCGTCGCGCCGCTCCGTGCGGCGGTTGCCACGTGATGCCGACGGGCGGTGTGCGTCCTCACTGCCGGCAGCCTCGTCGGCAACCTCGACTACCACCTTGCGACCATCAACCTTCACCTTGTTGAGTGCGCGGACGATGGTCTCCGCCTGACGCTCGTCGACCTCGAAGAAGGAGAAGTTCTTCATCAGGTCGATGCGACCGATGTTCACCTTCTTGCCGCGCACGTTGCGGTTCACCAGGTCGATGATCTGGGCGGCGTAGAAGTTGTCCGTCTTGCCCAGGTTCAGGAAGAGGCGGACATAGCCTTCCTCGGCACGGCGTGCCGTCCCGCCCTTGCGTTCGCCCCGCGACTCCTTGCCGTCACGGCCGCGACGTTCCGCCACGGACTCGATTTCAGGTGCGTTGCGGTAGTACTCCAGGAAGCGGTTGAACTCCAGCGAGACCATCCTCTTGATGATGTCCTCCTTCTCCAGCCAGTCCAGCTTGCGGTAGATGTCCGGCAGGAAGTCGGCGATTTCCTCCTCGTTGACTTTCACCTTTTCGATATCGTCGATGACCTTGATGAGCTGTTTCTCGCAGATTTGCTTGCCGGTGGGCATCTCTCCTGCCACAAACTTCTTGTTGATTATCTTCTCGATTTCGCGCATGCGTCCCTTCTCGCGCAGGTTCATGATGGCGATGGACGTACCCGTCTTTCCGGCACGTCCCGTACGTCCGCTGCGGTGGGTGTAACTCTCGGTGTCGTCGGGCAGTCCGTAGTGGATGACATGCGTCAGGTCGTCCACGTCGAGTCCGCGGGCAGCCACGTCGGTGGCGACGAGCAGCTGCAGGTGACGCTGACGGAACTTCTGCATCACCAGGTCACGCTGCTGTTGCGACAGCTCGCCGTGCAGGGAGTCGGCATTGTAGCCGTCCTGGATGAGCTTGTCGGCTATCTCCTGTGTCTCCTTGCGGGTGCGGCAGAAGATGATGCCGTAGATTTGCGGGTAGTAGTCGACGATACGTTTCAGGGCGAGATACTTGTCCTTCGCGTGCACCATATAATACAGGTGGTTCACGTTCTTGTTCCCTTCGTTCCGTGTGCCGATGGTGATTTCCTTCGGGTCTCGGAGGTAGTTCTTGGCGATGCGCGCTATCTCGGGACTCATCGTGGCGGAGAAGAGGAGCGTGTTGCGGTCCTCGGGCACATCCGCCAGGATGGCGTTGATGCTGTCGGTGAACCCCATGTTGAGCATCTCGTCCGCCTCGTCCATCACCACGTCACGGATGGTGCCGAGCTTCACGGTGCCACGCTCCATGAGGTCCAGCAGACGGCCCGGAGTAGCCACGATGATGTGTACCCCCTTCTTGAGGTTGCGTATCTGGCTCTCTATCGACGAGCCGCCGTAGACGGGCAGCACACGCAGGCCGTCCACGTATTTTGAATAGTCAGTGAGGTCGCCTGCTATCTGGAGGCACAGCTCACGGGTAGGGCACAGGACCAGTGCCTGGGGCACGCGGTTCTTAACTTCGATTTTCTGGATCAGCGGCAGTCCGAAGGCAGCCGTCTTTCCCGTTCCGGTTTGGGCTAGAGCTACAACGTCATTCCCGTTTCCCAGCAGATAAGGGATTACTTCTTCTTGGACGGGCATGGGATTCTCATACCCCAGCTCCGTGATGGCTCTCAGTATCTCCTCGGAAACACCTAACTCTTGAAATGTCTTCATCTATGTTCTTTGTTATACGGGCGCAAAGATACGACGATTTCACGCAGCTTCCGGCATGAACGGGGCTGTATTTGAAGGCGGAAGACCTGATTTCCGGAAAATGTCCGTCCGATGATGCGAAAAAACAGGACATACAGACGCCCTCCGGAGGGTCGGCAAGGGGTGTAAAACGTAGGCGCAAGAGCAAACGCCGCATTCTGTTTGTCAACACGTTATAGCAAAACTATTTCAGACCTTCGTACGAACGTGTCCGCAGCTTCGTACGAGCCTGTCCGTAGCGTCGTGCGGACGCGTCCGTACGAGCGTGGCGACGCGTCCGTACGAACGTAGAGACAGAGGTCTGAAAAGAGAGAGACGATAAATATTTACACGTTGTCACGAATTCGGAAGATGCCCACACTCCCTTCCCGCCGGAGGAGTCTTCCGTCCGACAATCCCCAACCTCCACGGACAGAACGGTCTGCGACGGGTACACGGCACGTTAAAAGGCAATAGTGCAACATACGTCCGCCTTTTTGAGAGAATTTTACTCCCTACCCACTAGTTTTTTAACATACCTTCGCAGCGTCATACAAACACAAAGAACCTGGGAAGAAAAGCACATTAACAAAGCACAAGAACTGAAAGATAAAGACACGCCCCGTACAAGTCGACAGACATTGTGCCTCCCTGATGTACTTTCACTCCACCGTCAACACGGAACTTGAACTTTAGATAGAATATACTTTTGTTTAACTTTAAAATCCCTAGTAAGATGAAAACCAAACGTATTGGAGGCATTGCGTTCCTGTCAGTGGTTCTTCTCGCCGCCTCGTGTGCACGAGGAGTCGATGACGAGAGCTTCAGCGGCGGTGTGACGAACACGCAGCTGGAATCGCCGACCATCGACGAGGCATCATTCAGCATCCTCACCAACCCCGACGGAACGGAAAGTGTCAAGGTTTCCTGGCCGGTTATCTACGGAGCCGGCGGCTATCTCTGCAACATCGAATGTATTGAGAACCCGGAGGACGAGTCTGTGACTTCGGAGAATCCCCTCACCGTTATTCAGGACAGCATCGTGGACGGCTGCTCCGTGGCCTTCGCCAAGATAGAAGACGCCGTCTACAACATCAGCCTGCAGACATTGGGCAACGACAAGCTCAACAACGCCGGAGCTGCATCGGCTACGGTCTACAAGTACTCCGCTCTCGTGCCGGCAACGACCATCCCCGTGGGCACGGACATTGCCGAGTACATCAACGCCAACCTGGAGGACAGCGAGAAGGAACAGGGCTTCGCGCTTGAAGCAGGCGAGACCTACACGCTCAACGGCAAAGTTGACTTCCGCCTGAACCAGATCACCCTGCGCAGCACCGAGAAGGACGGCACGCACCCGCGCGTCATCGTCGGACCGGAAGGAGCGCTCGTGACACAGGCAGGACTGAAGGTGAAGTTCATCGACTTCGACTGTACGAATGCCACCCAGACGGGTCTCCTCATGCTGAGCGACACGCCTGACGCTTCCATCTCAACCGAGAGCCTGGGTTACAAGGCGAACGGAGCCAACCAGAACGGCTATGTCATCAACAAGCCGGTCATCTTCCAGGAGTGCAACATCAAGAACCTGCCGAACAGCCTCATCTATGGCAACAAGCAGCCGTGGAGCCTCCGCGACTTCCGCATCACCGACTGCCTGATTCAGCTGAACAACGAGGGGTCCAACTCGTTCATCAACCTCTACGGCGGCGGCAACGGACTGGTGAAGGACATGACCATCGAGAACAACACAATCTGGAACCTTGTGAAGAACGGCTCTGCCTACTTCATCCGCTACTCCAACTCCAGCAACGCCCAACCGAAGAAGATTTTCGGCAACAACGACAACTCGTCAACGCACAACATCCGCTACAACACCTTCTGTAAGACATTCTCCAACAAGGACTTCGGAAACAACATGCCTAACACGAACACCGTCGTGCTGAACACGCAGTACAACATCTTCTACGACGTCTTCCGCATCTACCAGTACCTGCAGAACAACTGTGAACGCCACACACCGGGCAACACCATCTGGGGCGTGGACAGCACTCCGCACAGCAACGACACCGGCGGCCGCAAGGACAGCGACGGCAACCCGTATGCAACCCTCGAAGACCCTGCCTTTGCCGGAACGTTCCTCCAGGCCATCAACCTCGACGACCAGGAAAAGGGCGGCGTGAACTTCACACCGACGGCTCCTGTCGCCACTCAGAACCAGGCAGGCGACCCGCGCTGGTATAAGTAATCAAACAGGTTGACAGGCGGACGGGGGAAGCGGACGCCAACGAGCCCCCCGCCTCCACAGGCTTGCCAACCCACCCAGTCAAAACAAACTAAGCATTGAATCAATGGAATACAACAAGATATTAAAGGTAGGTCTTGGTGCATTGATGACCGTCGGCACATTTACGTCGGCATTTGCCCAAGCACAAATCACATTCACGGGTACGGTCGTTGACGAGACCGACATCCCCATCATCGGTGCTGCCGTACGCATCGCCGGACAGACCCAGGGCGGCACCATCACCGACCTCGACGGTAAGTTCACCATCAAAGTTCCCCAGGGCGGAGCCGTGGAAATCTCTTACATCGGCTACTCCACCCTGCGCGTCACCGACTTCTCACAGGTGAAAATCGTGATGAAGGAGGACACCCAGCAACTCGACGAAGTGGTTGTCGTGGGTTACGGCGTGCAGAAGAAGGCCCACCTGACGGGTGCCATCTCCACCGTCCCGATGGATGAAATCCAGGACCTCGTGGGCGGCGACCTCGCCAGCTCGCTGAGCGGACTTGTCAACGGTTTGAGCGTGAGCGGCGGCGACGCACGTCCGGGAGCTCCCGCCCGCCTGTCCATCCGTGGTTCGGGCGACGTGAGTGCCCTCGGTTCGACCGCACAGGAACCGTTGTTCGTCATCGACGGCTTCATCTACCCGAACGACGTGAAGGTGGGTAACACCATGCAGAACCTCGGCTCGGAGGCGTTCAACAACCTCGACCCGAGCATGATTGAAAGTATCTCCGTCCTCAAGGACGCCGCCGCAGCCGTCTATGGTGCACGTGCTGCCAACGGTGTCGTCCTCGTCACCACGAAGCGTGGCAAGATGGGCGCCCCGCAGATTTCCTACAGCGGCTCGTTCGGTATCACCGACGCCGTCGGCCATGCCAAGATGCTGAACTCCTATGAGTATGGCCGTCTGTGGAACGCCGTGAAGGCTGCCGACCCCCTCAAGACCGACCTCAACCCCCAACTCGACCTCTTCCAGGCCGACGAGCTTGCCGCCATGCGCGGACTCAACTACAATCTGCTCGACAAGTACTGGGAGACCGGCATCACGCAGAAGCACAGTGTGAACCTGAGTGGTGCGTCGGAGAAGGCCAACTACTACGCAGGCATCTCCTACTTCGACCAGGAAGGTAACCTCGGGAAGCTCGACTACGACCGCTGGAACTTCCGCGCCGGTGTCGACCTGCAGATAGCCAAGGGCTTCAAGGCAAGCTTGCAGGTGTCCGGCGACTATGGCAAGAAGACCAACCCGCTCGTGAAAGTCGGCGGAACAGACTCGGAGAATGACTACCGCCGCCTGCTCTACCGTCCGCGTTACATCCCCGAATATGTCAACGGACTGCCCATCGCCGCCTACGGCATCAGCAACGAGAAGAAGGGCGACGACCAGGTCTACCACTTCGACGTGCTCCAGAACAACGGCGACTACAGCAGCTCCATGAGCCAGAACCTGACCATCAACAGCAGCCTCGAGTACGACTTCAGCCACATCGACTTCCTCAAGGGACTGAACGTGCGCTTCTCCTACGCCAAGAGCATCAGCACCAACAAGAACAACCAGTACGGTACGGAGTACAACCTCTATCAGATGTCACGCCGCTCCGGTAGCGGACAGCACCTGTACACTCCCATACCGGGCCAGGAGGCTGAATACGAAGCGCTGATGGACGAGAACAACTTCATCCTCGCCAACGGCGGAAACTCGGTAGACAACGGCGACATGCTCTCCCGTACGATGGACCGCACCGACAACTACCAGATGAACCTTACCCTCTCCTACTCGCGCGACTTCGGCGACCACCACGTGAGCGCCCTCTTCTCCATCGAAAAGTCGGAGACCGAGAGCGAGTGGATGACCGGACAGGTGACCGACCCGTATGAATTCACCACGGGACAGTCTAACTCCGTGGGTATGGACAGCGAGATGACCACCAACTGGACGCGCGCCGAATCAGGAACGTTGTCCTACATCGGGCGCATCAACTACGCCTACAACGACCGCTACCTGTTGGAGTTCCTGCTCCGCTCGGACGCCTCGACCAAGTTTGCCCCCGAGAACTACTGGGGTACCTTCCCGTCGGTATCCGCCGGTTGGGTAATGTCAGAGGAAGGCTGGTTCAAGGACCACGTGAAGTTCATCGACTACCTGAAGCTCCGCGCCTCGTTCGGTCTGACCGGTCGTGACAATACCACGCCGTGGCAGTGGATGCAGACCTACGGCATGGACCTCGACAAGGGTCCGGTCATCGGCACGGGCACAGGCAACAACGCCGGCACACACATCTCACTGAACAAGAACAACTCCGCCGTGAACCGCGACGCACACTGGGACAAGACCTACAAGGCGAACGTCGGCCTCGACTTCAACGTGCTCGACAACCGCCTCGCCTTCAACATCGACGGCTACTATGAGTGGAACCGCGAGATGCTGACGAACTACTCGGCTTCCGTCCCCGGCACCGTCGGTACGCAGTCGGCCAAGGTGAACTACGGTAAGCTGGACAGCTACGGTGTCGAGGTGGGCATCACCTGGCGCGACAACATCGGCAAGGACTTCAAATACAAAATCGGCTTGAACACGGGCTACACCGACAACAAGGTGCTCCTCATGGACTGGGCGACCGACTACCTCTTCCGCAGCATTCAGGAAGGCGACCGCACCGACCAGGGTACGTGGGGTATGCAGTGTCTGGGCATGTTCCGCAACTTCCAGGAGATTGACGAATACTTCGCCAAGTACAACATCACCTCCTACATGGGTATGTCTAAGGACGAAGTCCGTCCGGGTATGCTCATCTACAAGGACGTCCGCGGACCTTTGCAGGAGGACGGCACCTACGCCGGTCCTGACGGCATCGTCGACAAGGACAACGACCAGGTGGAACTCTCCCACCGCGGCAATCCCTACGGCGTGACCGCCAACCTGAGCGCCGACTGGAAAGGCTTCTCCATCAGCGCACAGCTCGGTGCCAGCTGGGGCGGCTACAGCATCGTCCCCACTTCCGCCCTCAAGGCTGAAGGCGACCTGGAATACTCCAACATGCCGTCGTTCTGGAACGTGGACAACATGTACTCCTATCAGGATGTCTACGACGCTTCGGGCAACCTCGTCGTGGCAGAGAACCGCGATGCCAAGTATCCGAACCTCGCCTACTCCAGCGTGAACAGCGTGGCTTCGACCTTCTGGCGCATCAGCAGCACACGCATCAGCCTCAACCGCCTGACACTCGCCTACGCACTGCCGTCGAGCGTCACCAAGATGCTCGGCATCCAGAGCTGCCGCTTCAACGTGACGGGACAGAACCTGTTGAGCCTCTACAACCCCTATCCTGACAACTTCATGGACCCGATGAGCAGCTTCGACAGCTATCCCTCACTGCGCAAGTTCACCGTGGGTATCAACATCTCATTCTAAAAACACATTAACCGAACGACAATGAAAAGAACAACGATAAAACTATTTGCCCTTGCCCTGACCGCCTCTGCCGCCCTCACAGCGTGCAGCGACCAGTTCCTCCAGGACAAGAAGAACTACGACCAGGTGAGCGAGGACGTCTACAACTACGTCAGCGGAGCCACCGGACGTGTGAGCGACATCTACTGGTTCTGCCAGCCGACACTGGACGGTCCCAACTGGAAATATCCCTCCAGCGGCTCTGCCGACCTGCTCTCGAAGTGTACGGAGGAGTACAGCGGCTTCGACAAGTTCAACGACCCGCAGAACAAGCTGACCTACCTCAGCGGTGCGAACACCGTGCCCGACTACTTCCAGAACCAGTCGAACAACATCCGCGAGTCCGTTTGGGGACGCATCCGCAACTGTAACGACGTCATCCGCGGACTGACGAACGGCAACATCCCCCAGGAGGACAAGGACCAGCTCCTCGGACAAGTCTACTTCTGGCGTGCATGGTGCTACTACAACCTCGTGAAGTGGTACGGCGGTGTGCCCATCATCACCGAGGTGCAGGACCCCGTGGCTGACTCACAGACGCCACGTTCGTCGACAAAGGCAACCATCGACTTCATCATCTCCGACCTCGACCTGGCAGCCGAACTGCTGACGCCCGCCACAGCCAACGGCGGATGGGAAGACTCCAACTACGGACGTGTGACCACCGGTACGGCACTCGCGCTGAAGGGACGTCTGCTCCTGCTCTGGGCAAGCCCGCTCTTCAACCGCGCCAACGACCAGCAACGCTGGCAGGACGCCTACACCTTCATGAAGGAGGCACTGCCCGTCATCGAGGGCTGCGGCTACGGCTATGAGGAGACGACCTACGAGACCAATGCAGCCAACTGGGCACGCATCTTCAGTCCGGCAGGCAACAAGCGGAGCAAGGAAGCCGTCCTCGTGACGCTCTACAACACCATCAACCCCGGCGGCGTGCCCGACTATGCACGCAACAATGCCTGGGAGAGCGGCATCCGTCCGTCAAACGCACAAGGCGGAGGCGGCAAGACCCCGTCGGAAATGATTATCAGCATGTTCCCCATGGCAGACGGCAAGCGTCCGAGCAACAGCACCTACAGCAAGCTCAGTCCGTCGGTCTATGCCTACGAACAGAACGCACCGTTCATGAACCGCGACCCGCGCTTCTACCGCACCTTCGCCTTCCCGGGCGTACGCTGGGCCTTCGCCAACGACCCGCGTAACGCCGACAACATGTACCCCTACAACGGTCCGGACTACGTGCTGTGGAACTACGTATGGTACGCTTCCGTTGAAGACCGCGACAACGTGGAGTCGAACACGAACTTCGGTCCCGACGGCCTGATGAGCAATGCCAAGGGCATCTACGTGCGCAAGCGTTCGGATGACTACGACGTCAACAACAGCCCGCTCTATGAGTGGAGCGACGACCGCCACTTCGGCCGTTCGGCAGCTCCGTGGATGGAACTGCGCTACACCGAGGTGAAGCTCAACCTGGCTGAAGCTGCCTGCGGTGCAGGACACATGGACGAGGCCGTGGAAATCCTGAAGGAAATCCGCCGCCGTGTGGGCTACACGGGCGACTGCGGACTGGACGCTACGCTGAGCAGCGACCAGGCAGCCTGTATGTCGGCTGTGCTCTATGAGCGCCAGATCGAGCTTGCCTTCGAGGGCAAACGTTTCGACGACATGCGCCGCTGGATGCTGTTCGACGGCGGTCAGGGTCAGGAAGCCCTGAAGGCATCGTGGAAGCTCACCGGATGGAACGGCAACACCTGTACCTGGCTAGGCTATCGCGCCATGAACGGCCAACGTCGTGAGAACATGGAGTTCCGCGTCAGCAACGACTACAACGACGGCTTGGGCGGACGTGACTATCCGAACGGCGACAGCTACGTGGGCGACAACAACCCCGACCCGCTCTGCGGCATTGCTTATGGTACAGACGGAACAGTAAACTCAGGTGAACGTGCCGCAGCCGTGATGGACTTGCGCCAACCGGTTGCCGACCAGCAGGAGGCGCTGAAGGCTTTCTATACGAAATACCTGACGTATAAGAAGAAGAAGGGCGACTCATACGACTCGAACCACAGCGAGCTTTACTTCCAATACCAACCGAACTACTACTTCCTGGGCTTGGCACAGAGTGCCATGAGCCAGAACCCCGCTGTGGAACAGACCATCGGTTGGGGCGACCACAACCATGGTGGTGCCGACGGAACATTCGACCCGCTGGCTGAATGACCTTCTTGACCGTCAACGGGCTTCGGCCCGACCACGATAAACACAAGAGGAATCTTGTGCTTTGTTAAAACAAAAGTTTATAATAGAATAGACCTGTCTGTGAAGATGGGTCTATTTTTTTTTGTGTGCGGAAAGAGGCGGCGGCTTCTCCTCCCTCTACCCCTTGCAGATATTCCGCTGAAATGCGTATCTTTGTCCCCGGAAGCTCCCCGGAGCCCGTACACACAAACACATCACACAACCCTATGGAATTTATCATCGACTTCCTCCTCCACATCGACCAGCACATGGTCGAGATGGTGCGCGACTACCATGAGTGGACCTACGCCATCCTGTTCCTCATCATCTTCTGCGAGACCGGACTCGTGGTCACCCCTTTCCTCCCGGGAGACTCCCTCCTCTTCGTCGGCGGAGCCATTGCCGCCCAGCCTGACATGCCGCTGAGCGTGCACCTGCTGGCACTCGTGCTCTTTGCCGCCGCCGTGCTGGGCGACTCGTGCAACTACGCCATCGGGCACTTCTTTGGCAAGAAGCTCTTCAGCAACCCGGACTCCAAAATCTTCAAGCAGAGCTATCTCGACAAGACACATGAGTTCTATAAGAAGTATGGTGGAAAGACCATCATCCTCGCCCGCTTCGTCCCCATTGTCCGTACCTTCGCTCCTTTCGTGGCAGGCATGGGACGGATGCACTACACCTACTTCATGCTCTACAACCTCACGGGAGGCCTTCTCTGGGTCGCCTCATTCCTCTATGCGGGCTATCTCTTCGGCAACCAGCCGTTCATCCAGGAGAACCTGAAGCTGGTCATCGTCGCCATCATCATCATCTCCCTCATCCCCGGCATTGTGGAGTATCTGCGTGCCCGACGGAAGGGGTGAGCCCCGGTTTGCTGTTGCCAAAAGGAACGGTCTTTACGATGGAAAGCTGATACTCAATAAATGATGCCCCTATGATGCAGGTCGTCATAACGTTTGATGCTGTCCATCATGATGTGGGTGTTCAGTTCGTCTGCAGAAATGAATCCCGGTGTAGGTACGAAGGGAGAACGCAGACGGGCATCCGCCTCACGGATTTGCAGCACATTCCTCCAATCATGCTTGATCAGCCAGAAGTGTCCTTTCCGTATGAGCTGTTCATCGACGTGGACGGGAGGCAGGCTGTCATGCCGGACGCAGACGTCCTCCAATCCCGAATACACACTGACGACCGTTCCGTCGAAGGTGGATGCCTTTATGCATGCAGGAACGGTTGACAAGGGAGATTCACCGCTGTAGAGCAGGGCAAAGAATACCCGTGCGCCACAGACCTTGTTGATGTGCAGTTCCGTATAAGTGGCAGGATAGCGTGCCGTGAATGAGTCTACAACCGCCTCTATCGACGGGTGGAAGGACTGCTGGAACGTGTATATCGGTTGAGGCTCCTTTTCGGGGACAGGTCTGCACGAGACAGTTATCGCCAGCAGCAGGAGCAGGCATGTTTTCAGAAAGTCAGTCAGTTGTTTCATCATCGTCAGGTTGCCATACGTTCATACGATGTTCAGTAAAGGGATAGATATCTGCCTCTCTCCAGTCCCGGAAGAAGTGTAGACTGTCGTCATAGACATAGATGAGACAGAAGGCTTCCCTGCGTGCCGTTGGATAATAGTCGCCTTTTTCAGGCAGTAGAGAGTCTGCACGGGGAACGAGGAACATTTCCGCTCCGCTGTAGACGTTGACAGACATATTTCCGCTTTTGTATACAGTCAGCGGATGCAGTTCATAGCATGCGCGTTCTCCTTCCATTCGCATTGTGACCGTCCCTTGCAGTGCCAGTTGCAAGGTATCTTCGTCAATCTTGTTGATAAAGATGTCATAGTTCAGGTTCGGATGTTGTGCAACGAAAGAGTCGATGAGTTGTGCCAGCCAAGGTGCAAAGCTGTAGGTGGAATCGGACATGGCATACCCCTGCGCCCTCATCAGGAGGGGACTGTCGGATGGCATCCGGTGGCATGCGGACGTACCAAACAACAGAAGGCACAGGCTGCAGAAAATGTGAAATGTTCTCATTCGGCCAAATTTAGACGATTGTATGTGAACGACAAAGCTTTCTGGGAATCTTTTTGGAAAGGCAACTCAAATAAGAAAGGTTGCACTGCGACATGATGTGCAGTACAACCTTTCTATACAGAAGCTTTGTCAGTAACATGATGACTGCTTCAAGATTTTTGCTATTTGCGTAATAACGTCTATGGGAATAGCTTCTCTTGAGGAAAAAGTCTGTTCATCAATGCAAAAAGCTATCATTTCACTACCGGAAGTGTTTTTCTCATCCTCTATGCCATGGGTCGCTACTGATTGGAAGCTGAAAGTGCGTACATTGTCCTTGAAGAATTTATAGTCATAATAGGTGGAAAATGTATTCTGTTTGATTATGAATACTTCACTGCCGTAGGCGTTCCACAGATACATTCTTAGCAGATACCCACCAGTCAGTAGGGCAATGACACATGTTATGACAAAACCTAAGGGAACTCCCCTATCTTCAGCCACGATAAATGGAAAAATGATTATTGGAATCATTAATATGACTACTCCTATAACCAAAGGGATATAGATAAGTTTGGAGTTTGGTTGTTCGTAAATCGTGAGTCGAAGTCCGTCCAAAGACTCCAGTTTGTAGTTTAGTCCATTCTTTGTTTCCATATCGTTCATTTATACCAGGGGATAATCAATGGGATATATCGTTCTTTTTTTCATGGTTATCTTGTTTTCACCGTTTGGCTTAAATAAGGGGAGGGAGATAAGCGTATCTCCATCAGGAGGTGGCTTATCTTCCCCTTTCTACTATTATAACTATATTTCACAGACGCTTCATTGACCCGGATATTCTATTTTCAGATAGGGAAGCGGTATAAAATCATAATTGAACGTATCCTCATAATATTTTGCTTGATAAAGTTTTCCGTAATATAGCCGGACGCCATCGGCATTGACAACAGTGTCTTGAGGAAAGCTGATGTTATACAACTCGTGCATGTAAGTCAGGTGGAAAAGATTATGAAACCAATAGAAACCGGAATGCTGCCGCAACAAATAGGTCAGCTGGTCATTCTCTTTGCCCTCCTGCCCGTTCAGTGTGAAGTCTTCCAGATAAGTCCCATGATAGTCTATAATGTCCACGGTATGATTCCGGTAGTAGAACCACGCTGTCATCCTGACGTCCTCATACGGGTACGGTCCCGGGGAGTTAGTCTTCACAGTCTGCATGGCAGCTGAAAGCTCATCCAGAACATGTGGAGTGGTGATAAGCGTATCGATAACCTCCGGTATTCTGTTTTCCGGAAGCCTCATATCCACCGTTTCGTTCCCTTTCGGATGGTCAGGAAGGATGGGAAGGAATGAATCTACCGGTTTGTTAATCAGTTCTTCACGCGTAAGGGATGTGAGCCCCATTATGAAACAAGTATAAAACTTTACCCGCACAGAGTCAAGCTTCTTTCGTATCTTGTCTGGACGAGAGCTTTGTGTCATGTCATCCTTGGTGGGACGGGCAATGGATGTAGATGCTGGTTTGCTGCATCCTTCCGTCAATAATACTGTCGTTAAGAATAGGTTTAATAAGGTTCGTATCATGATTAAAAGTGTCAGAAGTGATACTCAACGAATGATACCCCTATGAGAGGCGTTCAGTTCGTCTGCAGAAGATGTGAGATGTTTTCATTCGGTCAAATTTAGACGATTGTATGTGAACGACAAAGTTTTTCGGGAATCTTTTTAGGAAGGCAGCTGTATACAACCTGAATGTAGGGGCGAGCGGTCTGCTCGCCCGGTCCAATGCAACGTCCAATACACCATCCAATAAATTTTCAATGACCGTTCAACAACTGTTCAAACGCCTTTCGTACGGTTAATTGTTCATCGTTATGTGGGGATGTGGGGAAACAATTAAGATTGGACCATGATTGGACCGGGCGAGCAGACCGCTCGCCCCTACGTTTTGATTGGATGAAATGACAACAGGTAATCCTCTTCATCTTCATCTAGATAAATTCCATACAGTAATTCTGGATAATCGTTAAGACATCCGTCTTGTTCCACTTGATATCCCCAGAATGATCGCAGTACTCCATTGTCATTCAGGAACAATATAGTCCTTCTTAAGTTCGGCTCTACATGCCAGACATAGGTGTGTACCTCAGCATAATGGATCTTTGACAGCATATAGTTTACTTCTTGATCTCCATATCCTTCGTTTATGGAACACCCAAAGCGAAACGTATCGACTTCATGTGTGACAAGTTTATGCTTGGCATATTTTTGTATTAAGTCCTCCAATGTTTCCCCGTGTGTGTCCAGTCCGTCACTTAAAACATAGGTGTCCCAGTATTTATGCGGTTGATCGTAGCTTTCATAGTAGTTGAGCCTACGGAGCTTGCTGTAAGGATCCTTATCGAGGCGGATAATGGGTTCACGCATTTTCTTCGTATACTCATCCTCATAGAGTCTTAGCAAATAGGAATGGTACTTGCAATGTTCCAGTCTATTTAAGAGATCTTGCTTTATGGGGTGCAACTTTGAGCGTTTCCACTTTTCTTTCCAGGTCAGCTCTTTTGGTGGAGGTGGATATTCTCCTCCCCACGTAATCTTGTCCTCTTGACTGGGGGCAAGTGAAAAGACTGCAAGCAGCAGGATCGTTGTGCCTGCTGTCAGGATGATACTTAGCTTGTTACCTTTTTTCATAGTTATCGTTTAGCACGAGGCTGTGGTTTTTCCTTCGCTCCTCAAATTTAGACGATTGTCTGTGAACGACAAAGCTTTTCGGGAATCTTTTTGGGAAGGCAGCTTAAATAAGAAAGGTTGCACTGCGACATGGTGTGCAGTACAACCTTTCTGTTTCTAAGGTATCTTGGAATTATCTATTGCGCATTTTAATGGGTTAATCTCATATCCCCAGAATGCTCGTTGCACATCGCCATCTCTGATGAAGTAGACATACCGTATGATAGGATATCGATAGCCTTGCAGTCTAAAACGCCATGAACAAAAACTGATTTCTGCATAATGTAGGTCTGAGACCATGAATTCTATTTTGGGAAGATAACTTCCGGGGCTTATATGTATTCCATATCGGAATGTGTCAGCCTTATAGCTTGTCACTCGATTGTCTTTGTATTTTTCCAAGACCTGTTCTTTGGTCATGCCGTGAATGTGCATTCCCGGATACAAAATACTGTCAGGCGGATATTTATAGTCTTCAGAATCTTTATATCTCGTATGCCCTTTTAGTTTAGCCATAGGATTGGGATCCAGCGTGATATTGGGTTCATCCAATGTGAATCTATCTGAATGCTCAGAATAGTAATATTTATAGTATTCAAATGCATAAAATTCCAGTTCCTCCTGTTCTCTAGGGTCCAACTTTTCCCATCTTGCTCTTTCGACAGAATCCGGTTTGTATACAAACGGTGGATACAGTTGTTTTCGTTTGGGTGGTTGTTCTCTAGGAATTATCTTTTGGCAAGGTCGGTTTATTCCTATTCCTCCTGCAAGAAGGAGAAGTACAACAGCAATGGCGAGGAAAATCATTCTGTTTTTCATGGGGCTCTTGTTTTTACCGTTGATTCAATTAGTGAGGAAGATCATCAACATTGACAGCAGTGTCTTGAGGAAAGCTGTTTTTCTATTTCTAGGATGGCAGGGGTTAATCTAACGTATATTTTGATAGATTAATTTCATATCCAAAGCATGCTCGTTGCACATTGCCATCTCTAATGAAGTAGACAACTCGCGTGATTGGGTATCCTTGCCGTCTAAAATACCAAAAACAACGACTGATTTCTGCATAATGCAAGTCTGATACCATGAATGCTATGAAGGGAAAATAAAGTTTATGCTCTATATGTATTCCATATCGGAATGTGTCAGCCTCACCATAGCTTACCATTCTATTATCTTTATATTTTTCCAAGACTTGCTCTTTAGTCATACCGTGAATGTGCATTCCCGGATACCATATATAGTCAAATGGATATTTATAATCTTCGTATGCTTTATACTCTTCATATCCTTTTAACTTAGCCATTGGGTTAGGTTCCAACACGATATTGGGCTCATCCAATGTGAATTCCCTGGAGTCAAAGTCGGACATATAGTCTTCAAATTTACGGATTTCCAGTTCTTCCTGTTCTTTCGGATCCAACTTTTCCCATCTTGCTCTTGTGGCAGAATCCGGTTTGTACACAAATGGCGGATACAGTTGCTTCTGTTTGGGTGGTTGTTCTTCAGGAACTGTCTTTTGAAAGAGCCGGCTTATCCCTATTCCTCCTGCGAGAAGAAGAAGTACGGTAGCAATGGCGAGGAAAATCGTTCTTTTTTTCATGGTTATCTTGTTTTAACCGTTTGGCTTTTATTTCTTCGCTCCTCAAATTTAGACGATTGCCAGTGAACAACAAAGCTTTTCGGGAATCTTTTTGGGAAGACAGCCCAAAGAAGAAAGGTTGCACTGCGACATGGTGTGCAGTACAACCTTTCTATACAGAGCTTTCACCGTTTGTAATCTATCTTTCCTTCTATTTTACAAAATATGGAGACAACAGGTAATCCTCTTCATCTTCATCTAGATAAATTCCATACAGTAATTCTGGATAATCGTTAAGACATCCGTCTTGTTCCACTTGATATCCCCAGAATGATCGCAGTACTCCATTGTCATTCAGGAACAATATAGTCCTTCTTAAGTTCGGCTCTACATGCCAGACATAGGTGTGTACCTCAGCATAATGGATCTTTGACAGCATATAGTTTACTTCTTGATTTCCATATCCTTCGTTTATGGAACACCCAAAGCGAAACGTATCGACTTCATGTGTGACAAGTTTATGCTTGGCATATTTTTGTATTAAGTCCTCCAATGTTTCCCCGTGTGTGTCCAGTCCGTCACTTAAAACATAGGTGTCCCAGTATTCGTGCGGTTGATCGTAGCTTTCATAGTAGTTGAGCCTACGGAGCTTGCTATAAGGGTCCTTATCGAAACGAATAATGGGTTCACGCATTTTCTTCGTATACTCATCCTCATAGAGTCTTAGCAAATAGGAATGGTACTTGCAATGTTCCAGTCTATTTAAGAGATCTTGCTTTATGGGGTGCAACTTTGAGCGTTTCCACTTTTCTTTCCAAGTCAGTTCTTTCGGTGGAGGTGGATATTCTCCTCCCCACGTAATCTTGTCCTCTTGACTGGGTGCAAGGGAAAAGACTGAAAGCAGCAGAATGGTTGCGCCTGTTGTCAGGATGATACTTAGCTTGTTACCTTTTTTCATAGTTATCGTTTAGCACGAGGCTGTGGTTTTACCTTCGCTCCTCAAATTTAGACGATTGTATGTGAACGACAAAGCTTTCCGGGAATCTTTTTGGAGAAGGCAGCTTAAAGAAGAAAGGTTGCACTGCGACATGGTGTGCAGTACAACCTTTCTATCGTTAGGGTATTGTGGGAAGATCCATCATGTCGATTCTGAATCGATTGATTTCATATCCCCAGCATGCTCGTTGCACGTTGCCATCTCTAATGAAGTAGACAGTCCGTAAAAGTGGATATGGTTCTCGTATAAATAACCATGAACATGAACTGATTTCTGCATAATGCAAGTCTGATACCATGAATCTTATTTTGGGAAGAACGCTTCCGGAACTTATGAGTATTCCATATCGTAATGTATCAGTATCACCATAGCTTACCATTCTATTATCTTTATATTTTTCCAAGACTTGTTCTTTGGTCATACCGTGGATATGCATTCCCGGATATAATATATGGTCTGGATCATATTTATAGTCTTCCCATTCTTTATATCGTTTGTACCCCTTTAGTTTACTCATAGGATTGGGATCCAGTACAATATTGGGCTCATCCAATGTGAATTTTCTGGAGTCAAAGTCGGACATATAGTCTTCAAATTTACGGATTTCCAGTTCTTCCTGTTCTTTCGGATTCAACTTTTCCCATCTTGCTCTTGTGGCAGAATCCGGTTTGTACACAAACGGCGGATACAGTTGCTTCTGTTTGGGTGGTTGTTCTTCAGGAGCTGTCTTTTGACAGAGCCGGTTTATCCCTATTCCTCCTGCGAGAAGGAATAGGAATAAGAGGATAAGAAGTTTTTTATGTTTCATAATTCTCTATTTTTCTTATTAATATGGTACACCGTTCTAGGTACTCCATTATTCCAAGGGGTATTTGGATTGGGGCGTACGCTCTGTCTATGCAAGTTCAATTGTTTATCTATTTGCAGTACAGGTGTTAAGATGAAATCCATATTTTGTTTATCAGCCGCACCTTTTATATCATGCATGATATTGAAGTTCCATTCCGGTGATACCGGGGCTCCCCCATCTTTATATCTGTCTTTCAGTCCCATCATGTGACCAAATTCATGAGACATAGCATTTTCAGATGATTCGGTAAATCGTATATCACCAAATTGTGAATCTGTTACTGAGGAGCCTTTATTTCCCTCTAAGACTTTCATATAGTTGGTTTTACCATCATATTTTAAGTCGTCCTTTTCAACATCCTCACTGATATCTGGTCTGAAGATTACATTTACTTGCCAGTCTATTTTGTAATCCATACCTTCAAAGTTGTAAGACGTGAGAAGTCCCCATACATTTTGGATGTTTTCCATGTATAAACTAGCAAGTTTCTCAGTAGCCAAGTGTCCATAGATGAAAATGATTGCCGTGATCGTAATGGTATTTCCAACAATCGTAATCATTACATCTTTCCCATCCGGATCCACAATCACCAACGGATTGTTGATGCAGTAGTTGTACGGTGAAAGATTGGTATACTTCTCCGCCAAGGGATCCACTGCCGTCCATCTTCCCAACGACGCATCATACATTCTCGCACCGAAGTCGTACGCATTCAAGTCAATCAACGCCTGGCATTCCTTGCCGCTGAAGAGGAAGCGGTTGTCCTCGGCTTGCGCCAATCCATCGCGCTCTGCCTTGGCTCCGAAAGGATAGAAGTCGTTTTGCTGTACGACTTTCCCCTTGTCGTCAATCAGTGCACGGATGCTTCCCAACTGGTCGGTCAGGGCATACCTTGTCCCTTGCGAAGTGAACTGCACGTCTCCCACGATGGCACGGTCGAACTCACGCTTCCCGTCTGCTACTTTGTAGATGAAGCTGCCGGCATAGTCGTATCCGTTCTTTCCGCTTCCGTCGCGTACGCTGAGCTTGGTGCCGTCGGTCAGGTATTGGTAGCGTGCCTTCAGCACTCCGCCCTGCTTCACTTCGTCCGTCAAATTTAGACGATTGTATGTGAACGACAAAGCTTTCCGGGAATCTTTTGTGAGATTTCCGTTGAAATCATACTCGTAGCTTCCTGCTGCAGCATTGCCCGGTTGGTAGACATCTCCCTGCTGCGAGGTGCGTACCTGTTCGCTCAGTGCTGTCAGTCGGTTGCCGGAGTAGGCATAGAGCAGGTCGTCCACCAGCTTGCCGCAGGCTGTGCGTTGCAGGGTACGGATGTTGCCGTTCCGGTCGTAGGTGATGCCCTTCTCCGTGAAAGATGCTGCCGGAGTGGTCCACGTCAGTCCGTCCCTCTGCTTCTGGGTGGCGGATGCCAGCCGGCTGAATCCGTCGTAGGCGAAGCCATACATCAGGGTTGCATGCCCCTCGTGTGTCCATGTCCACTCGCTAATGTTGCCGTTGTAGCAGGGTGCCGTCCCGGCGAGGGGTCTTTCATAGTGCAGCTGCATCTTGAAGGGAGCACTCTCCTTGGCTGTCAGCCATCCGCGGATGTTGTAGCGCAGCTGTTCCGTGGTGTTTCCGTATTTCTTGGCAACGAGACGTCCCAGTTCGTCATACGTGTAGGTGATAACTGCCGGTGTGCCTCCGTCCTTGGTGGTAGAGGTCGTGAGCAGACGGCTGCGTCTGTCATAGGTCCGGTTGGTCTCGATGAACGACCCGTCGGCATGTTGTTCGCGTGTACGGATGACATTGCCCACGAAGTCATAGGCAGTGCAGATACGGAGGAGTCCACCTCCTGTCTCGTCGCTGACCACCTGCACGGGGCGCGCATGGTCGTCATAATAGGTCGTGATGGTCTGCCATTCGTCCGTGCCGAGTTTACGCGAACGTACGCTTGTCACCTGACCTATAGGATGTGCATTATAGGTAGTTGCAAATCCTTCAGTAGGCATAAACTGGTGTGTATAGGAGCCGTAACTGTCGTAGTGTGTGTGCTGCAAGGCGCTATGTATACCTGTGGGAAGGTAGTTCTCCATCTGGTCTGCGGCTGTCTGGAGTGCTTCACGGTCCTGTGAAGCATCAAGAGTAATTTCTCCAGTTTCTATGATCCGACCTTGTGCATCATATTTTGTATAACTCCATATACGTGGGTCCTTATTTCGTTCGTTCCCGTCCTGGCTGAGTACCATACGATCCCGGCAATCGTAGATCATATAGATAGGCTTGCAACCTGGCATACGTTTCGTTTTCATGCGTTTCAGTCCATCATATTCATAGTAATAGGCGAGGCGTTCGAGCACGGCGGCATCCGTTCCTTCGCCGAGTTGTGCCACGGCTTCGGGCGAAAGTACCCAGCGGAGCAGTCCGCGTCCGTCATACACTTTGTAGGTTTCCAGGCGGGTTTTTCCGTCTGTCTGAAGGAGCAGGACTTCCCGTCCCAGGTTGTCGGTGTAAGTCGTACTGGTGTGTCCGTCCTCGTCGGTCGTGGTCACCGCTTGCAGAGTTCCGGCATCATAAAATCCGTTGCGCGTCAGTGTACCATCGGCAGAGACCGCATAGCGGCGCACCTCGTTGGCGGCATTCAGCGCATAGGCATACGTAATGCCTTTTTCCCGGGTGTGCCAGGCCTGTCCTTCACCCGTCTGTTTGAGGATTCGGTTCAGGGGCGATGCTTCGTAGTCGGTCTGGCTGAAGGCGTAAGCCATTTCGTCTGTGCCGTAAGTGTTCCAGTTGATTACATTCAGTGCATCGGTGACGAAGGCACCCGAGTTGTGTTGCTTCACGAAGGGGAGATACTTCTTCTCTTCTTGTCCGAAGGCTGCATAGACATGTGGGGTAACCAGGTCACTCTGTGTGCTGGCAGAACCATCCACCTGAATCTCCTGAAGCGGGCGGTTGAAGCCGTCGAAGTAGGTGATGTCTACAATATATTTGGTTGTGTCAGTCGACAAATATGTATGTTCTATCTTAAATGGATGTGATAAATCAACATCCAAGTTTGTATGGGTGTTCTGTCCTATAGCCCAATATGCATAGGACAAGAAAGCGAAGATTGTATATATTCGGTTCATGTTATTTACTGTTGTTTAAAGTTATTATATTCATAGGTCTTTAATGTCTCTCCACGTTGGTTCATAATTCGGATGATTCTTCCAGCTGGATCATATTCATAAATTTCGGCTTTACTGGTTTGATCAAATTTTACCGCAACAGTTCCATCATCATTATAGGCAGCGGCTTGGAAACTTGTATGTTGAGGTAAAATTGCAATATACCAGGCAGAAGGTGCACATTCGACTTCAATGGAGGATACGTCATTATATTTAGATGTATCAAGTTCGTAGTAATCCATAAAGCCATTTGAAGAGGGTTTTAATACCTCTATATATTCATTGTTAGAAGAGGTGATTTTGTATTTTATGCCGGCATGCTTCCTATCCAGCACATAGATACTCCACTTTTTTGCTTTATCAGGTTTAACAGTCACCTTGAGAAGATCCACCCAATAGGAATAAGGACATACTAGCAGTCCATAAGTTTTTAAAACTTGAATGGAACGTTGAAAGTCGTAGAAATTTATTCCATGAAATGCAGAATCATTTGATATGATCGGCTTATATTGGTTGCAAAATAGGAGAATATGGTCTGGATTAGTTCTTAAACTATCTGAAATAGTCATCACTTCAGTCAAGTCAATACGCAGACTGGATGTTGTCATTAGTTCAAGCATGCGGATTACATAAGCATGTCCGTTAGACTTTGTATATGTGACAAAGTTCTGACCATATTTTTGTTTGTCCATCTTTTGATACCCTTGCCAAAAGTGTTTTAATACTTGATAATTGGGGGTAGACAAGAAAGATTTTACATTTAATAGAATGTTTTCTTTGAACTTGATAGGAGTTATATCACATGCAGCAACATTTCTGCTAGATACATTTTCGGCTTCCAAAATACGGTTGCCACTTAATTCTGAGTAACGGAAGACTTTATGTTGTGAACGTTCATCTTTCTCAATGGGGACATAGCTCTGATAATGCCTGTCATTCTTTATTTTAAATGAAGACTTATAACTGATAGAGTCAAACGTAAACCATTTCGTATTGTCCGGTTGATAATACATTGGAATTTTTGGAGTATAACAATATTGGGATGTCTGTCCAACGTATGTACATGAATCGGCTTGAACAACCTCATAGAAAGTGATTTGTTCTTCCAATAATGTATTGTTTCTTATTTTTGCTTCTTTTACAATAGGATTGAGTACGTTTAGTCTTTTCATTTTTTCGATGATGTCGTTGTTTGTGTTCATATTGGCTACTCGTAATTGAATGATGGTACGAGTGTCATCTCCCGATATCTTCTCAGAGGTCTTGATGGGATGCACTGAGAACGATGTCGTATCATATTCGTAGCTGATGTCCTTATAGGGGCTTCCGCTTGTCAAATTATAAAAATCGTTTATACTGATGCTATCGGTCATATTATTTTCAAAGATAAATTCTTGTTGTTTTTGCAGCAGAGTAACACCACCGTAATATAAATTATATTGACGACTAGGTATAACGACGTTTATACGTGGAAGGATATTAGGTACATATAAATCTTGGTATGGATTTAAAACCTTACCATCTCCCAGGCCAATAGCCGTCATGCTTTTATAATGTTGCTCTAGATATTCTTTATTTAAGTAGTGTTCAAAGACTTGTAGTTGAGGTAGAATCTTTAAATAGTTTCTAGCTGAATCTGCCGGAACAAAGAAGGCTGTGTTCTTCATCAGGCGGATGCCGGTGAGGACCATCGGATTAGAAAAGTCTGCATAATAGATATTTTTCTTCAAGTTACGTATATGTCCGTCTTTGTCATAAGTCGCAATAGCTAGGGGGAGGCCATTCATCCAAAAGGTATAAGAACTCCGTATGCTGTTGGCATAATATGGAACGTGAAATAGGTAAGAAGTGCTGCCTTTTCCATGAATTGTTTCTATGACATGACGATAATACAGGCCGTTGTTACCAGTATTGGTAAAGGCACAACCTTTATATTTTACCCTGCTATATGTTACATAATCACTAAATAGTTGGTAATTTATACGTTCACTATTGCTGTAGTCATTATAAACAATTGTTCCGTCTGAAGGATAGGAATAAGAGATACTGTCAGCAGCTGCCTCTTTAGAAGATTGCAGTACAATAGAAGCCAGTCTGATACCACCGTACGTTTTTCTGTCGGCTGTAGCCGGATAGTAACTGATGGTGTTAGGTTCATAATCTAACTGAATGAGACCTCCTTGGGGTAAAGTAATGCTCTTTAATGAAAATCTTTTATTGTATACCGGGTCTATTTCCAATTTATAAAGTTTCCAATCATCACTATTTTGTTTGTAATATCCCCATGGGTCATAGGTGAGTGATACATTATTATAGAAATAGTCGAATTTCATTTGTTGATATTCCTGACCATTTTTATCTTTGAAAGACAACTTATAGAGAAGCAGTCCTCCTTCTTGACTGTAGGAACTGACCCAATCATTTTGGAGTGTTATTTCCGAAATCTGGGTATTATTGAACAGGCTGTATAGTATGATATTGGTCAATCTGTTCGGGTACTGTAGACTATTACTTTGATGCTGGAATACTAGCTTTGAGTTCATACAATGTATTTCTTTTAGTATAGGTGTATAAATCTCATACGACATGCTGTTGCTACTGTATTTTTCACTAATCATATTTTTTTCATTCAGACAGCGATAAACATAACTTTTAGCTTGTTTTAAGTAGGATGCAACCACAGCACCTTGGGGTCTGCCGGAATTTTGATAAGTGTTGATCATGGATTCTAATGAATTTAATAGTTGGGATGAAGCCATGCTGACATTACGCAGGTCTGCAATGATGCCAAGTGTACGCTTATTATATTGCACGAACGGATCTTCTGCTTTGAATGTAGGTGCATTAATCCAATTATGGCTGTTTATAAGATTATTGCAGTAGGCTTGGTATAAAGATTCATAAAATGGTTCTTTAAGTACTTCCTGTGCGTGTGCTAATGCTTTGTCAAAATCCTCCTTGTATTTTTGGAAATCAAAGGGATATTCTACTATTTTACGTCCGTATTTATACCAGACGCCAGTCCATATATTTTGATGGTGATAATCTAAGTGTGCATTGACTTTCTCTCCAGGCTGCCATGTTTTATAAATGAATGTGATGGGTTCGGCATTTAGAGGTTCGATGCGGCTTAGATACCAGGCTGAAGTGTATGTATAGTTACGGAGTCCGTTGAAACTGATATTTTCTTCCAAATTGAGATTGACGGTCTGTTCCCGCTCCTCAAACAAGTACCGGTTCCCCATTTCGTCGGTTACGGTCCACGCGCTGATGCCGGACCAGTCGGAAACAGGTTCTATCTTGACCGCTGTCAGTTCCAGCGGTTCGGCATAAAGAGTACCGTTTGCCTTCTTACGGATGAGGAAGTTCACGCTCCGCCCGTTGAAGACAGCCGTGAAGATGTCGCTTTCACCGTCGCGGCGATGCAGGTTGACGTTCGTCACATCGTCCCACAGAGGAGTGATGGCGTTCTCCGAATGGGCATAACCGTCAGACAGTTCATCCGCCATTCCTCCTCGCACAGTGCGTGTCACCACGCCGCCGGTGTTGAGTGTCCAGTTATAGCCCACGGGACCGGGCAGGTCATCCACGCGGACGCCGCGTGCGGTGTAATCAAGGGTGACGGGGAGCTCGAATGCGCCCGACTTCAGAGTGTAGAGTGGAACACGGTAATGGAAGGTGCCTGTGGCATGGTCGACTGTCACGTTTTTACTTTCCAGGATGCCTTGTGCCTGCTGTCCGGGTTTGAAGTCCTGACCGTTGGCTAAAAGAGTACATCCAAACAGGGTTAGAAGTAGATATAGTATCTTTTTCATGGTTCAATCTTTGTTTTTAGGTTTGGAAAAAGGCATAGTCCGGACAGGACAAGCACTTGCTGCTGCCTGCCCGGGCTAGTCTGTTAAACCCAAAGAAGTCATTACTCAATGTATGTCTAAGGACCGATTTGGGTAAAAAAAAGAGTAAGGGAGGGGGAGAGGATTGTTCTCCCGATGAAGGTCAGCCGTCTGCTGGCATCATCTGCATGCGCTGATACCCAACGCGCCGGCGATGGCAGATGCTACGGCAATGACTACTTTGAGCACGAGGCTCCAGATGTTTTTCTTTTCTTCTTTCATGGCGTTTCAGTTTAGACTGACGGTACTTCCGCAGGCTCCGGTCAGGATTGACAAGTGAATATCACAACATCCACGGCAGACAGACGCGTCGCCCGGTTCCCTTGTCAACGGATGGCTGGACGGATACGGAACTCCGTCAAGAGATTAGTTAGACTTGGTTGATTCTTTCACGTGTGTCGGGGGAGGGAGACGTGCCGGCGTTCGCCTTTCCTCCCTGAACACACTGCAAAGGTATGCGGATGGTGAAAAAGAGGCAAGCAAAAAACCCCGTTTGCGTTCACACATGCGTTCACACATTCGGGAAAGGAGTGACAGAACCTGCCCAATCAAAAATGTAGGGGGCGAGCGGTCTGCTCGCCCGGTCCAATCATGGTCCAATCCCAATTGTTTCCCCACATCCACGCATAACGCTGAACAATTAACCGTACGAAAGGCGTTTGAACGGTTGTTGAACGGTTATTAAACATTTATTGGACGGTGTATTGGACAGTGCATTGGACCGGGCGAGCAGACCGCTCGCCCCTACATTCAGGTTGTATACCAAAAAGATTCACGAAAAGCTTTGTCGTTCACAGACAATCGTCTAAATTTGGCGAATTAAGTACATTATTCAACGTTCGCAGGCTCAGACTGCGGTTGGCAGGCACTTCTTCCTGTCATTTTGTCAACCGAAAAACTGAAGCACGCGCGAAACTTAAGTAAACATACACATGAAAACATTAATGATTGCAGCAGCCATGAGTTGCCTGATTTGTGCATGCGGTCAGAAGCAGGACTCCGCGTCCAACCCCTTCCTGACCGAGTTCCAGACATCCTATGCTACGCCGGACTTCAGCCGGATACGCTTCGAACACTACGAACCTGCCTTCCTGAAAGGCATCGAGCAGCAGAATCTGGAAATAGACTCGATCGTCCGGAACACGGAAGCCCCGACGTTCGAAAACACTATCCTCGCACTGGACAACAGCGGCGAAATACTCGCCCGTGTGAGTGGCGTGTTCTTTGCCCTGACCGAAGCCGACACCAACGACAGCCTGGTAGCGCTCCAGAACCGGATTGCCCCGCAACTGGCTGCACACCAGGACAACATCTACCTGAATGCCGACCTCTACAAACGCATCGCCGCCCTCCACGAACAGGAAGAGGAAGGTACACTGAAGCTGAACACCGAGCAGCACTACCTGCTCGACAAATACTACCGGCGCTTCGTGCGTTCCGGCGCATCGCTCGATGCTGACAAGCAAAAGCGTCTGCGTGAAATCAACCAGCAACTGTCCACCCTCACCATCGCCTTCAGCAACCACGTCCTGGCAGACAACAACGCCTACCGGCTGGTCATCGACAAGAAGGAAGACCTCGCCGGACTGCCCGATGCCGTCATTGCCGGAGCTGCCCAGGAAGCGGAAGCACAAGGGCTGAAAGGCAAATGGGTCTTCACCCTTCAGGCTTCCAGCCGACTGCCTCTGCTCCAGTATGCACAGAACCGGGAGCTGCGCCGGGACATCTATCAGGCTTACACCAACCTGGCAAACCACGACGACGCGAACGACAACAAGGAGGTCCTGAAACAAATCCTCACCCTTCGGCTGGAAAAAGCCAACCTGCTGGGATACAAGAATCACGCGGCATACGTGCTGAGCGACAACATGGCAAAGACTCCGGAGACGGTCATGGACTTCCTGAACAATCTCTGGGGATACTCCATCCGCAACGCGAAAGCCGAAGCTGCCGAGCTGCAAGCCATCATGGACCGCGAAGGACGCGGCGAGAAGCTTGAGGCATGGGACTGGGCCTACTACAGCGAGAAGCTCCGCAAGGAGAAGTACGACCTCAACGAGGACGAGGTGAAACCCTACTTCAGCCAGGACGACGTATGGAACGGACTGTGCTATGTGGTGAACAAGCTCTACGGCGTCACCCTCACACCGACCGACAGCATCCCCGTCTATAACCCCGACGTGAAGACCTTCGTCGTGAAGGACGCCGACGGCTCCCTGCTCGGCATCTTCTACCGCGACTACATGCCCCGTGCCGGAAAGCGCAGCGGTGCCTGGATGAGCAACTTCCGCGAAGCCGACGGACAGACGCGTCCGCTCATCTACAACGTGGCAAGCTTCACCAAACCGACGGACGACATGCCCTCCCTGCTGACGCTCGACGAGACGTGTACCCTGTTCCATGAGTTCGGACATGCCCTGCACGGACTGCTCACCCGTTGCCAGTACAAAGGCACATCGGGCACTGCCGTGGCACGCGACTTTGTGGAACTGCCCTCACAAATCATGGAGAACTGGGCACTGGCTCCCGAAGTGCTGAAGGTCTATGCCAAGCATTACCAGACGCGTCAGCCCATCCCCGACGAACTGATAGCGAAAATCGAGAAACAGACGCTGTTCAACCAGGGCTTCCTCATCACCGAACGCCTTGCAGCCGCCCTGCTCGACATGGAATACCACACCCTCACCTCCACCGAGGGGCTGGACATCCCCACCTTCGAAAAGCAAGTCATGGACAAGATCGGCCTCATCCCGCAAATAGCTCCGCGTTACCGCTCGACCTACTACAACCACATCATGGGCGGATATGATGCCGGATACTACAGTTACCTGTGGGCAGACCGTCTGGTGGCTGACGCCTTCGAGGCATTCATGGAGCACGGCATCTTCGACCCGGCCACTGCTACCTCTTTCCGTCAGAACATCCTGGAGAAAGGTGGTTCGGACGACCCCATGAAGCTCTACGTAGCCTTCCGCGGAGCCGAACCCAGCATCGAGCCGCTGCTGAAGGCGCACGGATTGAAATAAGGTGTTTCCGGAAAGGGATAACCATGCATTGAATCCCCCGTCATTGACCATTGAAAATGTCCGGAGGGTGTGTCACAACGATACACTCTCCGGACATTTGCGTTTAAGCAGGCAAACACAAGCCTTCGACCGGACAAGCACAAGTGTTTGACGCGCCAAACTAATTAGTTTGATATACCAAAGTATTATACTTAGCCTATCAAAGTATTATACTTAGCCTATCAAAGTATTATACTTA
>NZ_JAMBLN010000027.1:0-41153 GCF_023337025.1 Mediterranea sp. ET5 | reverse complement strand
AGGTAAATGCCTATAGCTACCGTTGAAACACCTTTTTCTATACGCGACACAGTCAGAGGGGAACAGGTAGCTCGTTCTGCCACTTGAGCTACACTCAGATTTCTACGCAGTCGGGCCATCTTGATTTGTTCTCCTACTATCTGCATCTTTTGTTCTAATTTCCGTGGCCACTTTGTGCCCATTGTGCTTTTAGTCATAACTAATCATATAATATGCAAATATGGCGTTTTTTATTTATTCAATGATATATTGTATGCAAAAAATAACAGTCAGTATAGCTCCTCTGATTTATAACATCATGAATCTAAGCCTTCTGATTCCGAAAGACTAGTTATTATTATGTTCTTCAACATAAATAATTGCACCTGTCATATTTCTTCATATCTTTGCAGATACCTTAACATTCGATATGTCTAACACGTTAGAATTTAGGGAAGTAACAGTACTTAATAAGAGTGCCTATCATATTTATTCAATGACTAACCAGGTATGCTTAACAAATGATAGTTGCCCAATTAGTCGAACAAGCAGAATATGATACTAGATCCTGCACTTTTTTGTTAAATCTGCTCATCGAGGATCGTGAGCAATTAGGGAGTACTCTCTATGAAACATCTGATTGCACAAACTATATTCGCATGTATTACAGGTATAACCTGCGTTACCGCCCTTTCTTCATGCGGTCGAGACATTAATTCTATAGCGGATCCTTATTTCGACATCAATGGTGCACCATTAGACACTACAATAACTCTCTTCTCACCCAAGTTGCCCAAGTCCGTCAATCTATATATAGAGACCTCAGGAAGTATGAACGGTTTTTTCCGCGCCAATAAAGCAAATAAATTTAAAAAGACTGTATGGTCTGTGTTTTCAGGGCTTTCCCCGATTACACCAGGGATAGTGAACACCATGTCAAATGGGGGAGATATTGACGCCTCCGTCTCTCTCAACAACTTTCGTACTAAGATGAATGCCGGTACATTCATATCGAATACTTCGACCCACATACCTGCCATGCTCCATTGCATCATCGGGAATATACATCCTGAAAAGGACGAAATCGCAATTCTAGTATCAGACATGAAGTATAGCCCAACGGGACATAGTGCTGCACCGGAACTGATACAATACCAAGAACAAATCCGTAATGCCCTTGCTATGTATCCCGGAATATCCCTCTCGTTTGTCTGCGCAGGTTCTGAATATCTCAACCCCAATGGCACGATTGCTGAAGAGAATTCTCCATATTACTATATCATTATAGGAAACTCTGAAAATGTTGCGGCTGTCCGAAATGACATTGCCCGTTGGTGCGAAGCCACTGATTCCTATATTGAGTCAGGAGATATGGGCATGAACTATCATACCCCCAGCTATTCTATACACGAAGTAATGAATGGAATGCTTAGCTCTGAGTATCCCCAGAATCTGATTACTACATTTGATCGTGAAGTATCTGACACATGTTCATTCATTGTCCGCATAGACATGACCGGATATCCTTGGCATGCAGTAGACGCAAATATTCTCAATGACTGTTTTACAGCCAAATCAACCTATGGCTCAGCTGTTGACGTAGTACTTCTCACAGACAAAGAACATCTAGTCGATGAACATGCCTATAAGGGAGAATTCAAACGTCAGTCTTATGCAGACTATCTCATCAAAGTTTATAATATTTCACTCGATGATGAAGTGGTCGAATGGACATTTACCAACAAACCGTTTGACAGTCGTTATCACATGAACTTTAACAATATGATCACAGCTGAACAGGAAAACGACTTATCCGGTTCCTTCTCCTTTAATAAGTTTCTGGAAGGGTGTTTCAATGCTCGCCTCAATACTTTCGATGAAAATCCAGTCCGCATTCTAATCTCTTCTTACCAATGAAATAAAAATAATTCAATATGGATTTCAGCAAACTTTTTTTTCTCCTACCCTCCAAAGGTCAATTTTTGCAAAACTTTGCTCATAACGAGCAACTAAAAGCACAGGCTGAATTGGTTTGGAGACAACTTGACGGACTCCTTCCCGTCCTATTCATAATCACCTTAGTCTCCGGTATAGGCTTTGCAAGCTATTACTACACCGGTTTCAACGAACGACCAGGACGTCATTATAAAATTAAATTCTGGGCGATGTGGGCAGCCATTGCTTTCTGCTTTTCACTCCTAGCAACCATTCTCATCGAATACATTGGCATCAAAACCAATGTCCGAACGGGACTTGCATCTCTCTACTGGTTGTGCGCCATCAACAATGCCCTATATTGTCTGATTATATATATCTTAACTTCATGGGCATGGTGCCAATTTGGGAGTACCAACGCATATAAATTCCTCAAAATCTGATTATGAAAAGAGTGTTCGTATTCTGCATCGGAGGTACCGGACTCCGGGTTATGAAATCCATTACCATGCTGCTTGCAGCAGGAATGGATGCTCAAGGTTATACCGTGGTACCTGTATTTATTGATCCACACATAGACTTGGAAGAGAAACGCAATCTGCAAAATTTAATCCAAGACTATGAAAATATCTATGAAGCTATTACTGTAAGTGACAGGAAACACCTTAATCCAATTCACGGATTTTTCGGTACAGAGATTGCCAATCTAGCTAAAATCAACGGACAGCAAAACGATATTTCTGAACCCATTGTAGAGAAGCGTTCTTTCGGTCAGTACCTCAATGTTGGGAACCTGAATTCGGAAGATGTGAACAATTATCTAGTTCAGACAATGTTCTCACAGGGCAATCTTGACAACAACCTCTCAGTAGGTTTTAAAGGTAGTCCGAATGTCGGTACAGTAGTTCTCGGGGAGATGATAAAAGGAGCCGACTGGTTTCAGGCATTTTGCAATGCATGCCAGAAGGAAGATCGCATATTCATCATCAGTTCCATCTTTGGAGGTACCGGTGCTTCCGGATATCCGCTACTTGAAAAGAGGATACGTCAATCAAGCGCATATCCGAATGTTAAAGATGCCATGATGGGTGCAGTCTCCGTGCTCCCTTATTTCTCACTAGAAGACCCCTCAATAACAAATAGTGATATAGACTACACTACCTTCTTCACGAAAACAAAATCAGCTCTTGCTTACTACGAGAACAGTGTCTTGTCGGATTATCTCTACTACGTTGGGGAACAAAAGATCAGAACAACCTATGCCAATGATGAGAAAAAGCAGGACGACAAAGCACATTTCATTGAACTGGTTGCAGCTACAGCCCTCTTTGATTTCCTGTCGAAGATTGATAAACCGGATAAGCCCCAGGCCTTATCACGAGCTATCAAAGAGGACGTCAGCTCTCTTTCTGCTTCTTCCTTGGGCGATGCTTACAACGATATTATCAAGGTTGTTGCAGACATGATGCTATTGCACCGTTTGGTTATTTGTCTTCCCTACGAAAGACAATTTCCACTCTCCAAGAACCGAGGATTTGATTCGACTTTCTACGAGAGCAAGGCCTATGGTAGTCTCCGTAATTTCCTCTCACGTTTTGACGGATGGTATCAAGAACTTGCTAACAACAAACGCAGTTTTGCCCCACTTACCATTGCTGACCCTCAAAAAAGGAATGCCCCATTAACCAACTGGATTCAGGATTTTGCCTTAGACGCCCAAGATGAATCTTATTATTTGTTGGAGATGATACGTGCCAGCAACCAAGATAAGGATAATACCCACACACTGAAGTTTCGTCGCTTTATCGACTATGCCTCTAAAGCCATCGACAAATACACTTCTAAAATAATGAAAAATCATGAGTAGTGCTGAACTAAATATAATTGAACGTGGTCTCAAAGGACAAGAATGGACAGCTGAAAGAGGTCCAATCACAGCGGGAGACCTCGATAAAATCTCTGAACTATGCACCAACAACAGTAGTGCATTAAATGCCCTTCCAACCCCCTTTGCACGCTTCTTTGTTGTCAAAGAGGCATTCCGTCGTGCCCTCGAAAAAGAAAAGAATCCAAAGAAAGACATCGGGGATGCCTACAATCATCTTGTTTCCGACACGCTGGATGTATTTGAGCTGCTCTACAACCTTAGTTTTCATGAAAGTCGCTGGGACAGTGAACAAAGGAAGATTGTCATCCGAGAGTGGAATGTAGATCCGGATCTGAATCATCTGGAAGAGCAAGTTCCCATCTTAGGAAATGCGGTAAAGACCTACTTTGACTTGGACCTCAAGGCAGCCAACCACCGCCTCTATTTCATTATTCTTGTTGATAATGGGAAAGATTATCTCCTAGCAACCTCATCACCCTTTACCGGTTTCATAACTCCTCCCGACCTTGATAAGCGAATAGACCGCAACGGACAAGAGACCACTTTCATCGGGGAGCGTTACCAACAGATGCCTTCCCTACTTCGTAAATCCGGGAAGCAATATTTTCGAGATATCTGTTTGTTTGGTGAACGCGACAAGGATTTCAAGAACTATATGTTCCACCTAGTCGACACCCATCAATTGGGAGATGAAATGAAGGAGCTACGCGACTATATCAAACAAATTCAGATTAAAGACCGAGATATCAACAGTAAGTGGCAACCAAACTATAAGCCAATCATATCCAGAGATGGCAACGAAATTGTAATAAACGGTTTACCTATTTACAGGGATGCCAGTATCAGCACGATTAACTTCTTCAACGACATCCTTATCCGTCTGCCTTTCCGCCTGTCTGATGAATACTATCAACCGGTAACTTATGCTAACGAAGATGATGATAAAAGAGATTACGACTATTTGACGCCTATCAGTCGGGAAGCTCTATCCCTTATGAAAGGAAAGTTTGAGTGTATCTGTAAGAGCACCAGCACAACAATCAACTTCACGCTTAAGTATCAGGGACAAGTATATGAGAAAAAATATTGCAATCCAGGTAAATATTCTAAAGAGAACCGAGGGATAATCATAGACCTCAAAGAGGAGGGTATCAGTCTCAATCTAGGTATATTCCCTAACATACTCTCACCAAACAAGGATGAGAACTGCTATTTCAAGGTCATGACCGCCATACATGATGCAACAACTGGTTACCGCCCCACCTCCATCCAGAATCTGGAGCTCTCCTTCTTCCGTCGAAACGAGGAGGAGCACTTTGAAGCTATCGAAGAACAGACAAGGAAAGACCGAGAACGTGCCACGTATGGTGTTTCTCCTGCTGTAGTCCGTTCCCAACAAGACAATGAACATGGGATCGATTCCGGCTCTAAGTTTTACGAGGTTTTCGGCTGTCAGTTTGATGCTATCTGTCTGAAGCTAAAACTCAGCAGCGGAACTTGCGAAGGACTACTCATTCCAAGATGGAAGAAAGCTCAACGCACAGAAGATACCTATACATATGCTATCGACTTGGGAACGACCAACACCTACATCTCCTCTTGCAAAATGGGACGTGCCTATGAACCCGAACAACTCTCCATGCATGAACCCATGGTAGCGTTTCTTCACAACTTCCAATGCAAAGCTGGGCTTCCTCTGAGTGCTAAAGTCATCGAGAATGCTATGGAGTCTCATTGCAGAATGAACTTCAAGACTGAGTTTGCTCCGGCTCTGATTGATAGCTTTGACTATCGTTTTCCACTCCGAACTGCCTTTTGTGTACAAAAGGGGAACAGAAGCAAACCGGAATTATTTGACAACTGCAACATTGCCTTCTTCTATGAAAAGTCTATCGGACTGGGCAACCAAACAATTCTTACAGATATCAAGTGGGAGGACAGCCATAAGGAAGAGCTTCGGCTTTTCATCCGTGAACTGCTGCTCATCATCAAAACAGATATCTTACAGAAGAATGGTGTGCTTGCCTCCACTAAACTAATATGGTTCCGCCCTCTTAGCTTCAGAAGCAACATAAAAGACTATTATATTAAAACCTGGGAAGAGGAAGCAAAACAAATCCTGTCAATAAGTTCAGAACAGATTTCTTGTGTGTCTGAATCTGAAGCTCCCTATTACTATTTCAGCAAGAAAGATTCATTCAACAGTGTGGATGCAGTCTCTATTGTTGACATCGGTGGAGGTTCAAGCGACTTCGTCTACTTCGCAGACGGGAAGCCCCAAATAGCCAATTCTGTTCATTTCGGTTGCGATGTACTTTGGGGTAATGGATTCAACGACTTTGAAAATGCTGAGGATAATGGCATCTATAAGCGTTTTGCCAAGGATAACCCCATCCATTTTGAAGACGAAGATCTAGAGAAACTTAATACAAAAATGATCCAGGACAAAGAAATCTCAACCAAAGATGTCATTAACTTCTGGCTGAGGAATGAACGAGATTGCGGTATCATGGACAAACTAAAAGAGTCCTATAAACCTCTATTCCTCTATCACTTCACTTCCATCGTATACTACATGGCGAGAATGTATAAAGCCAAGAACTTAACTTGTCCACGCTCCGTTCTGTTCTGTGGCAATGGTAGCCGCTACATCGACGACCTGATTTCTGCTGATCGGACAATTATCGGACGGATTGTTACGGAGATCTTCAAGCAAGTATATGGTGATGACATCAAGAATATCCAAGTCATTCTCCCCGAAAGCCGGAAAGAATGTACCTGTTACGGTGGACTCTATCGCAATAAGGATGCAGAAAAGCCTGAAGAATTCAATTTCCAAGGAGTCTCTGACAAAAGGTATGAAAATGTTAAACAACTCATCACTGACTTCCCGTTGATAAAGCAAGAATTATTTAATACTCTTGATTCACTTAACCACCTGTACGAAAAACTTCTGGGAATGCTCAAGAAAGATGAAGAACTGGATAAAGACATTGATATTGAAAATATTATCAAGAGAGTTTCTTCTGGAATACAGGATTCACTTGAGAAAAACTTCAAGAAACAGGTCATCGAGAAGACCAAAGATGGCAAGGAAGCTTATCACGACTCGATATTCTTCCTGCCGATAATCGATAATATATTAAAACTTACTCAACTCTGATATGTTCGAATCCGAGATTTCTGTCGTATCCCTTGGTATTTCCATCACGGTTTTTATTATCGCTACCAGTTTTCAATTCCATTTCTTCTCAAAGAACCGAAGGAAACTGAAAACAGTTCGGGATTTCTTTTCCAGAAGGCAAGAGTATGAACTGTCCCAAGAGACAGAAGAATCCTTGCTCAACCCCAACATCGCTGCAGAAGGCACCAACCTAAATACACTCATTAAGGAGCTGAATGAGTACATCAGAAAGAATCATGGCACTACTGATTTCTCAATCATTCAAAACAAGACTGAAAGGAAAATCAACGTGCTTTATGAGGATGCAACCTCTAGAATAGCATTTCCCACATACATCGGTCTGATGGGTACTTTCATTGGTGTATTTCTTGGGTTGATGTTCTTCACTATCGGATTGGGAGCAGCCCATGGAGAAGGGATTACCGACGAAACTATCGGGGATCTAATTAGCGGTGTACTTGTTTCAATGTCGACCAGCTTTATAGGTCTGCTACTCACGACCCTCACCCACAATCTAGCTACTGAGACACAAAAGATTGTAAGCGAGGATAAAAACCTATTCTATGAGTTTATTCAGAACGAACTTATGCCAACTTTGGGAGTAAGTATGGTATCAGCACTGAATAAACTCCACCAAACCATCAACCTCTTTGAACCATCTTTCACGCGTGTAATTGACAGCTTTCAGTCTACATTTGATGCTTGTACCCGACGTTTTGGAGATGCCTTTGAAAGAAATGTAGTAACCGTTGCTGAGGCTGTACGTGTTATGGGCGAGAACATGGATAAAATCAATCAAAATGTCGATCTGCAATCTCAGCTATTAAAAACAATGCGATCCCGTGGTATCGTTGAATCGCTTGATGCATTTGTTCATGCATCACAAAGTTTCGAGCTTGTGACCACTGCACTCAACCGCTTTGAGGTTATGAAAAATTCTATCCAGGATGTTACACTCAAACTGATTGATACACAACAAAACTATAATAAATCCTTAGAACTGCCACTCACTATTGCAAACAAACTCAACCAAATTCTAGACCGTATCACAAACTTCGAACAAAGCATTAATGCTCTCGGAGAAAGCATAGAGAACACAGAACTTCTTGGTAAAACTGAAATGTATGCTATCAGAGATATTATCACTGCAATTAAAACCAAACAGGAAATTGCCGTTGAAGCAATGGAGGTCTCTGACGGACATCTCAAAAACATCTTCAATATGCAGGCCGAAGCTATTACCCGACTGGGGCATACTTATGAAGAAAGTTTCGCTACCTATACCGACCGATTCCAAAATATCCTTGATAGTCTCGCAAAAGAAATTCTATCTCGTAGACAAGAGATTGTTGATATTATCGAAAGCAAATTCTCGCTTGAGAACATTCAACGTGAGTTCTCCCAACTAGGGAAGTTGGAAAAGATTGAAGAGCTCTTGGCATCCATAAATGCTAGGAATTCACAGGAAGATGTCGGAAGAACACTAAATGAAATCAAATCGATTCATCAATTATTAGATAGAGCTTTGGAAAACACTAGCAAAAGAACACGCACTCCGGTTGATAAGAAAAGTCGGGAAGGAGGATTCTGGAAAAGATTTCCCCCCATCCTCAGCCGTCGTAAAAAATAATCGTTATGGATAATCGAAATACTAAAAGTACCTTTTGGCCCAGCTATGTAGACATTATGACTACACTTTTTGCCATCATGCTTGTGCTTTTTGCAGTTTCTTATAGCCGATTCAAAGTCAAACAAAAAGAACTAGAAAAGTTCAAAGATAAATATGAGGAAATCATGTCGATCTATAAGGCTGTAGATAACATTGACCCTAAATACTTTGAATTCAATAAGGATTACCTGAAACATATCTTCAAGATCCAAGTGAACTATCAGAAGGGTAAGTTCTCTCTCGAACAGCTACTTCAGGATGACCCGCGTTCTGTGGAATATGACGTAACTGAAGCTAACGCTATCCGCCAACGAATCAAGGATGCCGGTGAAGAGATCAAACATACCATCCTCAATTTGCAACAGAATGATTCTCTACGTACTGACATCAAATATCTAGTAGTCATTGAAGGACAAGCCTCAGCAGACGGTTACCACATAGATGACTACTTCAATAATGACGTACTTAGCTATCAACGTGCACTGAAACTCCATGAATTCTGGCGAGATGAGGCAGGGATAGACTTTACTCAAATGGAGAAATGTGAACTAGTTATTGCTGGAAGTGGGGAAAGTGGAGTGCCACGTGCACCCCGAAAGGACAATCAAGATGACTCTCGCAATCAAAGATTCCTCATCCACATCGTACCGGTCATTGGAGATATACATCTTGATTCCAGGTAAGCATTCAGTAAGCTATAAGCATGCACCGATCTATAACAATAGCGACTACCACTATAATAAGCCTAGTAGTGGCAGTCGTTGTTGTTTTTGCCTCAGCATGAGCCCGGTCCAATCACATTACAAAGAATAATCTTACATAAGAAAGAGATCATCATATTGACAGAGATACAATGCAAGTTACAGGCGAAAAGTGGAAAACTCGAAAAAAATATACCAAGTCATTACGTATTCGGGGATATTTATAGACTTGTGGTGGCGACTACTACCATTCTCTCAGGCGTGTCGGTTACACTGAAGATACAGAACCAAGTCCGAAAGTAATAGTAATAGCAATAGCAGGAGGTTTGTGACAGACTTAATTGTTAAATATGACTATCAGGAGTATTCTTACATTCGGTTTTGTGGCCATAAAACCGAACAATCACATTACCTTTGTATTGCAATATCAGACAGATATATGATAACCTCAAAACTCATAGAAGAAAAACTTAAACGCATAGACATGGAACGTGTGTTTACGTTGTCTGACCTTGAAATAACGGCAGACAACTATGAGCGTGCCCGAATGAAACTATCAAGATTGGTCAAAGAAGGAAAGCTGAAGAAAGTCGGAAAAGGTCGCTTTTACAAACCTCGTCAAAGCCTGTTTGGTGAGTTGTTGCCTAACATGGAAGAACTGGTAAGTGACTACCTGGTAAAGAATGGGGTGCAAGTAGGTTATCTTACGGGGTATGCCATATGGCATCGCATGGGACTGACAACACAAGTTCCGAATATCATAGAAATAGGTTGCAACAAGAAACGCAACAAGATTACACGTGCACAATACACGGTACGCTTCATTGTACAATCCAACAAGATTACCCGTGATAACACTCATTATCTTCAGCTACTTGATGCTCTGAAATATATCAAGCATATACCCGACACGACTCCTATGCAATCCTTCGAGCGAATAAGACAGATTATCCAAACATTTGACGCGGTTCAGATACGGAAACTGACTATTTTGGCAAAGCCCTATTCTCCCGCCACCCGTGCTTTGCTTGGGGTGATGCTGGAGATACTAGGCTATGAAAAGGAGAGCCAGGAGTTGAAATCCACACTCAATCCTGCTACTACTTACAAGATAGGATTAGCGTCATCATCCATCAATTTCAAAAACTGGTATATAGAATGAAACTTCATACAGATAAACAACTTTTCTCGGAAGCCATCCGCATCACAGCTTATGAAATGGGCATCGCTGAGGAATTTGTAGAAAAAGACTATTGGATTTGTCTTATCCTCCAAAATCTTTCTCGCCATCGTCATGCAGACCAAATGGTTTGGAAAGGTGGTACTTCACTTTCCAAAGCATACGGAATTATCAAACGATTTTCGAGCGACGTGGACTTTGCTGTCCTTACAGAAGGACTTAGCCCCAACCAGCAAAAACGCCTGCTGATTCACATTGATAAAGATACAACCAGTGAGTTAACTGATATGGAAGTTCCCGGTCAAACGATAAAGAACAGTCGTTTCCGCAGAACATTTCACGCATATAACACCGTCATTGACAAACGAAACAACCGATTCGATTTTCTGGGTAACCATGTGGTGGTAGAAATCAATACCTATGGTAATCCTTATCCTTATGAACGCTGCAGCATTAAATCATTTATTACCGAAATGATGGAGAGGCGTGGAATGGATGAGATGATTGAAGCCATGGATATGAAAGCTTTTGTCATCAGTGTACTTGACAAACGCCGGACACTGTGTGAGAAAGTGGTTTCACTTCTGCGATTTTCTTTTGAGAACGATCCCACCAAGGGACTGACTTCCAAAATAAGACACTTTTATGATTTGCACTTCTTAATGCAGGACCCTGTCTGTCAAGAATATCTTCGGAGTGATTTTGTCACAGATTTACCTGCTTTAATAGACCACGACAAGTGTGAGTTCAATCGTCCACTACATTGGCATAATTCTGACATCACCACTTCTGTCTTACTCACAGACTTTGATGCGTGCTGGCAAAGTATAAGAGCAACATATCTTTCTGAATTAGGAGCCTTATCATATGGCGAAATACCCACCTCTTCGGCTATCTCCACATCAATGAGGGAACTCTTGAAAACCGTTGCTGAAATTATTGACAAGAATCACCTAAAATAAGATTGCATACTCACTGGCAGGAGCAAGTGACTTAGCTTGCCAAACACGTCGTAGCATAAAATCAAAAAATTCCCCACCTTTGCAACCATCCGGTCCTCTCACCGCGTCTAATGTACAAACAAACATAAAGCACAAACGATATGAAAAAGACATTAGCCATCCTCGCTGCCTGCCTCACATTGGGCGTGGGCACACCTTCCGCTTCCGCAACAGCACAAGACACAACCGCCATCACCACAGCAATGAAGGCGGACTCCACCGCAACAACCCTGCAAGAACCGACAGAGCTCGAATTGGCACAAGCCGAAATAGCCGAACTGCGAAACAAAGTAAAGCAACTCAGCCAGAAAAACGATATCGGCGACAACCTCGTAGACCTGACAGCAGTCATCCTGATATTTACCTTCCCCTTCATCGTGGTGTTCTGCTGGTTCTACTTCCGTTCGAAAAACCGACGTGCCAAATATGCACTCATCGACCGGATGGTCACATCGGGACAAACGGGCTCGGTAGAGCTGCTACAGAAGCTGCTCCAAGAGGATGAGAAGAAACAGAAAGACCTCCTCATGCACGGCATCCGCATGATTTGCATGGGCATCGGACTGACCATCTTCCTTGCGATACTGGCTGGAAAGGAACTGGCTGCCATCGGTATCCTGATTTCCTGTATCGGTCTCGGAGAACTCCTTGCAGGCATACTGCAACGCCGCGAACAGAGACGGCTCCATCAGGAACAGCAACCTCGTGAGACTCCTCAGGACACGTCTGCCAAAGATTCCTCCACCGACGAACAATGAAGACGCTGACCGACCTATCGCTCATCGCACAGGCTGTCATAGGGCACAACCGCCGGGCGTTCGACACCCTGGTCAGGAAGCACCAGTCACAGGTCCGACGGTTCTTCCTGCACCAGACGCTGGGCGACGAATTTCTCAGCGATGACCTGGCACAGGAGACTTTCATACGTGCATGGCTCGGGCTGGGATCGTTTCGCGGACTGTCGGACTTCTCCACCTGGCTGCTACGCATTGCATACAACGTGCATTATGACTATCTTCGCAACCGGAAGGAGACGACAGGGCTGGACTCACTGCCTCCGGGTGGCGAAGGAATGTGCGAACAGCCTCCGCTGGATGCACATGTCGACCTCTATCAGGCACTCGCCCTCCTGCGCCCTGACGAGCGGACATGCATGACACTCTTCTACATGGAAGACCTGACCATCGCGAAGATTGCCTCCGTGACCGGACTGCCCGAGGGGACGGTGAAGTCGCACCTCTCCCGTGGAAAAGCCAAATTGTCGAACTACTTAAAACAGCATGGCTATGAATCAGCATAACGAACCCGACTCCGTGTCACGCTTCCTGCAGGAAAACCGCCGTGAAGTGGCGGACAACGGATTTACCGAAAAGGTGATGGAACGTCTTCCGCGCCGCTACGAGCAATTGGCAACCCTCATCCGATGGATTGGCGGGGTGGCAGCCGTAATTCTCTTCATCATTTTGGGAGGAATGGAATGGCTCGTCGCCTCGGGCGAGCACATCTGGCACAGCTTCTGTGCACAGCAATGGGGTGACCCCCAACTGCATGCCTTTCTCACACTCCTTGCCGGACTGGCCATCGTGGGGCTCAGCAACCTCCTGCTGCACGATGACTGCTGACAAGCGACAAGGCTCTCGCTGTGCCCTATTCCAAAAATAATGCGTACTTTTGCAGCCGACTATCAAGCAAACAGCAATGAAACAATACCTCGACCTACTCAACCGTATCCTCACCGAGGGGGAACGCAAGGAGGACCGCACGGGGACGGGCACCATCAGCGTGTTCGGCCATCAGATGCGATTCAACCTCGACGACGGTTTCCCCTGCCTGACGACCAAGAAGCTCCATCTGAAATCCATCATCTACGAACTGCTGTGGTTCCTGCGCGGCGACACCAACGTACACTTCCTCCAGGAGCATGGCGTCCGCATCTGGAACGAATGGGCTGACCCTGACGGGGATCTGGGGCATATCTATGGCTACCAGTGGCGTTCGTGGCCTGACTACGACGGGGGCTTCATCGACCAGATACAGGAGGCGGTCGAGACCATCAAGCATAACCCGGACTCGCGCCGCATCATCGTGAGCGCCTGGAACGTGGCTGACCTGAAACGCATGAACCTGCCTCCCTGCCACCTGCTCTTCCAGTTCTATGTCGCCAACGGACGGCTCAGCCTGCAACTCTACCAGCGCAGCGCCGACACGTTTCTGGGAGTACCGTTCAACATCGCGTCGTATGCCCTGTTGCTGATGATGATGGCTCAGGTGACGGGACTGAAGGCGGGCGACTTCATCCATACACTGGGCGACGCACACATCTACCTGAACCACCTCGACCAGGTACATCTGCAACTGACGCGCGAACCGCGCCCCCTGCCGAAGATGCACATCAACCCCGACGTGAAGGACATCTTCAGCTTCCGCTACGAGGACTTCGAACTGACAGACTACAACCCCTATCCGCACATTGCGGGCAAAGTTTCCGTATAACCTCCATGAGAATCTCCATCATTGCCGCCGTGGCTGCCAACCGCGCCATCGGCTACCGGAACCGGCTGCTCTACTGGCTCCCCAACGACCTGAAGCGTTTCAAGGCACTCACCACGGGACACACCATCATCATGGGACGCCGCACCTTCGAGTCGCTCCCCAAAGGGGCACTCCCCAACCGACGCAACATCGTGCTTACCCGACAAACGGACCTTGTCTGTCCGGGAGCGGAGTGCTTCGCTTCCATCGAGGAGGCTTTGGAGCATTGCAGTCCGACGGAGGATGTCTACATCATCGGCGGTGCGAGTGTCTATGCCGACACCCTGCGTCTTGCCGACCGTCTCTGCCTGACCCACATCGCAGACACACCGGCGGAGGCTGATGCCTTCTTCCCGGAAGTGGACCCTTCCGTTTGGCAGGAGGTGGCACGCGAATGCCATGAGCCGGACGAGAGACATGCCTACGCCTACAGCTTCGTGGACTACGAACGGCGCTAAGCCTGCTTTTTTCGCCCGTGCGCTGTCAGAGGTATTTATTTTTCTCCGTATCTTTGCAGTGACCTTAGCAGAAAGAGCAACAAACACTTATGACAGCCATGACACACGACAGGGAAGAAGAACACACGCTGGTTCTCCGTCTGATTGACGGAGACGAGGATGCCTTTTGCGAACTGTATGCCCGTTACAAGAACCAGCTCGTCTATTTTGCCCTGCGCTACCTGAAGTCGCAAGCGTATGCCGAGGACATCTTTCAGGATACTTTTGCTGCCGTCTGGCAAAGCCGGCGTTTCATCAACCCCGACACGTCTTTCTCCTCCTATCTTTATACGATTGTGCGCAACCGTGTGCTCAACCAGTTGCGCAGCCTGGAGCAGGAAAGTTCCCTGAAAGAAGCCATCCTCTCCCAGGCTGTCGACTACAGCAACAGCACCTCACAGGCCATTGCCGTCGCCGAACTGGAGGCTGTCGTCAACGAAGCCCTCGGCAAGCTGACGCCCCGCCAACGGGAAGTGTTCGAGCTGAGCCGGCGGCAACGTCTGTCGCACAAAGAGATTGCTCAGGCGTTGGGCATCTCGGTCAACACGGTGCAGGAATACATATCCGCCTCGCTCCACACCATCCGTCACTACCTCTCCCACAAATACTCCAAGGAGGTCGACTTGCTCCTTATCTTCCTACTTTCCTGCGAATTCTGCCGGTAAAAGAGAGGCTTCCGTCAAAAAACAACTCGAATTAAGACACTGAAAACAGCTGGTACCGGGTAGGGAACACGGTGCAAAAGCAATAAAAGCTACCCGACGCACCACACATCTGAAGGGAATTACGTACTTTTGCCAAAAGTTCTGAACATTATGATACTGATAGCTGACAGTGGCTCGACCAAGACCGATTGGTGTGCATGGCGAGGGGATGCTCCCCTGTTTGTCCATACGCAGGGCATCAATCCCTTTCACCAGAAAGCCGATGAAATCCTGAAGATTCTCCACAAGGAACTCTACCCGCAGCTTCCCGTGGAACCTATCGAAAGCATTTTCTTCTACGGCGCCGGAAACACGACGCTGGGTAGCCGCATCCTGCGCGGATGCCTGCGCAAGGTGTTCGGCGAGCAGGTGCACCGTGAGGTGGAAAGCGACCTGTTGGGAGCTGCCCGTGCCCTCTGCGGACACCAGCCCGGCATCGCCTGCATCCTGGGGACAGGCTCGAACTCCTGCTTCTACGACGGGGAGAAAATCGCCGCCCACACTCCTGCCCTGGGATATATCCTGGGCGATGAAGGCAGTGGTGCCTACCTGGGCCGACGCCTCGTGGGGGATGTCCTGAAAGAGCAGCTGCCCGAACACATCTGCCTGGCTTTTGCCAACCGCACCCAGCTGACACAGGAGGAAATCATCCACCATGTCTACCGGCGTCCGCTGGCGCACCGTTTCCTGGCAAGCTTCGCGCCTTTCCTGGCGGAACAACGGGAGGACCCTGCCATCCACCGCCTGCTGACCGACTCGTTCGATGCCTTCATCGAGCGGAACCTGAAGACGTATCCCAAGGAATATCCCGTCAGCGCGGTTGGCTCCATTGCTTACCATTTCCGTCCGGAACTGACCGAAAGCCTGGAGAGACGGGGCTACACCGTAGGCGTCATTGCCCAAAGTCCGATGGAAGGGCTCATCAGCTATCACCGGATGTAAACGCCGGCAACCAGTCATCGTACATCCTTTCACACAGGAAAAAAACATTCCATCATGAGTTTCATCAAAATCACCGAACAACCCTCTCTGCACGACGGACTCGACCGCCAGTCGGTGCACGAACTGCTGGAGGGCATCAACGAAGAAGACTGCAAGGTGGCTCTGGCAGTCCATCAGTGCATCCCCCAAATCGAACGTCTGGTCACTGCCATCGTCGAACGGATGCAACGGGGCGGACGCCTCTTCTATATGGGAGCAGGCACCAGCGGACGGTTGGGCGTGCTCGACGCCTCCGAGATTCCACCCACCTTCGGCATGCCTCCGGGCAGGGTCATCGGACTGATTGCCGGCGGCGACCGTGCACTCCGTCATCCGGTAGAGAACGCCGAGGACAATCCGATGCGCGGATGGGAAGAACTGCAGGAGCACGGCATCAATACCGACGACACCGTGGTAGGCATCGCCGCCTCGGGCACGACCCCCTATGTGGTCCATGCCCTCCATGAGGCACGTGCACACGGCATCCTGACGGCATCCATCTGCAGCAACCCCGACGCCCCCATCTCCCGGGAAGCCGACATCCCCATCGAGATGATCGTCGGTCCGGAGTTTGTCACCGGCAGCTCCCGCATGAAAAGCGGCACGGGACAGAAGATGATCCTCAACATGATCAGCACCGCCACCATGATACGGCTGGGACGTGTGAAAGGCAACCGCATGGTCAACATGCAGCTCAGCAACCGGAAACTGGTCGACCGCGGCACACGGATGCTGGTCGATGAACTGGGATTGCCCTACGAGGAGGCACAAGCCCTGCTCCTGCGCCACGGTTCGGTCCGCAAAGCCCTCGATGCGGCAAGGACAGAGCGTCCGCTCACCTCCTCCCCCGAAACACGTAACCATAATTATTAAGGTATAAGCCTATGAAAAATCTAAGAATTGAAGCCGTCATCCTCGCCATCGGACTGGCACTGACGGGCTATTTTGTCAAAGCGGGCATCGACACACTGGCAACCCGCGACCGTGTGGTCACCGTGAAAGGTCTGGCAGAGATGGAAGTCCCCGCCGACAAAGTGACGTGGCCGCTGATGTACAAGAGTATCGGCAACGACCTGCCTGCCCTCTACAGCCAGATTGAAGCCACCAACCAGAAGATTCAGGCCTTCCTGACCTCCAAAGGCATCGACGCCGGCGAAATCAGCATCAATGCCCCCGAGATTGTGGACCTGCAAGCCGAACGATACAGCAACAACGACAAGCCTTACCGCTACAACATCACGACCGTCATCACCGTCACATCCGGCAAGGTCGACCTGGTACGCGGACTCATCGCCTCACAGGGCGAGCTGCTGAAACAAGGCATTGCCATCAGCGGAGGCGACTACCGCTACAACGTGTCCTACGACTACACCAGCCTGAACTCCATCAAGCCCAAGATGATCGAAGAAGCGACCAAGAACGCCCGCGCCGCTGCCGAAAAGTTCGCCAAGGACTCCGACAGCAAACTGGGTAAAATCAAGAAAGCCTATCAGGGCCAGTTCTCCATCGACGACCGCGACGCCAACACGCCTTACATAAAAAAAATACGTGTGGTGACCACCATCGACTACTCGTTGGAAGACTAAGCCTCACAAAAAAGCTAAAATAATCGGCGCAACTATCACAAAATTGAGTGAATAGGTGCGCCGATTCATTTTTTTGCAGTATCTTCGCGGCCGATTATTATAGCGATATAATGTCTAACCCATTTAATTACTAAAAACAACTTTATCTATTAATGGAAAATCTGAAGAACGTAGCTCCCTTGGAAGACTTCAACTGGGATGCGTATGAAAATGGCGAGGCTACTACCAGCATGAGCCACGACGAGCTTGAAAAAGCTTATGACAACACCCTGAACAAAGTCAATGACCACGAAGTTGTTGACGGAACCGTAATCTCAATCGACAAACGCAACGTCGTTGTCAACATCGGTTACAAATCAGACGGTATCATTCCTTTGAATGAGTTCCGTTACAACCCCGACCTGAAGGTAGGTGACACCGTGGAAGTGTACATCGAGAATCAGGAAGACAAGAAGGGACAACTCATCCTCTCTCACAAGAAAGCACGCGCAGCCCGCTCTTGGGACCGCATTAACGCTGCTCTCGAAAACGACGAAATCATCAAGGGTTACATCAAGTGCCGCACGAAGGGCGGTATGATTGTCGACGTATTCGGCATCGAAGCCTTCCTGCCGGGTTCTCAAATCGACGTGAAGCCCATCCGCGACTACGATGTATTCGTCGGCAAGACCATGGAATTCAAGGTTGTCAAGATCAACCAGGAATTCAAGAATGTCGTTGTTTCGCACAAGGCTCTCATTGAGGCTGAACTGGAACAGCAGAAGAAAGAAATCATCAGCAAACTTGAAAAAGGCCAGGTTCTCGAAGGAACCGTTAAAAATATCACCTCTTATGGTGTATTCATCGACTTGGGTGGCGTAGACGGTCTGATCCACATCACCGACTTGTCTTGGGGCCGCGTAAGCGATCCGAAGGAAGTGGTTCAGCTCGACCAGAAGTTGAATGTCGTTATCCTCGACTTCGACGACGAGAAGAAGCGCATCGCCCTCGGTTTGAAACAACTCACCCCGCATCCTTGGGATGCTCTCGACCCGAACTTGAAGGTCGGCGACCACGTGAAGGGCAAAGTTGTCGTGATGGCAGACTACGGTGCATTCATCGAAATCGCTCCGGGCGTAGAAGGTCTGATCCACGTATCGGAAATGTCCTGGTCACAACACCTGCGTTCCGCTCAGGACTTCATGAAGGTGGGCGACGAGGTAGAGGCTGTCATCCTGACTCTCGACCGCGAAGAGCGCAAGATGTCCTTGGGTATCAAACAACTCAAGGCAGACCCCTGGGAGACTATCGAAGAGAAATATCCGGTTGGTTCCAAGCACACTGCCAAAGTGCGCAACTTCACCAACTTCGGTGTATTTGTTGAAATCGAGGAAGGCGTTGACGGCCTGATCCACATCTCCGACCTCTCTTGGACCAAGAAGATCAAACACCCGTCAGAGTTCACTCAGATCGGTGCGGACATCGACGTGATGGTGCTCGAAATCGACAAGGAAAACCGTCGCTTGAGCCTCGGCCACAAGCAACTCGAAGAGAATCCCTGGGATGTATTCGAGACTGTCTTCACCGTTGGTTCCATCCACGAAGGTACCATCATCGAAATGCTCGACAAGGGTGCTGTCATCGCTTTGCCTTACGGCGTAGAAGGTTTCGCAACTCCGAAACACCTGGTGAAGGAAGATGGCTCACAAGCTCAGCTCGACGAGAAGTTGCCGTTCAAGGTCATCGAGTTCAACAAGGACGCAAAACGCATCATCCTCTCTCACAGCCGTATCTTCGAAGATGCTGCAAAGGCTGAAGAAAGAGCAGAGAAGAGAGCTTCCAAGAAGGCTTCCAAGAAGGAAGAGACTCCGATGATTCAGAACCAGGCTGCTTCTACAACCCTGGGCGACATCGACGCTCTGGCTGCATTGAAAGAGCAGATGGAAGCTGACAGCAAGAAGTAATAGCTAGACGCATTACATTCATTACAATCTGATAAAGGCAGGTTCACTCCCACAAGGTTTGAACCTGCCTTCTTTTTATAGCGGAGTGCAAGCCAAACCCAATTTTCTCCCCTTCGACGGACTGAAAACACAAAAATCTTGTGTATTTTTGCCACACTATGGAAAAGTTCGAGGTCAACATATTGGGATGTGGTTCTGCACTGCCCACCACCAGGCATTATCCAAGCTCGCAAGTGGTGAACATCCGCGAAAAGCTGTTCATGATCGACTGCGGTGAAGGCACACAGACACAACTGCGCCGTTCACGGCTGAAATTCACCCGGCTGAACCACATCTTCATCTCCCACCTCCACGGCGACCACTGCTTCGGACTCATCGGATTGCTCTCCACCTTCGGACTGCTGGGACGCACCGCCACCATGCACATCTATGCCCCCGCCGAACTGGAAAAGCTCATGCAACCCCAACTGGACTTCTTCTGCAAAGGGATGGACTACAAGGTGGAGTTCCACTCCCACGACACCCGCACCCCGGCAGTCATCTATGAAGACCGTTCGGTGACCGTGAGCACCCTTCCGCTGAAGCACCGCATCGACTGCTGCGGCTTCCTCTTCCGCGAGAAACCGACTCCCAACCACATCCTCCGCGACATGATCGACTTCTATGAAGTCCCCACGTATGCCATCAACCGCATCAAGAACGGTGAAGACTACGTCCTGCCCGACGGCACGGTTGTCCCCAACGGAAGACTGACCCGCCCCTCCGACCCTCCACGCAGCTATGCCTACTGTTCCGACACCATCTACCTGCCGGAACTTGCCGGACTGGTGCACGGCGTCGACCTGCTCTACCACGAAGCAACCTTTGCCAACAGCGAGTCGGCACGAGCCAAAGAGACGTTCCACACCACCGCTGCCCAGGCAGCCCGGCTTGCCAAGGATGCCGAAGTCAAGCAGCTCGTGATCGGGCACTATTCCGCGCGCTATGAAGATGAGAACATCCTCCTGCAGGAAGCACGCGAAGTGTTCCCCTCGACCCTTGCCGCCAAGGAGAACCTGTGCATTGCCTTATAACCTCTGTCTAATCTGACGCAACCCCGACTGCATGAAGAACTACGATGAACACATAATCATAGAGCAACTCCGAGACCCCGCCACACAACGCGCCGCCTTCGAGACCATCGTAAAACAGTACAGCGAGCAGCTCTACTGGCAGATACGCCGCATGGTCCTGTCGCACGACGACGCCAACGACCTCCTGCAAAACACCTTCATCAAGGCATGGATGCACATCGACTACTTCCGGGGTGACGCCAAGATTGCCACCTGGCTCTATCGCATCGCACTCAACGAGTGCCTCACGTTCCTCAGCCGTCAGCAGAACAACCCCTCCATTCCGCTGGATGACCCGCAAGCGGGCGTGGTCAACCGACTGGAAAGCGACCCGTTCTTCAACGGAGACGAGACGCAGCTCCTCCTGCAAAAGGCCCTGCAGACCCTGCCCGAGAAACAACGCATCGTGTTCAACCTGAAATATTTTCAGGACATGAAGTACGAACAGATATCGGAAATCCTAGGCACGACAGTGGGCGCACTGAAAGCTTCCTATCACTATGCGGTCAAAAAAATCGAGCGCATTTTGAAAGACTCTCTTTAAACCATCCCCCCTGCCGACGGTCTAACCAATGAAAACAAGACAACAACACGCACATAATGGATAACAACATGGAAGATAAGAAACTGAAAGATATTTGTGGTACCGGCAACCCCTTCAGCGTGCCTGAAGGCTATTTTGACCGGGTCACCAAAGAAATCATGGACAGGCTTCCGGAGAAAGAGAAGGTCATCCTTCCTCCCACCCCCACCACCTGGCAACGCATCAAGCCGTGGCTTTACCTGGCTGCCATGTTCTGTGTCATCATGGGTGGAGCACGTTATTTCGTCGGTCCGTCCCTTCAGCAGAAGATTGACAAGTCGCCGATGGCAATCACGTCCGCCGATGCACAGAGCATCTCCTACGACGAAGAATATCTGGAAAACGAACTGATGAACTCGCGCATGGACGACTATTCCGTCTATTGCTACCTCACCGGCACTGACAGTGAAAGTTAATATTGTTTTAACCTAAACTAAAAGCATATCCCATGAAGACGTACTTACTCACCCTCATGCTGGTCCTGACCAGCTGTCTTGCCTGTCAACCGACGGCATCCGCACAGACCAAACACAACGAAAGCATATCCAAGGAACAATTCCGCAAGAAACAGAGAGACTTCATCATCCGCGAGGCACGTCTGAGCCCGAAGGAAGCCTCCTACTTCTTCCCCCTCTTCTTTGAGTTGCAGGACAAGAAGAAGCTCCTCACCGACGATGCCGACGCCAAGCGCAAAAAGGCACTGGAGGAAAAGCTGGACGAGAAGCAATACAAGTCGGCTGTCGACCAGATTCTCAATGCCCACGTGAACCTCGAGCAGCTGGAGCGCGAATACGTGGACAAGTACCGGCAATACCTGAGCAACAAAAAGATATTCAGCATCATGATGGCGGAGATGAAGTTCCGCAAACAGCTCATCAAGAACACCCGGCAGGAACAACGATGACTCCGGAGAAAAGCTGCGGGAGCCGTCCGTCTGTCAGTAAAAACTCCTAAAAATCTTTTGTTACTAATGAAGGATTGCTTACCTTTGCAGCCTGAATAAAGACCATTACACAATATTTTTGTTACCAGCAAAATATTAACCAACCAACAAAAAGACAGACACTGATATGAAAAAAGGTATTCATCCCGAGAACTACCGTCCGGTAGTATTCAAAGATATGTCAAACGGCGACATGTTCCTTTCACGTTCGACTTGCGCAACCAAAGATACCGTTGAATTTGAAGGTGAAACTTATCCGTGTGTAAAGCTCGAAATCTCCAGCTCTTCACACCCGTTCTACACCGGTAAGTCCAAATTGGTCGACACCGCCGGTCGCGTAGACAAGTTCATGAGCCGCTACGGCAATGCCAGAAAGAAATAAGAAATACTCCTTATAGAGCATACGAGACAAGAAAGCTTCCCGATACGATTTCGGGGAGCTTTTTTTGTATCTGCACCTTCACAAGCAAGCCACCGCGACTCCTAAGGCAAGAGCATGACAGTTCCACGCCGTGGAACTCATATTCCCACGCCGTGGAACTCACAGTCCCAGGCTGTGGAACTCGAAGTCCCAAGCCGTGGAACTCGGAGTCCCAAGCCGTGGAACCCGCAGTCCCAAGCCGTGGAACCCGCAGTCCCAAGCCGTGGGCATCCTGTTGGGAACCTCATCCGAGGGCAAATGTTCAACTCATATCGTTACACCAACAGGTTGTTGATGGTGCCCGTTCCGTCCATTAAACAAAAAAAACATGGCGCGTAAAGCGGAAAACAAACTTCCGGCTTTACACGCCATGACTTACAGGAAGGATGGGCAGGCTTACTTAGCCACGCGCTCCAGACGTTTCATGATTGAGAAGATGAACAATGCCGAGAGCAGACAGAGTGCCACGAGAACACCCCATACCACCAAGAGAGGCAGGTCGCCCCACAGCCAAGCGGCTACGGCAGTCAGGTAGTTACCGATGGCAGTAGCCACGAACCAACCACCCATCATCATACCTTTATATTTGGGAGGTGCAACCTTCGACACGAACGAAATACCCATCGGAGAGAGCAACAGCTCACCGAAAGTCAATACCAGGTAAGTCGATACCAACCAGTTGGGAGACACGAACGATGCTGTTCCGGCTTCCAAGGCAGCTCCTTGCTCATTCGGAGTCAGCAGACCGAACGAAGCGAACATCATCAGGATGTAACCGCAGGCTGCTACCAACATACCCAAACCAATCTTGCGCGGAGCGGAAGGCTCTTTTCCCTTACGTGCCAACGAACCGAAGATTGCCATGGATACCGGAGTCAGAGCCACCACAAAGAAGGGGTTGAACTGCTGGAAGATGGGAGCATCTACCGGAGTAGCTCCTTCAATGGCCGAGTAACGATAACCCAGGAAGGCGAGTGCAGCGACAATGACCAAGGCTGAGATACCCTTGCCTTTGCCGGTCTTCGACTGGAAGAGGGAGAACAACGCATAGACGATGAAGATGACAGCCACAAGGTTCCATACACTGAACATCATGCTTTCCAGACCTTCGGAACTCTTAGCCGTAAATTCGTCGGCGAAGTAAGTCAATGTCAGACCGTTCTGGTGGAATGCCATCCAGAAGAAGATGACCACGATGAACACAAGGCAGAGGGCGACAATGCGCTCCTTGGTCTCACGCGGAGAAATCTCTTCGACTTCGGCCTTCGCACCCTTGCTGTCCTTCGCCTGCTTGGTGCTGCCTTCCACGTGCTTGAACGTGCTGCGGAAGCCATAATAGATGGCCATGGAGACAATCAGCGAAACACAGGCCACTGCAAATGCGAAGTGATAAGAATCATTGACACTCACGCCCCACGTCTTCTGCGCATATTCCATGATGGACACGGCAGCCGTCGGTGCAAACAGGGCGCCGATATTGATTGCCATGTAGAAAATGCTGAATGCGGAGTCGCGCTTGGAGGCATACTCGGGAGCATCGTAGAGGTTACCCACCATCACTTGCAGATTGCCCTTGAACAGGCCTGTTCCGCTACTGATGACTATCAGGGCGGCAAACATGCCAATCATGCCCAGTGTACCGGTGCCCAACGGCAAAGCCAGGAGCACGTAACCGGCAAACATCGCAATGATACCGATGGTTACCATCTTCCCATAACCGAATTTATCAGCCAGGATACCTCCGATAAATGGTAAGAAATAAACTAACGCTAAGAATGTGGAATAAATCGTTCCGGCTACGCCAGGCGATAATCCGAAGTTGGCTTTCAGGAATAACACGAAAATAGCCAACATGGTGTAATACCCGAAGCGTTCGCCGGTATTTGCGAGCGCCAAGGCATACAGTCCTTTTGGTTGTCCTTCAAACATAAGTTAAGATATTAGATAATTAATAGTAGGTTTTTTTAATGGTCACAAATATAGACATATTTTTCAACTCTCTACACAAATAGCGCACAAACTTCAGCGCGTGCCTCACGAATTAGGTCCTGCGGTGCCAATTTTATCTGCAAACCGCGTACGCCGGCGCTTACATAGATGTAGGGGAAGGATAAACAGGTGTCATGGATATAAGTTGGGAAGTGCTTCTTCATCCCGATGGGGGAACAGCCGCCACGGATGTATCCGGTGGTGGGAAGCAGTTCTTTCAGGGGGAGCATCTCGCACTTCTTGTTGCCGGACGCCTTGGCTGCCATTTTCAGGTCCACCTCGTGCTCGCCGGGAATGACACAGACGAAGTGCCCGGTCTTGTCACCCCTGAGCACCAGCGTCTTGAACACTTGCTCGATGTCTTCTCCCAGACTTGCCGCCACATGGACGGCACTCAGGTCGTTTTCATCCACTTCATAGGGAATCAGTTCGTAGGGCACTTTTGCCTTGTCCAGCAGACGTGCCACATTGGTCTTGTTTATCTTGTTGCTCATAAGTCAGCGATTCTGTTTTTTCTGTGATTGGTCTGTTCCGCAGGTCTCCCCCGACGGGGTAACCGCCTACGTCAGTTGCTCATTGTCGTGCCAGCTCTTCGCGGAGGAACCTGGCGGTGTATCCTTCCGGGCATTGTGCCACTTCTTCGGGCGTGCCGCTGCACAGCAGACGTCCGCCTCCCCGTCCGCCCTCAGGACCCATGTCGATGAGGTAGTCGGCAGCCTTGATGACGTCCATGTTGTGCTCGATGACGATGACCGTGTTGCCTTTGTCCACCAGTCGGTTGAGGACGGTGAGGAGGACACGGATGTCCTCGAAGTGCAGTCCGGTCGTCGGCTCGTCGAGGATGTACAGGGTCTTGCCGGTATCCCGCTTGGAGAGCTCGGTGGCGAGCTTCACACGCTGACTCTCCCCGCCCGACAAGGTGGTGGAGGGTTGCCCCAGCTTGATGTATCCCAGGCCGACTTCCTGCAGGACCTTGATTTTATTCAGTATCTGCGGCACATTCTCGAAGAACTCCACTGCCCGGTTGATGGTCATGTCGAGCACGTCGGCAATGGACTTGCCCTTGAAACGCACTTCGAGCGTCTCGCGGTTGTAACGCTTGCCGTGGCACACTTCGCAAGGGACGAGTACGTCGGGGAGGAAGTTCATCTCGATGGTCTTGTAACCGTTGCCTCCGCATGCCTCGCAGCGTCCGCCGCTCACATTGAAGGAGAAGCGGCCCGCCTTGTAGCCGCGAATCTTCGACTCGGGCAGCTCCACGAAGAGCGAACGGATGTCGGAGAAGACGCCCGTATAGGTTGCGGGATTCGAACGCGGCGTGCGTCCCAAAGGCGACTGGTCGACATCGACCACCTTATCTATATACTCCAGCCCTTCAATAGCGGTGTAGGGCAAGGGGTCACGCAGCGAACGGTAGAAATGTTGCGAGAGGATGGGTTGCAGGGTATCGTTGATCAGGGTGGACTTGCCGCTGCCCGAGACGCCGGTGACACAGATGAACCGTCCCAGGGGGAACTCCACGTCGACGCCTTTCAGGTTGTTGCCCGAGGCACCGCGCAGCCACAACGACTTGCCGTTGCCCTGACGGCGCACCGCCGGTATCTCTATCTTCATTTCTCCGTTGAGGTATTGCGAGGTGAGGGTGTGGATCTTCAGCATCTCTTCGGGGGTACCGGCGAACACCACTTCACCGCCCAGGCGTCCTGCCTTCGGTCCCATGTCGACCACATAGTCGGCATTGAGCATCATGTCGCGGTCATGCTCGACCACAATCACGGTGTTGCCCATGTCCCGCAGTTCCTTGAGCGAGTTAATCAGGCGGATGTTGTCACGCTGGTGCAGACCGATGCTCGGTTCATCGAGGATGTAGAGCACGTTGACGAGCTGCGAACCAATCTGTGTGGCAAGGCGGATGCGCTGGCTCTCACCGCCCGACAGGGTGACCGACGAACGGTTGAGCGACAGGTAGTCCAGTCCCACATCGAGGAGGAACTTCAGACGGGTACGTATCTCCTTCAGGATTTCTTCGGCGATGCGGAGTTGCTTGCCGTCGAGGTGTTCTTCCACATGGAGCATCCAGTCATAGAGTTCGCTGATGTCCATGGTCGCCAGTTCATAGATGTTCTTGTCGTGGATGCGGAAGCTCAGCGCCTCGCGGTTCAGGCGTGCCCCTCCGCAATCGGGGCAGACTGCCGTCTTGGCAAACTGTTCCGCCCACTTCTGTTGGGTTGCGGACGCATCGCTCTCCTGCAGCATCTGGATGTACTTGACCAGTCCCTCAAAGGTCGTGAAATAGTCGGACGAGGAATGGAGCAGCGTGCTCTTGATTTTGATGCGCTCATCCGAACCGTGGAGTATCTCGTCGATGGCTTCGTCGGGCAACTCGCTCACGGGTGTCTTCAGCGTAGCCTCATACTTCTCCAGCAAGGCGGCAATCTGCCAGAATATCATGGCATTCTTGTATTTTCCCAGGGGGACGATGGCGCCCTCGTAGATGGAGAGGCTGCGGTCGGGAATCACCTTGTCCACATCAATCAGGTTGACAAAGCCCAGTCCCTTGCAACGCGGGCAGGCTCCCTGCGGAGAGTTGAACGAGAAGTTATGCGGTGCCGGCTCCCGGTAGGACAGTCCCGTGACCGGGCACATGAGCCGTTTGCTGTAATGACGGACGGTATTCGTGGCGACATCGAGCACCATGAGCAGTCCCTCGCCCTGGGTCATTGCCGTCGCCACACTCTGCGTCAGTCGTTTGTCGTCCTTGTCACTGACGGCAAGCTTGTCGACCACCACCTCAATGTCGTGGTTCTTATAGCGGTCCAGCTTCATCCCGTGCATCACTTCGCGCACCTCTCCGTCAACCCGTACGTAGAGGTAGCCTTTCTTCCGCACTTGCTCGAACAGCTCCTTGTAGTGTCCCTTCCGGGTACGTACCAGCGGGGCTAGCAGCATGATGCGCTTGCCGGCATAGTCGCGCAGGATGAGGTCAATAATCTGTTCTTCGGTATATTTCACCATCTTCTCCCCCGACAGGTAGGAATACGCCGTACCGGCTCGGGCAAAGAGAAGTCTCAGGTAGTCATAGATTTCAGTGGTTGTCCCCACGGTGGAGCGCGGGTTCTTGTTGGTTGTCTTCTGTTCGATGGAGATGACGGGGCTCAGTCCCGTGATCTTATCCACATCGGGACGCTCCATGCCTCCCAGGAAGTTGCGTGCATACGCCGAGAAGGTCTCGATGTAGCGGCGTTGCCCTTCGGCGAAAATCGTGTCGAAAGCCAGCGACGACTTGCCGCTTCCGCTCAAACCCGTAATGACCGTCAGGCTGTTGCGTGGAATCTCCACGTCAATGTCCTTCAGGTTGTGTACGCGGGCACCGTACACGTTTATCTTTTCCGTTTCGTCTGTCATAGTGTTGTCTTGCTTCTGAATGAAAGTGTCTGGCGAACCATATCCCTGCAAAAATAATGCTTCAAGGTGAATTTATGGACATGAGACCGAAGAATATTTAAGCGGAAGCACTCGATGCCGGGAGTTTTTTTATACTTTTGCGGACAAATCGTGGCTCACTCAAGTTTCGCATACGCTCAACTTATCAGTTGTCAATCCGTCAACTACCTCTTGGGTCTGCGAGAGTTGAACGGCTCCTAAAACAAGTAAGAATGAAACTCCTACGACGTTGGTTATGCATCGGTCTGTTTGCCGGCCTCTCCTTCGGTCTTTCGGCACAGACAAACACCTATTTCCTCCATACAATCGCACGGGGCGAGAGTCTGACCTCCATCGCCGCCACTTACAATGTATCGGTTGCCGACATCATCCGCCTCAACCCGGGCAGCGACAAGCTGATCAAGGCAGGCGAGCAGCTACGCATCCCCCAGTCAGCCAACCAGAGTGCCACCCGCTACCACACCATCCAGCCGGGCGAAACGCTCTACCGCCTCATGCAGCAATATGGGGTGACGGTAAAGGCTATCTGCGACGCCAACCCGGGACTGAGCGCCAGCAACTTCCGCAGCGGACAGGTCATCATCATCCCTCCGTCGGACGCGTCCGCGACCCCCGCACAACCACAACCGGAGAGCAAGCCGGTCCAGGTGACCCGGCTGCAGGAGGTTCAGGATATCCACAAGGTGAAGCGTCGGGAGACCATCTACAGCATCTGCCGCGAATACGGCATCACGGAGGAAGAACTGATTGCCGCCAACCCGGAACTGCGCAGCGCCAGCCTGAAGAAAGGCACCTACCTCCGCATCCCTTATCACAAGGAGAGTCCGGTGACACCCACAGTCCCCACCACCATCCCGACGGACAACGAACTGTTTGCCAGCGTACGTCCGGACACACAGAGCAAGAGCCGGCTGCGTGTGGCAGTGATGCTGCCCTTCATGCTCGACGGCTCGGGACAGGGGGAACAGGCACGCATGGTGGAGTATTACCAGGGATTCCTGATGGCAATCAACGAGCTGAAGCAGAAGGGGACGTCATTCGACATCTACACCTACGATACCCGCGACGATGCCTCTACCATCCGCAACATCCTCGCCAAGAACGAGATGAAGCAGATGGACCTCATCATCGGTCCGGGACACTCGACCTACATCCCTGCCATCTCCGACTTCTCGAAGGAGAACAAAATCCGTCTGGTGGTGCCCTTCACGTCAAAGTGTGACGAGGTGTTCACCAACCCCTACCTCTACCAGGTCAATACGCCGCAATCCTACCTCTACTCCGAGGTGTACGAGCACTTCCTGCGCAAGTTCCGCGGACAAAACATCATCTTTGTGAATGCAGCCGATGGCGGAACGGACAAGCGTGACTTCATCGCAGGCTTCAAGCAGGAGCTGAAGAATCAGGGAGTATCCTACAAGGAGATTCTTGCCAACAGCAAGGAGAGCATCGAGAGTGCCTTGAGTGCCGGCACGGAGAACATCCTCATCCCCACCTCGGGCAGCAACATTGCCCTCATCAAGCTCCTCCCCTACCTGAAAGCCCTGAAGCTGTCGTGGGAGGCTGACGGCACGCCCGACAAGTACAGCCTGCACCTCTTCGGCTATCCGGAATGGCAGACCTACACCGCCGACCACCTGAACGACTTCTACACGTTTGACACCTACTTCTACACGTCGTTCTATGCCAACAACCTGTCGGTAGATGTCGTCAACTTCCAGCAGGAGTTCCGCCGCTGGTATCACAAGGAAATCCTCAACACCTACCCGAAGTATGCCATCCTGGGCTATGAGACGGCGAACTTCCTCCTGCAGGGACTGTCACGCTACGGCAACAACCTGGAGGACAACCTGGACAAGATACGTGTGACTCCCATCCAGACCAGCTTCCGTTTCGAACGGGTGAACAACTGGGGCGGATTCATCAACAAGAAGGTATTCTTCATCCACTTCACCAAGGACCATGAACTGATTAAAATGGATTTTGACCGATGAAGCAGACACTCAAAAGCACCCTCCTCCTTCTCGCCGTCCTTCTCCTGGGCGGTCTCCTGCCTGCCCGTGCCCAGGTGGGCGAAGCACGCAGCGACCTTGCCATCGGTGTCAACGGCGGTATCAATCTGAGCAGCGTGACGTTCAACCCGACCATCAAGACCACCAACCTCATGGGCATGTGCGGCGGCTTGACCATCCGCTACACGTGTGAGAAATATTTCACCGCCATCTGTGCCCTGCAAATGGAAATCAACTACGCCCAGCGCGGATGGAAGGAAGACATCGAGGACGGCAGCGGCAATACCTACCAGCGCACGACCAACTACCTGGAAGTGCCGTTCATGTTCAACATGGGTTGGGGACGCGAGCAGCGCGGCGTGAAGTTCTTCATCAACGCCGGTCCGCAGATGAACCTCTTCCTGAGCGAGAAAGAAGAGTACGGCGGCGGAACGTGGGACACCTCCAACCGCCCGAACAACGTGGTGGAACAATACGGGAAAGACACCGAGAACTCGTTCGACTACGGAATCTGCGGAGGCGGAGGCATCGACTGGAGCACGAAGGTCGGACATTTCGTGCTCGAAGGACGCTACTACTACGGCCTGGGAGACATCTTCAAGAACACCAAGAAGGACTATTTCGGTCGCTCGGGCAACTCCTCCATCACCGTCAAGCTCAGCTATCTGTTCGATATCATCAAGACAAAATAAAGTGAACCCATGCAGGGACAGGCGGTCTGCACGCCCCTGCATGGGTTCACTGTATCCGGCTTGCTCCTCAACCCAAAAAATGCTGCAAGGCACGAAGGACCCCGTCCTCATCGACCGAGGTCGTGACATAGTCTGCCTGCGACTTCACGGCATCATTCGCGTTGCCCATGGCCACACCGATGCCGGCACGGCGTAACATCGCCACGTCGTTCCCGCCATCTCCGAAAGCCATCGTCTCCTCAATCCCGATACCGAAACGGGCAGCCATGCGTTCGATGCCCTTCCCCTTGTCGGCTCCGTCGGCTGTGATGTCCGTGAAGGCAGGATGCCAACGTCCGGAGATGCAGCCGGGCAGTTGCGGCAGGACGATGCGCTCCGTCGGTTCATCGATGATGGGGGTTATCTGAATGATGCGCTCCTGAAAGATGGTATCCAGCGGCGGATTCTCGGGCAGGTGCTGCACGTTGAGGTACTCGTAGAAAATCTTATAGAGCAGGTCGTTGGGGTTTTGCAGGACGATGTGCTTCTCGCCCACATAGACGCAGGCAAAGTGCATCTCGTCGGACAGACGCGCCATGATGCGCACATCCTCTGCCGGGATGGGATTGCACGCCACCACCTCTTTGCCCACGAAGCTGAATGCCCCGTTGGTAGTTACGTAGCCGTCAATCAGATGCTCGATGGCACCCAGGTTGTCGATGATGGCAATGGGACGTCCCGTCGCAATGAAAATCTTTACACCCGCTTTCTTGGCCTGTTCAAGCGCCGCTACCGTGGAAGCCGGTATGGCATGTGTACGGAAGCTCACCAGCGTCCCGTCAATATCAAAAAACAATGCTTTTATCATAATCCAAAATCTTTTCCGTCCGCAAAGATAGACAGAAATAAAGACATGCCCAACCCTCCTCCCATGAACAAAATGCTACAAAAAAGCAGACAAACATTTGCACACGTACAGGCTTTTGCCTACTTTTGAAGCGAAGAAAAACACCTTATTCAACTTTAATATCATGGAACATTTACTCTTCTGGCTTGTGCCGGTATCGTCGGTACTCGCCTTGTGCTATGCCTATTACTTCTACCGTCAGATGAAGACGGTGAGTGAAGGCACGCCTCAGATGGCGCACATCGCAGCGGCTGTCCGCAAAGGCGCCATGTCGTATCTCAAACAACAGTACAAAGTCGTCGGATGGGTCTTCGTGGGACTCGTCATCCTCTTCTCCATCATGGCTTATGGCTTCGGTGTACAGAACTCCTGGGTGCCTGTCGCCTTCCTGACAGGCGGTTTCTTCTCCGGTCTTTCGGGCTTCCTCGGCATGAAGACTGCCACGTATGCATCGGCACGTACCGCCAATGCAGCCCGTGAATCACTCAACAGCGGTCTGCGTGTCGCCTTCCGCAGCGGTGCGGTCATGGGACTCATCGTGGTCGGACTGGGCCTGCTCGACATCTCGTTCTGGTACCTGTTGCTGAACGCCGTCATCCCCGAAGACGCCCTCTCCCCCACTCAGAAACTCTGTGTCATCACCACCACCATGCTGACCTTCGGTATGGGAGCCAGCACGCAGGCACTGTTTGCCCGTGTGGGCGGTGGTATCTATACGAAAGCTGCCGACGTCGGTGCCGACCTCGTGGGCAAGGTGGAAGCCGGCATCCCGGAAGATGACCCGCGCAACCCCGCCACCATCGCCGACAATGTGGGCGACAACGTGGGCGACGTCGCCGGTATGGGCGCCGACCTCTACGAGTCCTACTGCGGCTCCATCCTCTCGACCGCCGCACTCGGTGCTGCCGCCTTCCTGCACTCGGGCGACACCGTGATGCAGTTCAAGGCTGTCATCGCCCCGATGCTGATTGCCGCCGTGGGCATCCTGCTCTCCATCCTGGGCATCTTTGCCGTACGGACGAAGGAGAAAGCCACCATCAAGGACCTGCTGGGTTCGCTCTCCGTGGGCACCAACCTGAGCTCCGGACTCATCATCGTCGCCACCTTCCTCATCCTGTGGCTGCTCGGACTTGAGAACTGGGCACTCATCAGCTGCTCGGTCGTAGTCGGTCTGCTGATGGGCGTTGTCATCGGACGTTCCACCGAATACTACACCTCGCAATCCTATGCTCCGACCCGCAAGCTGAGCGAAAGCGGCAAGACGGGTCCTGCCACGGTCATCATCTCGGGCATCGGACTGGGCATGCTGTCCACCGCCATCCCGGTCATCTCGGTGGTCATCGGCATCATCCTCTCCTACCTCTTCGCAGCTAACTTCGACCTGAGCAACGTCAGCATGGGTCTCTACGGCATCGGTATCGCCGCCGTGGGCATGCTGTCCACCCTGGGCATCACCCTGGCAACGGACGCTTACGGTCCGATTGCTGACAACGCAGGCGGTAATGCCGAGATGTCCGGTCTGGGCAAGGAGGTACGCCAACGCACGGATGCACTCGACTCCCTGGGCAACACCACAGCCGCCACAGGCAAAGGCTTCGCCATCGGTTCTGCCGCCCTGACGGGACTTGCCCTGCTGGCTTCCTACATCGAGGAAATCCGCATCGGTCTCGACCGCATCGGTACGGATGTGCTGACGCTGGCTGACGGACGCACGGTCAACACCGCCGACGCCACCTTCACCGACTTCATGTACTACTACGACGTGACCCTCATGAACCCGAACGTGCTGGCAGGCATGTTCATCGGCAGCATGATGGCCTTCCTCTTCTGCGGACTCACCATGAACGCCGTGGGACGTGCCGCCTCACACATGGTGGCTGAAGTACGCCGTCAGTTCCGCGAAATCAAAGGCATCCTCTCGGGAGAAGCCGAACCGGACTACGAACGCTGTGTGGAAATCTCCACCCGAGGTGCACAACGTGAGATGGTACTTCCGTCCCTGCTCGCCATCATCGCTCCGGTAGTGACCGGCTTCATCTTCGGCGTGCCGGGCGTGCTGGGTCTGCTGATTGGCGGACTGGCAAGCGGCTTCGTGCTGGCAGTCTTCATGGCCAATGCCGGCGGTGCCTGGGATAACGCCAAGAAGTATGTCGAGGAAGGCAACTTCGGCGGCAAGGGCAGCGAGGTACACAAGGCAACTGTCGTCGGCGACACCGTGGGCGACCCGTTCAAGGACACCTCCGGTCCGAGCCTCAACATCCTCATCAAGCTGATGAGCATGGTTGCCATCGTCATGGCAGGACTGACCGTCACCTGGAGCCTGCTGTAAGGCGGACGCTCCCGCAGACAGACGACATCCGCGAAGAAGAGCCGAGACAGACACGCTCTCCTTCGCGGATGTTCCATGAATATCCTTACCTTTGCACCCCGACAAACACGAGACACAATGAAAAGACTACACTCCCTGCTCGCGGGGGCACTCCTGCTCTCCGCCATTTCACTGACGGCAACGGCACAGACCCCGTCCGCTTCCGCCTCTACTCCCGAAACAGACTACTACCTCTCCACCTCCTTCCACGAACCGGCTGACGAAGGGCTTCGCCTGCTCTACAGCACCGACGGCATCCGCTGGGACAGCATTCCCGGCACGTGGCTTGCCCCGAAGCTGGGTGCCGGCATCCTGCGCGACCCGTCCATCCGACGCGGACCCGACGGGACGTTCCACCTGGTGTGGACCATCGCGTGGAGAGGCGACACGGGTATCGGCTATGCCTCCTCGAAGGACCTGATACACTGGAGCGAACAGCGGCGCATCCCCGTGATGGACCACGTGGCGGACACCTACAGCGTGTGGGCGCCGGAGCTGTTCTACGACGAGGTGAAAGGGCAATTCCTGATTGTCTATACCGCCGTCGTGAACGACGGCACCTGCACCGGACGGCGCAACGAACACGGCGACTACCACCGCCTCTACTACGTCACCACACGCGACTTCACCGAGTTCTCCTCTCCCCGCCTGCTCTATGATGCGGGCTACAGCTGCATCGACGGCTTCATCGTGAAACGGGGCGACGGGGACTATGTTCTTGTGGCGAAGGACAACCGCAAGGCAAACAGCAACCTGCGCGTAGCCTTTGCCCGGAATGCCGAAGGTCCGTACACCAATCCGCTGTCGCGCCCCTTCACGGGCATCTTCGCCGAAGGTCCGTCCGTCAGCCGGGTGGGCGACACCTACTACATCTATTACGACCTCTACCGCCGGCACATCTACGGTGCCAGCACCACGCGCGACTTCATCCACTTCACCGATGTCACCGACCAGGTGTCCTTCCCGCAGGGGCACAAGCACGGCACGACTTTCCGCGCACCGGCTTCCATCGTGGAAGGGCTGCTCCGTGCAGCACAACAACACGGGGATTGACCTCGTCAAACCCAGGGACAGACAATGAACAAGCCGGACTTAGACAGACCAAAGTATAATACTTTGGCACCCTAAGTATAATACTTAGGTAGGCTAAGTATTATACTTAGGTCCATCTAAGCCGGCTTCATTGCCTGTCTCTCCCCCAGGATGAGGAGGGAGAAGGCACGTGTATCCGTTCACTCAGTCCCTCACCTCGGAAGTCTGTCCGTCTTCGGTGATGCGGACGTCCATTTCGTAATTGTCCAGGTCAACCAGGTAATAGCTCTCGCCGGATGCCGTCTCCACCCAGTCGCAATCATCGATGCGGTAGCCGACGTACTTGCCACTGAGCGCATGCGTCACGACAGCAGGGATGTCCCGTCCGCAGTCCGTCTTACTCCACAACCAGCTGTAGGAGGAGTCAAAACGCAGCTCGATGCTCTTCCCGTTATAAATCACATCCACCTCATAGCCGCCCTGTTCCCGGTCGATGTCCACGATGCGGGCACCGGCATAGCGTCCGTTGATGAAGTCCTCGATAGCGGAAGGCTTCTGTGACGGGAGCAGGCTCTCGTTGCGGTCGTCGTCCTGGTCGGTCACGTCGCGGAAGAGGGTGCCGTTGGTATCGAAGTACAGGTCATGGTCCTGCTGACCGCGCTGCTCCACCTCAATCTTGAAGATTGCCTCGTAGTCGGGACGCTGTATCTCGTCGATGTCGTCCACCACCCACTGAGCATACGCGCTGGCATAGAACCCGTCGCGTACGGTCTGCGGCAGCGCGTCGATGTTGCGTCCGTGGTCAATCTCGGTCATCATCCAGCTGCCGTCTGCCGTGTACCAGGCATCGTGCTCCTTGTTGTCCTTCCAGAACTCTGCCACGATATAGCCGCTGCGCTCATACTCCCACTCCACCCGTGTGGCACCGGAATACTGCTGGCTGAAGGCTGTCCGGACGGCTTCGGGGGCAGCAAACTTGTCCTCGTCGTCATCGCATGCCGTGAATGCGAACATACCTGCCACACACAGCGTGGCCACTCTCATCCATTGGATACTCTTCACAGTTGTCAGTCTTCTTGTCTTCATAGTCTTGTTGCTTTTGGTATTTCTGAAGGCAAAGCTAGACGGCAATTCTGAAAAAAATTTGAAACGCACGACAATTTTCACTCATTGTCCCAGCCGCAGTGGGGACAGACGCCTTTCCGGGACAGACGGGCGCCGCAGTGACCGCATACATAGGTAGAGAAACTGGTGCGCAGGAGGTAGCGCACGGTGTAGAAGAAGAAGGCTGCCGACAGGGCATAGCCCACGTAGTAGTAGACGCTCCACGTGACAATCATGTAGAGGAACAGGCACAGGGTGCCCAGTCCGAGCAGGTAGAGCAACGACGTGGAGAAGTCGAGCTGATGGAACAGGTCGTCGACCAGTGCCAGGGCAGACAGGAGGACCGCCCACACCGACGCGATGAACAGCGCCAGCAGGAGGGGCAGCCCGAAGGGGTTGAGCGTGGGGTTGAAGTAGTAGTGCACCCACGTCTCGGGCACGAAGCGTTGCATGCTGGCATAGAGCGTCGCCGACAGCACGATGCAGATGCACAGCACGGCGGGATAGATGCTGTCCACACGGGAGGCAGTCACCGACGAGCGTGTGGACGACTTGCGGCGCGACCGCCGGACGAGGTAGAACAGGATGAAGGCGCAGCCGATGAACAGGAAGACCCGGTTGCGCAGGCTGGAGAACCAGTGGATGAACTGTGAGATGGGGTCGACCGGGACGACACTCTCGAGCAGATGTTCCTCGGGCACCCACCCCATGGTGTGCTGGTCGCGTGCCACCTTGATCCATACGGCATGGACCGTGTCGGACGTCATGCGGGCAAAGTCCGCCACCACCAGCACGTCACCACGGCGGACCCACAGGGAGTCGGCGCTGAGCATCTCGCGCAGGGGCAGCGAGTCGGCGAGCACCTTGAAGTTGTAGTTCACGCCGTAATGGTGGGTGGAGCGGAACTCCAGCGAGTCGCGCTGCTCACGTGTGAGATTCCACACCGAGTAGTCCGGCTCCGGATAGTGACACGACACCAGCAGGAAGCCCACGACAAGCAACGTTCCTATCCACTCAATCAGTTTCATGGGACACTTTCATCTGGCAGTTCTTGCAATCGAAGTCGAGGCGGAAACGTCGTCCGTCGGAAGCGACCAGGTAGTAAGGCTCGCGATAGGGGGAACGTCCCTTCTGACGCACCGGACACCAGCCCATGCTGTAGCGCAGACAGTGCTTGCAGAACATCAGCACGGCGTCCTTCGGCGGACGTTTCTCAAAGGCGGGAGCGATGCGCAGGACTCCGCGTTCGCGGTAGAACTGCTCCGCCTGTCCGTTCATCACATTGCCCAGGTAGGTCAGCTCCTGCACGGGGAAGGGCACGGGACGGCGGCTGATGCGTGCCGTCTCACGCGGACAGGTCATCCGGCGCACCTGCAACAGCTTGTCGACCACCCGACGACGCCAGTCCGTCAGGACCGATGCCGGGATGAACCATTCGCCCGACAGGGACAGGCGGATGGCGGAAGGCTCGAATGGCGTGTTGCCCAGCTTGTCCAGCTGACGGCGCAGGTTGTCCGCCTGCGGGGTGCGGGCAGGCTCCTTCGGGTAGTCAAAGCTCAGGACGGCACGCAGTCCGTCTTCATCGGTCATGCCCAGCGTGAAGCCGAAGGGACACTCGCCCAGCTCGATGTCCACCCGGATGCGCCGCTCGGCAGTCTTGTGCGAGAGCGCCTTGTCGAACGCCTGGTCGTAGTTGCGGAAGAGCACGGTGCGGGGCTTGATGCGCGGCATCTCCTGCGGATAGAGCCGGTTGCCCTCGGCACGGTTCACACGGAAGCCCTGCAACTTGCCGCGCTCGTCGATGAAGCACAGCCCGTCGCCATTGTTGAACGGCTTCACGCCAGCCACGGTCAGCCAGTTGCCGCGCACCTCCTTCACCGTACCCATCTCCTCGCCCAGCGACTTGGGCGTATCGAACGAGAAGATATCCATGTTGCGTCCGTCCAGGAAGTAGTGTGTGAAACCGCGGCTGAAGCTCTTGTCGAGCTGCGGATGGAAGTCCAGCCGGACCTCGCCCGACGAGGCACGCACGTACTCCTTCCGTCGGCTGAACAGCTCGTCGAGCTTGCGGCGGTAGGCAGCGGTGACGTTCTTCACATAAGCCACGTCCTTCAGCCGTCCCTCAATCTTGAGCGACGTGGCACCGGCATCGAGCAGCTCCTCCAGGCGGTCGCTCTGGTTGAGGTCCTTGAGCGAGAGGAGGTGCTTGTCGCGCACGATTTTCCGTCCGTCAGCGTCCTCCATGTCGAAGGCAAGGCGGCAGAACTGGGCACACTCGCCGCGGTTGGCGCTGCGCCCGAAGCATGCCTGGGAGACGTAGCACTGTCCGCTGTAGCTCACGCACAGGGCACCGTGCACAAAGACCTCCAACGGCACGTCGGGGCACTCCTCGTGGATGCGGCGTATCTCCCCCAGTTCCAGCTCGCGCGCCAGGACCACCTGACGGAACCCCGTCTCAGCTAGGAAGCGTACCTTCTCGGGCGTCCGGTTGTCCATCTGTGTGCTCGCATGGAGCGGGATGGGCGGAAGGTCGAGCTTCAGGATGCCCATGTCCTGCACGATGAGGGCATCCACCCCGATGCGGTAAAGCTCCCAAATCATCTCCTGCGTCTCCGCCAGTTCCTCGTCGCGCAGGATGGTGTTCACCGTCACGTAGATGCGGACGCGGAAGAGGTGGGCATAGTCCACCAGGGCGGCAATGTCCTCCAACGTGTTGCCGGCAGCGGCACGTGCCCCGAAACGGGGAGCACCGATGTAGACGGCATCGGCTCCGTGGTCCACGGCTGCCCGTCCGCACTCCAGGTTCCGGGCAGGTGCCAGCAGTTCGATTTTGCGTGGTTTCATCAGCGTATCTCGTTAATGTCGTAGGGAGTTTCCTGATAAACGTAATAGTTCAGCCAGTTGGAGAAGAGCAGGTTGGCATGGGCACGCCAGCGCACCAACGGGGGCTGCGAAGGGTCATCGCCGCGGTAATAGTTCCGCGGCATGTCAATGGGCAGGCCTTTCGCCAGGTCGCGCTTGTACTCCCCGTCGAGCGTGTAGGGGGAATACTCGGAATGTCCCGTCACGAAGAACTCCCGTCCGTCTCTCGCCATGACCATGTAGACCCCAGCCTCGGGCGACTCGGAGAGGATGTCCAGCTCGGGGCAACGCTCGATGTCCTCCCGGCGTATCTCCGTATGGCGACTGTGAGGGACATAGAACACGTCGTCGAACCCACGGAAGATGGGCAGCAGCGGACGGTTGACCGTATGCTCGAAGATGCCGAACATCTTGTGCGGCAGGTCATGCTTGGGGACACCGTAGTGGTGGTACAGCCCTGCCTGCGCCGCCCAACATATATATAAGGTAGAAGTGACATGCGTCCGTGCCCAGTCGAAGATGGCAGACACCTCGCTCCAGTAGTTCACCTCCTCGAAAGGCATCTGCTCGACAGGCGCTCCCGTGATAATCATCCCGTCGAAACGTTCGTCGCTCATCAGTTCGAAATCCTTGTAAAAGGCTTTCATGTGTTCGACGGGCGTATTCTTCGGCGTATGGCTGCGCAGCTTCATGAACGACAACTCAATCTGGAGCGGTGTGTTCGACAGCAGACGCACGAGGTCGGTCTCTGTGGTGATTTTCAGCGGCATCAGGTTGAGCACCACGATGCGCAGCGGACGGATGTCCTGCCGGCTCGCACGCGAATGGTCGAAAACGAAGATGTTCTCTTTCTTCAACAGTTCGATGGCCGGCAGTCTGTCAGGTAAATTTAAAGGCATAGTCAGTATCTTGAATTAAGCGTTGCAAAGATAATGACTTTTTGCATAGGCGGGACCATGAAGCCTTTGCTAAGTAAACAAAGTGGAATGTGTAGGGGCGAGCGATCTGCTCGCCCGCCGTGTCGCGCAGGAGGCATTTGACAAAATGTCAAACGAAGACGCTGAGGCTGCCCGCGCCTGCACCAAAATACGATTTGGTGGATTTCGTGGCATTCTCAGGCGATTCGCAAAATACAGATTGCCGTCGATTCGGCCCGAATACTGTCATGCAGGAAGGTCCCAAGCCCTGTGCCTTTCCTGACAGACATCTTCTACTTCCTGAAGTACGCTTTATGAAAGCTTCCGATTTGTTGACACACCTCCCCTTCCAGCGAATGAAACTTGCACTTTTTGCATTTCCTTCTCCAAAGATTTGACTTTCGCGGACGAAACAATATTGTTTGAGAGATGAAACTATATTGTTTGACGAGTCAAACACAAGTGTTTCGCGGACGAAACAATATTGTTCGGGCGTCAAAATGTAAAGATTCCGAAATCCAACTGTATAGTTTTCTAAAATCAAAAGCCTTTTCAAGCATTTTCGTTTGCATTCATTTGCAATTGCGTGCTGGTTTGACGGATTTTCGAAAAGTACGCGTTAGTTGAAATGGTGTATTTGGGAAATAAAGGAAGCGAATACGATGTTTGAGTTTCAAAATGACAGAAGCCCCTTTCTAAAAATAATAGTCGCTACCGGAAACACCAGACTCCGGCAGCGACTACGATCGTGATGGAAAAAAGAATTTCAGTCTACAAAATTCTCGTCGACTGGCAAATCTTTAACCCAAATCGGTCATTAGAGTTTGAGTAGATTGTTCGCATCTGTCAGGCAGCTTGTTTCTCGTTTTGTTGAAGACGTAGCGGGCTACGTCGAGACAGAACGAGGAAGAAGATGCCGACAGATGCGAACAAGATGCTCAAAGAGCTCGCCCTTTTGAAACGAAGAGAACTTTCAGCGGTCTCCTGACTTCGTCATCGTGTCACCCC
>NZ_JAMBLN010000026.1:0-41754 GCF_023337025.1 Mediterranea sp. ET5 | reverse complement strand
CATATTCCCTCCAAACATTCTACGCACTTTTTTGAACATTTTTTTGAACGTATTTTCTAAAGAGCTCATTCACAGATATGTTTTATAACATGTTTTTCGGGGATTGTTGGGAAAATGTAACGGTGCGAAAGGCGGAATCGGGTGGATTCGAATGCAATGACGGAAAGGAAAGGGAGAAATTATTTACATTTATTTGCATTTCAAAAGGAAATTACAGAAAAGCCGCACCGGAAGAGGCGATGCAATACAATGGAGGCCTCCATATAATAATGTGAAGCCTTCCGCATCGAAAAGAGAAGGGGAAGCATCTGCGCGACGCCTCCCCTCCCATACATCGAATTTATTAGAAATTTAAACAATTCCTTGTGCCATCATGGCTTTTGCCACTTTCATGAAGCCGGCGACGTTCGCGCCCTTCACATAGTTGATGTATCCGTCGGGCTCGGTACCATATTTGACACATGCCTCGTGGATATTCTTCATGATGCTCTTCAGACGTTCGTCCACTTCCTCCTTGGTCCAGCCCAACTTGATGGAATTCTGGGTCATCTCCAGACCGGATACCGACACACCGCCGGCATTGGCTGCCTTACCCGGAGCGTACAGAATCTTCGCTTCCTGGAACACGCGGATGGCTTCGGGAGTGGAAGGCATGTTCGCACCTTCGGAGACGGCAATCACACCGTTGGCAACCAACTGACGGGCATGGTCGCCGTTCAATTCGTTCTGTGTAGCGGAAGGCAACGCGATGTCGGCCTTCTCACCCCAAGGCTTCGCACCGGCAACGTACTTGCAACCGTATTTCTCGGCGTACTCGCGGATACGGCCGCGGTAGAGATTCTTCAACTCCATGATGTAGTCGAGCTTCTCGCGGTCGATGCCGTCGGGGTCATAGATGTAGCCGTCGGAGTCGGACATGGTGACTACCTTGCCACCCAGCTCGAGCACCTTCTCGGCTGTATATTGCGCCACGTTTCCGGAACCGGAAATGAGGCAGACTTTGCCTTTCAAATCCTCGCCGCGGGTCTTCAGCATCTCCTGCAAGAAGTAGATGTTGCCGTAGCCGGTTGCCTCGGGACGAATCAGCGAACCGCCGAACTCCAACCCCTTGCCGGTCAACGTACCGGTAAACTCGCGGGTCAGCTTCTTGTACATGCCGAACATGTAGCCCACCTCGCGTCCGCCGACACCGATGTCGCCGGCAGGTACGTCCGTCTCGGGACCGATGTGGCGCCACAACTCAAGCATGAATGCCTGACAGAAACGCATCACTTCCGCATTGGACTTGCCGCGCGGGGAAAAGTCGGAACCGCCCTTGCCGCCACCCATCGGAAGCGTGGTCAGCGAGTTCTTGAACGTCTGCTCGAAAGCAAGGAACTTCAAGATACCCAGGTTCACCGAAGCGTGGAAACGAATACCGCCCTTGTACGGGCCGATGGCGTTGTTGTGCTGCACACGGTAGCCCATGTTCGTACGGATGTTACCTTCATCGTCCACCCAGGTCACACGGAACTGGTAGACGCGGTCGGGGATGCACAGGCGCTCCACCAGATTCACCTTGTCAAATTCGGGGTGCTTGTTGTACTCCTCTTCAATCGTACTCAATACTTCTTCTACCGCCTGGTGGTATTCAGGCTCGTTCGGGAATCGTCTCTTCAAATCCTCTAATACGTTAGCTGCATTCATAAAGCTTACTTACTTTTACTAATAACCTAATATATGATTTTCTCGTTTACGGTGCAAAAGTATATATTCTCCCGAATATAGAAAACATTTTCGCAACTATTTTCGCAAAAAATCTATCAAATTTACATTTTAACCACTAAAAGTACAACAAACAGTAAACAATCGGGTGCAAACAACGGACAAATGACAGCCGACGGACCGTCCGCCGACGCCTCTACTTCCAACTCCGCCACACCGGGATGCCGACCAGCACCGCGGACAGCACCAGCGAGACCACCAGCGGACCGTCGATCTTCGCACCGGACGTCAGCACGATGAAGCACAGGGCGACCCACAACAGCACGAAGCACACGGACTGCGAACGGGACAAACGTTTTCTCATAGCTCTTTTCTTCATTTGGGATAAAACAAAGGGAGCTGCCGCAAGACTTGCCTTCCGCTTGCAGCAGCCCCGGGATTCAATAGTCAACGGGCTCACGCACCCAGGATGGTGCAGACCTCACGCTTCTTCTTGTCGACAATCGCGTCGATGACCGCAACGGCGGTGATGTTGACGATGTCGCGCACGGAGCTTTCGAAGTCGGTGAAGTGGATGGGCTTGTTCAGACCCATCTGAATCGGGCCGATCATCTCCGTCTCGCTCATGGCCTGGATGAGCTGGTAGGCGGAGTTCGCCGAGCTGAGGTTCGGGAACACCAGCGTGTTCACCTCCTTGTCCTTCAGACGCGTGAAGGGGTACTTCGCATCACGCAGCTCGCGGTTCATCGCGAAGTTCACCTGCATCTCGCCGTCGATGGCAAGGTCGGGATAATGCTTCTGCATGTAGTCCACCGCCTCGTGAACCGTCGCAGGACTGCCCGTGGTGTCGGAACCGAAGTTCGAATACGAGAGCATCGCCATCACCGGCGTCCGGTTGAAGAATTCCACCGTCCGACGTGCCAGACGGGCGATGTCGATGAGCGTTGCCGTGTCGGGATGACGGTTGATGAGCGTGTCCGCCAGGAAGTAGGTCCCCTTCTTCGAGTTGAGGATGTGCATCGTGCCGAAATGCTTGAACTCCGGCTGGATGCCGATGACCTCCTTCGCCACCTTGATGGTGTTCGAGTAACGGGTGTACAGGCCGGTGATGAACGCGTCCGCCTCGCCCGTCTCGACCATCATCATGCCGAAGTAGTTGCGCTCGAACATCTTGTCGTTCGCCTCCTCGAAGGTCATGCCCTCGCGGCCGCGCTTCTCCGCCAGGATGCGGGCATACCGCTCGCGGCGCTCCGTCTGGCAGTCGTGGCGCAGGTTGACGACCTCGATGCCCTCCAGGCTGACGTCAAGCTCCTTGGCAAGCTTGGCTATGCGCTCCTCGTTGCCCAGCAGGATGGGGTAACAGATGCCTTCCGCCTTTGCCTCGACGGCCGCCTTCAGCATGTGGGGGTGCGTACCCTCGGCGAAGACCACGCGCTGCGGGTCGCGGCGTGCCGTGTCGTACAACTGACGGGTGAGCTTGCTCTCCTGACCCATGAGCTCGCGCAGGTGGGTCTTGTAGGCGTTCCAGTCGGTGATTTCCCGACGGGCGACACCCGACTCGATGGCGGCTTTTGCCACGGCGACGGACACCTCGGTGATGAGACGCGGGTCGACGGGCTTCGGGATGAAGTAGTCGGGACCGAAGGTGAAGTTGTTCACGTGATAGGCGACGTTCACCACGTCGGGCACGGGCTGTTTCGCCAGGTTGGCGATGGCGTAGACGGCGGCGAGCTTCATCTCCTCGTTGATGGCGGTGGCGTGGGTGTCAAGCGCGCCGCGGAAGATGTAGGGGAAGCCGATGACGTTGTTTATCTGGTTGGGATAGTCGGAGCGTCCGGTGGAGATGAGCACGTCGGGGCGGGAAGCCTTGGCATCCTCGTAGGAGATTTCCGGCGTCGGGTTCGCCAGGGCAAAGACGATGGGATTCTCCGCCATGCTGCGCACCATGTCCTGCGTCAGCACGTTGCCCTTCGACAGGCCGAGGAAGACGTCTGCCCCGCGGATGGCCTCAGCCAGGGTATGCACGTCGCGGCGGTCGGTGGCAAAGAGGCGCTTCGTCTCGTTCAGGTTCTCGCGGTCGGAGGTTATCACGCCCTTGCTGTCGAGCATGAGGATGTTCTCCTTGCGCGCACCCAGGGCGACGTAGAGCTTCGTACAGGAGATGGCGGACGCCCCGGCGCCGTTGACCACGATGCGGACGTCCTCGATGCGCTTGCCTGCCACCTCGAGGGCGTTGAGCAGTCCCGCGGCGGAGATGATGGCGGTGCCGTGCTGGTCGTCGTGCATCACGGGGATGTCCAGCTCCTCTTTCAGCCGACGCTCGATTTCAAAGCACTCCGGCGCCTTGATGTCCTCGAGGTTGATGCCGCCGAAGGTGGGTGCAATCGCCTTGACTGCCGCGATGAACTTCTCGGGGTCCTTCTCGTCGATTTCGATGTCGAACACGTCGATGCCGGCGTATATCTTGAAGAGCAGTCCCTTGCCCTCCATCACCGGCTTGCCGCTGAGCGCACCGATGTCGCCCAGACCGAGCACTGCCGTGCCGTTGGAGATGACTGCCACGAGATTGCCTTTGTCCGTATAGTCGTACGCCGTGTGGGGGTCCTTCTCGATTTCGAGACAGGGCTCGGCGACGCCCGGCGAATAGGCGAGCGACAGGTCGGTCTGCGTACGGTAGGGTTTGGTGGGAACTACTTCAATCTTTCCGGGCCTTCCTTGTGAATGATAGAGCAAGGCCGCTTCTCTCGTTATCTTTACCATAATAATATGTATTTAGTGATTCCGTTTAACTAGTTGTAGCAAAGGTAGGAAGAATATTACAATGTGCGCATCTAGCCATCGTTTTTAACGTGATTTTGATATTTCGAACACAAGCAAGGGAGAACGCGCAAGGCGACATCGGCTGAACAAAAAACAGACGGACGCCGCAGCCTACATGCTACGACGCCCATCCCAAAAATTCCAACATTACATTTTGTCATACTCAGATGCCCTCGTCCGTGTCATCGCTGCTGCCACCACCGGAAGGCTTTCCGCCGTCCTCCGCCGGTGTGCCGCCGGTGCTGCCCGACGTCGCGGTGGCGTCCGCCTTCTGCCCGATGACCTCGCGCTTGTAGTGTGTCACCTCGGTGTTGGCGTAGTCGATGAAGGAGGCATAATCCTTCTCGCCCTCGATGAGCGCCAGGGCGTTGACCCACTTCACCAGCGTACGGTAGGCCTCATCGGACGCCCGGCGAGCCTTCTTCAGCGCGCCGACGGGTTGCAGCATCCGCTCCTGCGTGCGCTGTGCGGTGAAGGTGCGCACCTGCTCGTTGGCACCCTTCAGCGCGGTGACGAACGGGGTGAGCGAGAGGGTGCTGACCTGTGTGGCATACTTCCCTTCGAGGTCGGTGACGAAGTTGATGAGCAACCCCGTCTCCTTGTCGAGCTGGTCGGTCGTGGAGATGCCATAGTCGATGATGTGCTGGTTGAGGACCCGGGCAGCCGCCGCCATCGCTTCGTCGGGGAGGTTGAGGAAGCCCTTCACCGCCTTCTTGTAGCCGTTGTAGAGAGCGTCGCGCAGCCGGTCCGCCTCCATGATGTCGTCGGTCAGCAGACTCTTCTGCGAGAGTTTCAGCGCGTCATCCTCGGCAGCGAGAGCTGTCTTGAGGGCGGCGAGTTGGGCGGAAGCCTTGGTTTTCAACTGTGCATTTTTCTCGGCATTAGCCAAGATGTTGCTTACGTAGAGATAGTGCGCACCATTGTTCATGCGCTCCAATGTGATGTTTTTGAGTTCCATCATACACAAACTATTTTTATGATTAATACTAGGTGCAGGCGTCGTGCCTGCATCGGAACAGGCACGAAATTACAGAAGTTTTCATAATTATTCCCATTTCTTAGGAGGAATTTTTTCGCGGACGTTATATTTCAGCCATTTTTGCCCGGAAAGATGTTAAGAAACATGTTTCCCGCGTCCATTTGGTTTCCCGGGACGCTGGAAATGTCGTATCCAGGACCAAACTATTTTTCGCGACGCTGGAAATGCCGTATCCAACGCCAAACTGTTTTTCGGGGCGCTGGAAATGCCGTATCCGGCACCAAAGTGTTTTGAAAGGTTAAGGATACGCTATATCCAGCTCCAAAACATTTTCAAAGGTTAAAGAAACGTCGTATCCAGCACCAAAACATTTTGCGGGAAGGCATTGTCGTCCGTTTCTCGTTTGAACGGCCTTCGAACGGTGTTCATGTCGGGTGTTTCTTGCCTGACGGGGAGCATAAGGAAGGGGGCAGCCCCTTGTTGTGGACTGCCCCCGTTCGCTAGTTGAATGATAATTATGTTTGTGTGATGCTTGCAGGAGAAGTTATCAACGACGCAATGTAAATTCAGTTGTACCGCTCTTCAATGCGCCTACCGTTGTAGTGGCAGAATATGTACTCCAATATTCCTCATAGCTGAAAGTTATTTGCACATCGTCATCATAATTGGCTAAAATATCCAATGCAAGGTCAGCCTGACCCTGCGAACCAACCGTCAACGTTTCAATCGTCGTTTGTCCATAATATGAGGGAACTCTTACTTGAACCTGTTCATTGTAAGGTACATTCTGAGTATTTCCATTATTCCGTCTATATTTAAATGTCAACGTCAATATGACAGGTTCCGGATTCGTAAAGCTCAACAAGTCATGTTCCGCGAACAAGTCGCTCGATACTTTAATATCCGTAGCACTCTCTGCGACATTCGACAAGAAATGGAACTCAAAGGTGCGATTGGCAGTCGTTTCATAATCCTCTTGCGTGATGGTAGCCACGTAGTCGAACGAAGAATTTTCATGCAAGCGGACAGGCAGACTATTCTGCGAAGCATCGGGATAGATGGTCTTGTCGATGGGTTCGATGTAGAACTCCAAGGGGAAGGCCGAGTTCGGCAATTCTTCGGGCAAGGTTATCGTGACCGTCTGTTCGGCTCCTACTACTGCCGGAATTTCTTCGATGCAGCTAGCATTAAACGTGAACGGTTCACGCAGACGGACGGTGATGTTACGGGACAGACCGGTACCGTCGGTCGTATAGAGCACCAACTCGATGCGCTGCATACTCGTCGGCCACGGACCATTCGGCGTTGCCACAATCCGGTGATCGGTATAGTCAATCTCGAAATCCAAATATTCATTCTCTTCGTAGGAGACAGCGACGTCATCGCTTTCTTCACGGGGACTGATTGAAGACAGGTATTCGAAGCCGATGTAGTGCTTCATGTTTTCTACCCAAATGACATCATTCTCATCGACTGTCAGACGGTGGTTGTCATACTCGATGGAGGTCACCTCGCTGACCTCGACGGAAGCCGAGATGTTGTTCGACGCCGCGCTGTTCATGGCATCCTGCGGATTGGTGTAACCGGCGCCTCTCACTGCCGTAATCGTCATGTCGTAGAAGAAATTCCGATAGAGATTCAGGTACGTGTTCAGCTTCGTGTTCGGGTCTTGACGGACAATGTCTATCTTATAATAATAGGTGCCGCTCTCCTCCTCGTTCACCGCATCCGTATAGTGCGCTTTCACCAGGACGTAGGCAGGGTCTTCGGTGTCCACCTGCGGACGCTCGTAGACATACTTGGCATCTTTCGTGAATGCTGTCGTCACAGGCACATCGTCGTTCAATTCACCCCGACGGTTGCCCACATAACCCTCGTTTGCCACAGCGGCATAGGGGTCGTCAGCAACATCCAAATTGAAATTGGCAAACGGCTGGTCTACCTTGCCGAGGTAGGGAGCGACCGTTCCGGCAGTGGTGTTGTTGAGCACCACGAAGCCTTCAATCTGGAAGTTGTCAAGGTTGGCATGTACGCTGACCTTGGCAAAGTTGCGAATCAGATAGAGTCCGTTGATTTGCTTCAACAACTCATCCTTATTGGTATTGTCGATGGAAGAGACTTCCACGCGCTGCCAATAGGCGTCCGTATTCCCTTCGACCACGAGGTTGCTGAAGATGGAGCTTTCGGTATCGCCGACGGAGTAGGTTCCAAACGCCACGTCACCGCCTACAAAGTGCAGGATGCGCGGTTGGTCAGACTGCGGCAGGCTGACGGTGAACGTCACTTCTTTGTTGTTCACCGTTACCCCGGTAGCTTCCTGACGGGCAACGAACACGCCCGCTTCGTTGAACACGAGGACATTCAGTTTCGTGAAGCTTGCCTGGTCTCCCATGGCACGGGTCACGTCGACCGGTTCGGGCAGCTTCATGGTGAAGCGATACTCATCGGTCTTCAAGTCTGTTGCCGTCGAAGTGTAGCTTTCGTCCTGACAAGCTCCCAACACGACTGTCAACAGCAAGCATATATATAGGTATACCTTATGTTTCATAACCTAATCGTATTTAATTAAACATCGTTAGTTGGAAGAAGGAGTCTGGCTTCCCCAATAGAAGCGTTCATAGTTATTGGCTGCATCGCCTTCTTTCCCTTCGCCCCAGTACCAGACGTCGTAGACGCAACGGACGGCAGCAGCCTCATCGCCCGATGAACCATATACAGTTCCGGAAGAGCACCAATAGCCCTCGTCAAATAACTTTGGGATCTTTTTATCCTCTGATAATGAAATCACATAAGCAATTTCAGCTTCAGTAGGTACACGCCAACGTCCAGCAGGATAACCATTTTCCTGATAAGAAGCACAACGTTCTTTTGCACGTGCAAAACTAATATTCAATGTCTTTCCCCAAGAAGAAGCTATCTTAAATGCCGGAGCAATCATATTAGCAACTTCCCTTCCTCTTGTCGGATAATACGTCTTAAGTGTATTCCCCGTATAGTCTTCTTTTTGAGATATATTCAACGATGCTGCTGACACCGATGTCGACGAACGAGGATCACCAATGGCATAGGGGGAATTGGCAGTAACGTAAATAGTATATTGATTAGGATTATTATTTGTACCACCATAATCATAACCATATACACCACCTAAGGAGGAGTTCCAATTATCATTGTTAACACTTACATTACCGTTATCACTTGTCGCGCGCTCTCCATAAACAAAGCGGTTATATCCACCTCTTGCTTTATTATTTTCACCTTCAATATACATTTCCGGATACTGAGTAATCACCCACGTTCTGGAGATACCTTCTTTGTTCGTCACTTCAATGGTAATCACACGCTTGGCATACATGATGTCAGTATTAATCGCATGGTTAAAAGTGATTGTCTTATCTTCCGCCTTCCAAGCGTCATAATTATTCCAAGAGTCCCTTCTACCATTCACTTCAGGACCATACTGGTCGCTCTCTGTTAAAGTATATTCGCTAAACTCTTCTTTAGAATAATCGACATACTTCACACTAAGTATATTAACTGACTCAATCTCCGAACTGCTCACATACGGGTTGGCATAATCAGTCACGTTGTACAAGGTGGTGGAATCCTCCTCCAACACGAGGTACTGGAACTTGTCGATGCTCGACGACAGCTGCATGTTAAACCAGTCGCGGATGAAGATATTCGGCGTCAGCTCAACCATATCGTTGGGGTCCAGACTACCCAATACCTTCACGTCTACGCTGACATCGTAGTAATGGTTGCGCTCCATGTTTGCCACATGGTTGGCAGTGATAGGAATGGTGTAGTAATAGTTGCCTGCCTGCTGGCCGGTACCGTCCTTCATCAACCACGGCAGACGCAACTGCAAATAGGCATTCTGACGCTCGCCTGTGGCACCGGCTTCCGGATTCGGATACGAGTAGAGCGGTGCATGAACGTAAGCACCTTCCTCGTTCGCCTCGTATTCTTGAGTTACGCCGGTATAATCGCCGCCCGTCGGGCGATAATTGCCGTCCAATTGCGTTTTTGTGGCAGCATTGACCAGCGTCACAGACATGTGCGCAAAGTCCGGCGTATAAGTCACATCTCCATCCGTGATTTTCTCGGCAGCAGTAACCTTCAACGTCACCTTCGCCATGGCACGGGTCAAATCGACCGTGGCACTCCCGCCACGCACGACTTGCTGGTTCGGAAGTACCCCGTCCATCAGAAGCGCCTCTTCGCCTCCTTCTTTCCAGGCCGTAACCATCTGCAACGCTTTCAGATCAGCCAACTTGGCATGTCCGTCGGGCCAGTTGACGTCCTCCGGGGCATTTGCCACCACATAGATGTCATACGATTTGTCATACATGTAGCTTTCCACCTTGACGGGCAGTGTCTTTCCGTCGGCTGCCGCGGAAACCGTACATTCATATACCGAGGTTTCAGTCTCAGCCTGATTGGCAGGGAAGAAATAGACACGCGCGTTCTGCACGGTGTTCTCATTGTAGGCGTCGTCGCCGGCAATGGTTCCCTCGGGCACATCTCCTTCTGCCCGTGTCACAATGTTGAAGCTGTCGGCATCCAGCACCGGAGCGCCAAGCTCCATTTCGTTCTGGCAAGCTCCGCCGACCAGCAAAGCTCCCAGAAGCAAGAGTCCGTTTAAAATAGTTCGTTTCATAGGCAGATTCTATTATCTAGCTTGAATCAATGTATATCGGTTAATTGTTTCAGCGGTTCCGGGAGCTGTTCCACCCTCGCCCGTCAAATCCAATTCATAGCTTTCGCCGTTGAGCAGTGTGGCGACCACGCGCAACGTGGCTTCGTGGTAATCCTCGTCATCAGGATTGATCACACGCACCTTGATGGTCTGCGTGGGAGCCGAGGTTGCATCGCCGATGAAGACTTCACCCGAAGACGGACCATCAAACTCGAAGTAGTGACCGTCGCCTTCCTCCAGCAGCTCGGCTGTCCATCTTACCAGTGAGGAGGGAGCGGTGATGGTGAAATTCAACTCGGCAGCCGTCCGGTTATTAAACAAACGGATGTTGTTGCCGTTTTTCGAGCGGAACGTACCTTCCTTCCATCCCTCGCTGGTGTATGACATCGTGTCGTCAAAGTCGAACGACACCTCTTCATGCTGCCAGGGGAGTACGTTGGCAAGGAGAGTCCATGCCTTGCTCTCGATGGTTCCCTTCACACGGACGCACGTGTTGCGTTCCACCGACGTCAACGGTGTTTCCTGTCCCCCTTCCTCTTCGGGTTCAACCAGAATCGGCGTTGCGCCGTACTCCGAACCGTCGTTAAGCTGGATGGTATAGGCATTCTCGCCTGCATTGGATTCATAGAAATAGAAGCAGAAGGTCTCCGTCGCATCCTCCGCCAACGTCGCATTGGTCTTAAATGTATGAGCCGTATACGTCACACTTTCAGGCAATGCATTGCCCGGGAACAGATAAGTCATGTTCGGGAAGAAGTTGCCCATTGCCACTTGGTCCAATTGGAACGGCGCCCCGGTGTTGTTCGTCAGGGTCAGTTCCATCTTCGCCACGGCGCGGGTGATGGGGATTTCAATCACCTGGTCCTCCGTACCGGTGATGTTTTCACTTTGCCACCCTGCGATGGGCAAGCCAAGTTCGGCAATCTCCGCATCGGTCTTGGGGAATCCGCTGGCAATGACAGCCTGCAGCAGTTCGTTCTTATCGGATTCGTTGAATGTTCCCTTCTCCTGCCAGGTATCCAAATCAATGTCGTTCATCTCGACACTGCCCTCGTTGGCAATGACATAAAAGTCCTTCTGCCCCTCGGGGAGGTTCATGATGGTGAGCGTCTTGACCTCAACAGGGCCAGCCTCGGCGGAATAATCATATAACTTGTTCACGTTGACCGTCGACGACTCGGAGTCGACAATGATGACGCGCAACGTCTTGATGCCCTCGTTGAGACCTGCCTGCACCGTCTGGCCGTCAACGCCCGGAGCACGGGTGTCGAACACCAGGCTCACCGTGGCTTTATCATTCTTTGTTGAGTCTGCATAATCCTCCTTGATGCAGGAAGACAGACCGGCGGCAAATACCAACGCCAGCAGCAGACTTATATATCGGTTAGTCTTTTTCATACGCTGTAAATCTCCATATGGTTAGAAGTTAGTTCCACTCAGGTTTACCGTCAACAATCACCCAGTCGGGCAACTCGATGCTGACATCCACGTTGTTGAACACAATGGAAATAGGAAGGTCGGCTTCCTGCCGGGTCACGTCGATTTCCTCTTCATAACGCAACAGGTAGTCGTAGATGTTACCCCGGATCAGCTCTTCGCCGGTAGCCTTGTCGGTGAGCACCAACGTGTGTTGGCAGCAGTCGGCAACCACCTGTCCGTTTTCATCCATACGGAAGAGAGCCAGTTCATCGGTACGATAACATTGTTCTGCACTGTCCCACACCAATTCGGGATAGATAGTTCCCTTCTCGTCCTGGTTGACACAGTTGTTGAAAGACATCTGGGCATTCGAGTTCTCGATGCTCAGTTCATAGGGACATTCGGAAGTTCCGGCATTTGCCAGTCCGTGGATTTCCACATCCACATTGACGTGCGAGCTGTAGAGCGTCACCGTGTCGCGGGTCATCACTCCGTCACCTCCCGTTACAAAAAATTCCGATTGACCCAGGTAGTTATGGTCATGGTTTGTCACCTTCTCGGCACTACCCCAGTTGGGATGCTGGAGAAAGATGTCATCAAAGCTGGTGGCGTTCACGTTCACCACCTCAGTATCATCGTAAGCATTGCCTACAGCCACCACTTTATATCGTTTGCCCGCAGGCAACTTAAACGAGGGCTTAGCGGAAAAGCTTGAGAGTTCGTCCTGGCTATATTGACGGGTTCCCATCAGGTGCCCGCCTTCATCGAAAACATACAGGTCTACCCTTCTCATATATTGATAAAGTACATCCGTATCGCCGTCCGCCAAATATTGGAAGTAGATGGTCACGTTGTCGCAATCATCATAATCTTCTTTGATGCAACCGGTCGCCAGGACGAGTGCAACCAGCATCAGCATTATATTTTTTATTTTTCTCATATACTTATACTTATCCTTATGGTTTTCTTTTCTGTATGTTTCCCTTCAGAAGAAAGAAAATAAATGCAGCACGGGCAGGGCGGGTGCCCGCCCGTGCTTGACTATTTAAGAATGAGAAATTACCATTCTACAGTACCCTCGACAATCGTCCAAGGAAGAACCTTCACTGTAGCAACAACTGTATAGGCAGTCGGAGGAGTCGGCGTGGGATTCCAAGCCTTATCAGGAATTGCGATGTCAGTAATCTGATAGATATTACCCTTCTTGAATCTGGAAATCGTTACACCATCGTTTGCTACACCATATTTTTCACGGAGTGCTGCATTTTCTTCGCCGGTCAACGGGTTAGCGAGTTTATAAGTGCTGACTACTGCATACAAATAGTCACTGGCTGTACCACCCCAACCGTTAATGATGTAATTGTCAGCCAGAGTAGCATTATCTACACAGAATACAAGCGTCGGAGGAACACCTTCGAATACACTGTAAGGATAGCAGTAACCTTCTTCAGCGGGCCATTGGGCTTGAGCTCCAGTACCTGCATAAACACCTGTTGCCGGGCTCCAAGTCGGAGAATCATAAACATCTGCTCTATTAAGCTTGCTCCAAGCATCCGCAGTCATTACACTAGCCGTTTCAGAGCCAACTTCCTTCGTCAAAACATTGTTCAAGAACAAACCTTTGAAATTTGCAGCTGTAAAGATGCAAGACTCATGATCGGTATCATGGCTGATCTTGGAAACCTCCATGCGTGCATAGCGCGGTTTCAATGTAACTGTTACATCATATTGCTCTTCCTCTGCGTTCCAGACAAAAGCACAACCATCATCAGCAACATCCGTATCAGCAGTTGTCACCTCCTTGTACAAAGGCACAGCCAGACCGTAATTATTTGCCTCATAAATGCTCAAATCATCCTGCTTTTCATTTTTACTGCAGTTGACATACACTTCAATGCTACGGGGAGCAATCACATTCGTAAACGTAATACCATCTTTGGTCATGGTATTCATTTCGTCTTCAGTCAACGTAATGGTCTGCGAAGTCGGTTCATCGGCAGAAATAGAGTTCAACACCACGGTAGCAGATTTAACTTCAACCGGAGTCGTGTCGCCTGTTGTACCCGGAGTTTCAGCGGCAGCTGCAATACCTGTACCCCCACGAGTACCCATGTTGTTAATAATTTCAGGCATGTTCAACTTCACACTGACAGTTGTAGTGCCTTCAGTGGGTTGAGTAGAGATGACCTCGTTGTCATTACTACAAGCAGCAAACGCAAGAGCAGCTGCTGAGAACATAATTAAACTTTTCAGTTTCATACTCTTTAAATTTTAGAATTAAACAATCGGTTAATTAGTATTTTACTTACTTATCTCTTCATTTGTTCATGGCAAATCACAGTTGTTCCATCACCTTCACGAGCTGCTCCAGGTTGCCCTTCGCGTCGGCGTTCCCCTCGCGCACAGCCTCCTCAAACAGCGACTTTGCCTTGTCGTAGGCACCCGTCTCGGCGTATGCCACAGCCAGGGTGTTCTTGGCGGTCGCGTCGAGACGCTTGCCTTCCAGCAGGGCGATGGCCCCAGCCGCATCCTTCTGCGAAATCTTCGTCACGGCGGCATTGCTCAGGGCGATGGGGTTGTCAGGATAGGTGCGGGCGGCAATCTCCATCACCTCGTTGTATTCCGCAGTCCCCTTGCCATAGCTGCCTGCCACCTGATACATCTCGTTCAGGCTGACGAGCTTCGGGTTCGTGCGTACCTGCTGCTTGGCTTCCTCCAGACTGAAATTGCGCACGTTGTACTCGATGCGGTACTCGTTGCGGCGCAGGGGGACGTACATCTCGTTGAGCAGACGCTCGTAGATGGTCGGCGGAACCAATGCCTTCAGCTGGTTCTCACACTCGTCCTGGTTGCCGTCGCAGCCGTCGATGATGGCGAGCACCTCGTCCTGCTTCAGCAGACCCGGATGCTTCTCCACCTCACGGCGCAGGCCTTCCCAGTCCTCGCCCTTCCAGTCGACGTGCCACAGCGAGGCGTCGATGTTGCTGTTCTGACGCTTGATGTAGTCGGTGAAGGTCTTCGCGCGGCGTTCCGACAAGGTCATGTTGTATGCCACCGAGCCTTCGGGCGATGCGTATCCCGTGATGTAGATGCCCGTGATGGTCAGGTCGTGGTTCTCCTTCACGGCATCGAGCGAAGCCTGCACGTCAGCCAGCTCCTTGGCATTGTTGCCATAGCCCGGCTCCGTCTTGTAGCTCGCGCGGCGGTATTGCAGACGGGCGCTGCGCACCTCGTCGCGGCGTTTCACCGGTTCGGGTGCCGGCTCCTGCAGAGCCACCTGGTAGTTGGGCACGAAGCGTGCCAGCACCAGCGGGTCGAGCGTCGATGTCTCGCCACCCTCGCCACACTCTGCACAGCCTGTCACTGCCTCGCGCACCTCCAGCCGGCTGTCATACATCCAGCGTGCAAAGGGTGCCGTGGCTTCGTAGCTGACGGTCTGCGCCTCGCCGTTCTTCCGACGGACGGTCGTGCTGACGTTCTCATACACCGGCTGTCCCGTCAGAGCCTCCTGACGCCGGATGGCGCGGTTGCGGATGCGTCCGTTGACCACGATGGCAGGGAACACCTGCTCCTGCGTGCCGTCCTTCGACACGAGCACGGGGACCAGCTGTGTGGTGTGCTGCTGCTTCATCTTCACCGCGCTGAGGTCCAGGTTCATCGTCACACGCACCTCGTCGCCCACGCGCTGCACCTCGCGGCCGCTCACCTCGATGTCTTTCATGTAGCCCGTCTGGGCAAAGGCACTCATGCCCGCCAGGAGCATGCCTGCCAAGAGAATATGTCTTTTCATAACGTCGCCCTCCTTGTTTTACTTAATGATGTAGATGATTGAAATGGCAGCCTTCGTCAAGCCCAGGTAGTTCTTGTGGCCCCGTCCGAGAATCTCGCCGCAGTGCCCGCACTCATAGCGCTTGTAGTTGGCATGGATGAATCCCAGCCCCAGTTCAGCCTCCAGGCTCCAGCGGTTGCCGAGAATCCAGTGGTAACCGTATCCCACACCGCCTCCGGCAAACCATCCCTGTGCACGCGAGTTCTCCAGCGCACTGAACGTGCCGAAAGGCAGGTCCAGGTTCGAGAGGTTAAACTCTCCGCCCAACGCATGGAGTGCAAAGAAGTGTCCGTTGAAGCGCTCGCAGAGCCAGTAGCGTCCTTCGGGCTGCACCATCCAGTGCTTCAGCTTCTTGTCGTCAGAAAAAGTCCAGGGATTGTAGTTGCCGGACACATCGAGTGTCCACTTCGGCGCCAAGCCGACTTCCACACCCAAGTTGAGCGTGGTAGTTGCATCGTAAAGCAAATTGCTCTTGACAACCCACTTTTGGGCGTGAAGCGGAGCTGCGAACAGGAAGAAGAGCCCCGCCACCAACAGATACAGGAGTCTGCGTTTCATATTATTCTTTATTTAATAGTTTATCACGGTTGCATGTTTCCTCGTTCAGTGTGCGACGAACGCAGGCAGGAATTTAAGGAGATGTGTTTCTCTGTAATGACTGTTATCTCTTAAAATTCGTAGCAACTTTCTTGCTTAATCACACTTGCAAATATAAAGAATTTTCCAAAACAATGTTCAAACGTTTTACTGCCACAATTTGGCATTAGGGTGAAATTAGGGTGGGGATTCCTTAAATCCGCGCCCGTCCGTTAACAATCCCGTTTAACACACCTCCGCCGACGGCACTCCGACGGCATTCTTTTCGCAAATATTTACAAACAGAGAAGAGCAAGAAGCGGTTAAGTCAGGAAATAACGGGCATCCTTGGATTTACTTCAGGCGGCATCGCCTTCCGTTCATCGTCCTGCTGTCCCGTCCGTCTTTCAGACTGACGGACGAAAACACCGCCTCCTCCCCTTCCGCCGAAAGGTATCTTTCCCGTCAGCACGGCGCACGGTCCGACAACTTAAACAGAGCACCCTAAAACTCCATAATTTTTACCATACTGATTTCCGACGAAAAGCCATTCCTCCCCTCCCGATGGATGCGATTTGCGGCAGTTATCCATTTCGTTTTTATTTACAGGCAAGAACAATAATTAACATAAAAAACCTGACAAATAAGGGCGAGCACTCGGCTCGCCCCTATCCATTTCCCGGGTCATTGGAGTCATCCGGAGGGAAGGTCCTGTCCAGCGGACGCCCCCGGCATCATTCCGCTCCTGTGACGGACGCGCGCAACGTCCCGATTTCCTCTGCCAGCTCCCTGGCAGTGGGCAGCGGATAGTCGGTGTGTGCGAAACGTACCACACGCTGTGCGTCGGAGATATAGATGCGGGGGATGGTCGCGTCGGCAAACAGGCTGTAGATGGTGCGCGAGGGGTCGGCATAGTAAGGCAGCGTCAGTCCCTCTTCCGCCCAATAGGAAGCCACGGAAGCCTCATCTTCGGCACGGCTGATGAACGCCATGCGTATGCCCTCCTGGTCGCGGAAGCTGTCGTAGACCTGCTGTACGCGCGGCAGCATCTCGCGGCAGTCGGGACAGCTCGTGTCAAAGAACATGATGAGGGAAACGGAACCGCCGAGCGTCGATGTATCGAACTCCGTCCCGTCGGAGAGTGTCACGCGGAAGTCGGGCAGCGTGTCGCCCACCTGAACGTAAACTTCGCCCGTCGGCAGGTCATCGTCCGTGATGCAGGAGACCGCCAGCAGGGCAACCAGGCAACTGAAAAGGCGGAGGAAGGAACCTGCCCGCCGTTTGTTCAAAAAATGTATCATAAGTCAAAGCGTTTTTTGGTGTGCGGAAAGGCATCCTTCCCGCTTGTTCGCGGCAAAGGTAAGTGTTTCAGGAAGAATCTCACCGCCTTTCTATTAATAAATTATAAAAAGAAGAAATATTTCGGAGAAACTATTTATAGTTTTAGGGTTTTCATTTATACTTGTCAACGATTTTACGGGCGGGTGTCAGACGGTCTTCCACTGAGGAGTCATTAAAGGAAAACTAACCCACGAGCTGCCCACACGCCAGCCGTAAGAGAAACGAGAGTGTATAATCATAAAAAAACAGATACGCTATGGTTAACAAGTACACAAAGTATATCAGAAACCGTGCTCCACGGCCAGAGTTGCACGACAAGATTCTCCTTGCCACGAAAGCGATGTTCTATAAACAAGGTATCAAACAGGTGCGCATGGACGACATCGCCAAGGAACTGACCATCTCGAAACGTACGCTTTACGAGATTTTCAACGACAAGGAAACGCTGCTGCTGGAATGCATCAAGTACAAACATCAGCAGGAAGAAAGCTACCTCCAGGCGCTCGACCTCTCGAATGCCAATGTGCTGGAGGTGGTGCTGCGCTACTACGAATACACGATGAAGGAACTGCCGCACATCAACCCGACCTTCTTCGAGGACATGAAGAAGTATCCCGGCGTGCTGGCATACATGCGCAGCAAACGTGACCAGAACTTCAAGGATGTGGTGAGCTATTTCACCCGGGGCATCGAGCAGGGCATCTTCCTCCCCGATGTGGACATGGAGCTTTTCATCCGCCTGCTCAACCTGACGTTCGACCACAGTATGGAGTCGGAAATCTACAAGCAGTACCCGATGGACCGTGTCTACCGCGCCATCCTCTTCACCCACTTGCGCGGCATCGCCACGGAAAAGGGACTGGCAATCCTCAATGACTTCATCCGCAAGCATGATGAGGAACAAGCCAAGCAGGAAGGCTGACCCGCCCGACTTCCAGACTGAATAACAGATAAGACTGACGCGATTGGCGTGGATTCGGAGAATCCGTCCGCCAATCGCGTCAGCCGTGTTTGTATGGTGGCTATCCTACCCTTCGCGGGTCGTCATCTCCATATCCTTCACCTTCTTCAGTAAGTCGGAAGCAAAGATGAAGTCATTCAGGCGACGGTTGCTCGAAGTGAAGATTTCCTCCTTCGTGCCCTGCCACTCCTGGCGGCCTTCGTAGATGAAAAGGATGCTGTCGCCGATGCCCAACACGGAATTCATGTCGTGCGTGTTGATGATGGTGGTCATGTTATATTCGGTCGTAATGCTGTGAATCAGCTCGTCGATGACCAGCGAAGTCTTCGGGTCAAGACCGGAGTTCGGTTCGTCGCAGAAGAGGTACTGAGGCTGCAAGGCGATGGCACGTGCGATGGCTACGCGCTTCTGCATACCGCCACTGATCTCTCCCGGGTATTTCTGTTGCGCCTCACCCAGGTTGACACGGTCCAGACAGAAACGGGCACGCTTCAGACGGTCACGGTAGGTGTCTGTGGAAAACATGTCGAGCGGGAACATCACGTTCTCCAGCACCGTCATCGAGTCGAAGAGGGCGGCACTCTGGAAAATCATGCCCATCTCACGGCGCAAGGCAATCTTTTCCTTTTTATTCATGTTCAGGAAGTTCCGTCCGTCATACAGAATCTCGCCCTGCTCCGGGGTCAGCAGCCCGACGATGGACTTCATCAGGACCGTCTTGCCCGAACCACTCTGCCCGATGATGAGGTTGGTCTTCCCGTTTTCAAACACCGTACTGATGTCCTCCAGCACCGTGCGCCCTTCAAAGGACTTGCATACAGATTTGAGTTCAATCATTTCGTCAACAGTTGGGTTAGGAACAAATCGGAGAAGAGAATCAGGATGCTGCTGCACACCACCGCGTCGGTGCTCGCCTTGCCGACGGCTATCGAACCGCCCTCGACCGTATAGCCGAAAAAGGACGAAACGCTGGCTATGATGAAAGCGAAGAAAAACGACTTGATGATGCCGCACCACACGAACCACTCCGTGAATGAATATTGCAAACCGTAGGTCAGGTCTTCCGCGTTGATGATGCCACCGAACCATGCCGTGGCATACGCTCCCAGGATACCCGCAAAGATGCTGATGCTCACCAGCACGGGGATGAAGCTCACCAGGGCGGCAATCTTGGGCATGATGAGGAAGTTGGCGGAATTGACCCCCATGATTTCAAGGGCGTCTATCTGTTGGGTGACGCGCATCGTGCCCAGCTCGGAGGCGATGTTCGAACCGACTTTTCCTGCCAGGATGAGACACATGATGGACGACGAAAATTCGAGCAACATGATTTCACGGGTGACAAAACCGGTGGTGAACCGGGGCATCCACGCGCTCTGGATATTCAGTTTGATCTGGATGCAGATGACTGCTCCGATGAAGAACGAAATGAGCAGGACAATGCCTATCGAGTTGACACCCAGCTGTTCCAGTTCCTTGGCATACTGCTTGAAAAACATACGCCAACGCTCCGGACGGCCGAAGGTGCGCCCCATCAGAATCATGTAGCTGCCCAGTTGTTGAAGTGCTTTAAACATTACTCTTGTGCTATTTTCTGCAAAAATAATAGAAAACCTCCGATAGCGCCTTAGTTTCCCCTTCTTGATAACCTTTTTTAAAACCAAAAGTTGTATTTTTGCGCCAAATTCATTGAACTATGGCGCACGATTCAGAGACTCTTGAAATGCACATTCCGGAAGACGGACGGATGGTCCTCCGCACGGAAGGACTGGTGAAGAAGTATGGCAAACGTACGGTGGTCAACCATGTTTCCATCAACGTGAAACAAGGAGAGATTGTCGGTCTGCTCGGACCGAACGGTGCCGGGAAAACCACCTCGTTCTACATGACCACCGGTCTGATCGTGCCCAACGAAGGCCACATCTTCCTCAACGACCTCGACATCACCAAATACCCTGTCTACAAGCGGGCGCAGAACGGTATCGGCTACCTGGCACAGGAGGCGTCGGTCTTCCGCAAGATGAGTGTCGAGGACAACATCGCGTCCGTGCTGGAGATGACCAACAAACCCCGCGAATACCAGCGCGAGAAGCTCGAAAGCCTGCTGACGGAGTTCCGCCTGCAAAAGGTGCGCAAGAATCTGGGAGACCAGCTCTCGGGTGGTGAACGCCGACGGACGGAGATTGCCCGCTGCCTCGCCATCGACCCCAAGTTCATCATGCTCGACGAACCGTTTGCCGGTGTAGACCCCATCGCCGTGGAAGACATCCAGCACATCGTCTGGCGTCTGAAGGACAAGAACATCGGTATCCTCATCACCGACCACAACGTACAGGAGACACTCTGCATCACCGACCGTGCCTACCTCTTGTTTGAAGGAAAAATCCTCTTCCAGGGGACGCCCGAGGAACTGGCAGCCAACCAGGTGGTGCGCGAGAAATACCTCAGCCAGAGCTTCGTGCTCCGCCGCAAGGATTTCCAGCTCCGGGAAGACAACTGAACCATATCACGACACGGGAGGAAGTTTCTCACAGAAAGGAAGCTCCATCAGTCCCATTTTGCATACGGAGGCGCAGAGAATCCCAAGCTCTGCGCCTCTGCCTCTTTTGTACCGACGCCGACAGCCTCAGCAGAAGGCAGGCAACTTCCGCCTGAAGACTGCCCTGCCCTACCGAAGGGAATGTCCCGGACAGCAAGAATCAGAAAGAAACCAAAATCACCCGTCCGCTTGACAAAAACGGCTTAAACATTCCCTTCAGCTAACTCACACTTTGCAAAAGTCGGGCAAACCAGCAAGCAAACGCTAACGAATGCAAACAAAACCGCCCGAAAAAGCCTTCGATTTTAGAAAACTATACACTTCGATTCCGGAATATGAACAAAACGTGCCCGGAACAATATTGTTTCGTGAGCCAAACAATATTGTTTGACGCGTCAAACACATTAGTTTCATACGCCAAACACTATTGTTTCGCCCGCGGAAGTCAAATCTTTGGAAAATGGAAGTAAAAAGAAGTGAGTTTCGTTCTCTGGAAGAAGGCCGGCGTCAACAAATCGGAAGGTAATAAAAGGAGGGGTAAAACAGCGTTATGAACAGTCAAAGGATGCAGTTGCCCCATTCCCGCCGTCTTCATGCAACCGGAATAAGCCATTTTCCGTCAATGTGTATTTTGCGAATCGCCCGAGAAGGGCCTCGGAATCCACGGAACTGTATTTTGGTGCGAGGAAAGGCACTGTCGGGCGCTTCATTTGACATTTTGACACTTCGGCATCCGGAGGGAGAGCCAGCCGGTGTCCGTACGGATGCCAGGCGGAAGGTGGACGCACTGCGCCCCGACTCACAGGCACCCAATATGTTAATTATTGGAGGAAAGGCGAAAAAAGTGGTTGCATTTATTGCCAATTCAAATAATATGCGTTCCTTTGCTGCGTAATGGTGTAACATCAAAGTTACGAGATTTTTATTACATGGTTTTTACTCTTCGCCCGTCATTCTGACGCATAGGTAAACTCTCTGTCATTCTAATCCTTTAATTTTATTGCATACCATTGAGAGTCCGTCCGGTCATTGCCGGTCAGTGAACGGATGAGCTCTGAGAGTTTTACTATTTATTTTATTTACCATTTTATTTTCATTATGAACATTTATGTAGGTAACCTGAACTATCGGGTTAAGGAGAATGAGTTGAAACAGGCTTTGTCGGAGTTTGGTACAGTGGATTCCGTGAAAATCGTGACCGACCGCGAAACCGGACGTTCCAAAGGTTTTGCTTTCGTTGAGATGCCCAACGATGAAGAGGCTTCCAAAGTGATTGCCCAGCTGAACGGTGCTGAGTATGCAGGCCGTCAGGTGGTCATCCGCGAGGCGACTCCGCGTGCTCCCCGCGAACCGCGTGAACCGCGCAGACGTGAATAAACCCGACTTACGCCGGTTCCCATAACCGGCTCCATGGAGTGACAAACAACAGAAGACGGGTCGGCATCCGACAGGAGAACCGCCCCACCCTTCATGCCATAACAGCGGCAGGACAGATTCCCCGGCAGAAGGGGGTTCTGTGCCTGCCGCTTTGTTTTCAGGCATCCGTCTTCCGCTGTCCTGAAAAAAGCGGAACTGCAATTTAATCCATTCTCTTTTTGGGGATTTAAAAGAATAACGCTAATTTTGCGCACTCTTATGATTAATAATGAGGTAAAGTCGCAATAAAAATAGTAATCATTAAAAATAAATTGTCAGAATGAACGTTTCATTAGAGAACATTGACAAGGTAAGCGCACTGCTTACGGTAAAATTGGAAAAAGAAGACTACGAGGCACGAGTTGAGAAGGCCCTGAAAGACTTCCGCAAAAAGGCAAACATGCCGGGTTTCCGTCCGGGTATGGTTCCGATGGGCTTGATCAAGAAGCAGTATGGAACTGCCATCAAGGCTGAGGAAGTGAACAAAGTGCTTCAGGAAAAGGTTTATGAATATCTGAAAGATAACAAGGTGAACATGTTGGGCGAGCCCCTTCCCAATGAAGAGAAGCAACCCGCCATCGACTTTGCAAAGGACGAGGCTTTCGAATTTGTATTCGACATTGCCCTGGCTCCGGAGTTCGACGTCGTGCTTGACACCAACGATGAAATCGACTACTATACCATCGACGTAAACGACGAGCTGGTTGAGCGTCAGGTGAAAATGTACGCACAGCGTGGCGGAAACTACGAGAGCGTACAGGAGTACACCGAAGGCGACATGCTGAAAGGTCTGATTGCCGAGCTCGACGAGAACAACAACGTGAAGGAAGGCGGCATCCAGGTTGAGAACGCCGTGATGATGCCTACCTATATGAAGAATGACGAGCAGAAGGCTATCTTTGCCAACGCCAAGACCAATGAGGTACTGGTGTTCAACCCGTTGGTTGCCTTTGACGGCAACGAGGCTGAAATCGCTTCCTTGCTGAAGATTGAGAAGGATGCCGTTGCCAACGTGAAGGGCAACTTCAGCTTCCAGGTAGAAGAAATCACCCACTTCGTTCCGGGCGAACTCAACCAGGAGTTGTTCGACAACATCTTCGGCGAAGGTGTCGTGAAGAGCGAAGAGGAGTTCCGCGGCAAAATCAAGAGCGAACTGGAAGAGCAGTTTGTCAACGACAGCAACTACAAGTTCCTCATCGACACCCGCGAATACCTGATGAAGAAAATCGGCAAGCTGGAATTCCCGGATGCCATCCTGAAGCGCATCATGCTGCTCAACAACCAGGAGAAGGGCGAAGCTTTCGTAGCCGAGAACTACGACCGCAGCATCGAAGAGCTGACCTGGCACCTCATCAAGGAGAAACTGGTTGCTGCCAACGAAATCAAGGTCGACAACAACGACATCATGGACATGGCGAAGGAGGTTACCCGCATCCAGTTCGCACAGTACGGCATGCTGAACGTGCCCGATGACATGCTGGACAACTACGCCAAGGAAATGCTCAAGAGAAAGGACAGCGTCGAGCAGCTGGTTAACCGCAGCGTAGAGTCGAAGCTGGCTAAGGCTCTGAAAGATAAAGTGAAACTGAACAACAAGACTGTCTCTGTAGAAGACTTCAACAAGATGTTCGAATAAGCAGCTTGTTTTGCTAAATCTTCCTAAAAGGGAGGCTTTTGGTACGAGTTATATTGTACATTTGTGCGCAATATCGGAGAGCCAGAAGCCTCTCTTTTTTGACCCTTACCGAGCGGTTGCCGCGCTGCATGCCCGGCACTCCTTAAGGGCCTGACCCTAACTAATTAAGCAATGAATATGACAGACGATTTTAGAAAGTACGCCACCAAACATTTGGGAATGAACAGTATGGTACTCGACGACGTCATCAAGTCGCAGGGTTATCTCAATCCGTACATCCTCGAGGAACGTCAGCTCAACGTGACCCAGCTCGACGTGTTCTCCCGCCTGATGATGGACCGCATCATCTTCCTGGGCACTCCCATCGACGACTATACCGCCAACACCTTGCAGGCACAGTTGCTCTATCTCGACTCCGTCGACCCGGGCAAGGACATCTCCATCTACATCAACTCTCCCGGCGGTTCGGTCTACGCCGGTCTGGGCATCTATGACACCATGCAGTTCATCTCCAGCGACGTAGCCACCATCTGTACCGGCATGGCAGCCTCCATGGCAGCCGTTCTGCTGGTAGCCGGAAAAGAGGGCAAACGTTCCGCGCTGACCCACTCGCGCGTGATGATACACCAGCCGATGGGCGGTGCGCAGGGACAAGCGTCGGATATCGAGATCACGGCCCGCGAAATCCAGAAGTTGAAAAAGGAACTCTACAGCATCATCGCCGACCACTCTCACACCGAGTTCGACAAAGTGTGGGCAGACTCTGACCGCGACTACTGGATGACAGCCCAGGAAGCCAAAGACTACGGCATGATCGACGAGGTCCTGGCACGCAAGAAGTGACCCCGTAACTCAAGGACTCAAAAACTAAAAACCTAACAAGACATTGGATTCAAAGAATAAATCAAAGAGACATTGTAGCTTCTGCGGACGTCCGGAGAGCGAAGTCGGCTTTCTCATCACCGGACTGGAGGGCTGCATCTGCAACGACTGTGCAGAGCAGGCCCACGAAATCACCCAGGAGGCAATGGGCGAGGTGATGAAAGGACGGCTCTCCCGTCTGAACCTGAACGACCTGCCCAAGCCCAAAGAAATCAAGGAATTCCTCGACCAGTATGTCATCGGGCAGGACGATGCCAAGCGCTACCTGTCGGTGTCGGTCTACAACCATTATAAACGTCTGCTTCAGAAAGACGAAGGCGACGATGTGGAAATCGAGAAGTCGAACATCATCATGGTGGGCAGCACCGGTACGGGCAAGACACTGCTCGCCCGCACCATAGCCAAACTGCTCCATGTCCCCTTCACCATCGTCGACGCCACCGTGCTGACCGAAGCCGGATACGTGGGCGAGGACATCGAGAGCATCCTCACCCGTCTGCTTCAGGTTGCCGACTACAATGTGGCAGAAGCTGAAAGAGGTATCGTGTTCATCGACGAAATCGACAAGATTGCACGCAAGGGCGACAACCCCTCCATCACCCGCGATGTCAGCGGGGAAGGTGTGCAGCAAGGCCTGCTCAAGCTGTTGGAAGGTTCGGTCGTCAATGTTCCGCCTCAGGGCGGACGCAAGCACCCTGACCAGAAGATGATTCCGGTGAACACGAAGAACATCCTGTTCATCTGCGGCGGCGCGTTCGACGGCATCGAGAAGAAGATTGCCCAACGTCTGAACACCCACGTGGTCGGTTATGGGGCAGTCCAGAACACGATGCACATCGACAAGGAGAACATGATCCAATACATTGCCCCGCAGGACCTGAAGGCCTTCGGACTCATCCCCGAAATCATCGGACGTCTGCCGATTCTGACCTACCTGAATCCGCTGGACCGTACCGCCCTGCGAAGCATCCTGACGGAACCGAAAAATTCGGTCATCAAGCAATACATCAAACTCTTCGCCATGGACGGTGTGGAGCTGTCCTTCGAGCCGGAAGTGTTTGAGTTCATTGTCGACAAGGCCATCGAGTACAAACTCGGCGCCCGCGGACTGCGTTCCATCGTGGAAACCATCATGATCGACACCATGTATGAGGTGCCCTCCAAGCATGTCACGGAGTTCAAGGTGACACTGGACTACGCCAAGCAGCAGTTGGGCAAGGCCAACCTGTCGCGCCTGCAGAATGCCTGAACGAGGTCGGGAGCCGAAAAAGAGGGGATTTATTGCGTCGGAACCCGAAAATAGTATCGAAATAATTTGTACTTTATAGTAAGTTGTTTATAATTTTGTTAGTCATTCATTTCGATTTATTCAATTAACGAGAACAAGCGATATGGCGGAGAAAACAGATTTAACAGCGCAACTAAAAAAGTTCTTTGGTTTCGATACGTTTAAAGGAGAGCAGGAAGCTATTATCCGCAACCTCATGGCGGGTAATGACACGTTCGTGCTCATGCCCACCGGAGGCGGTAAGTCTTTGTGCTATCAGCTTCCGTCTTTATTGATGGAGGGGACGGCTATTGTAATCTCTCCTCTGATAGCCCTGATGAAAAACCAGGTGGATGCCATACGGAACGTATGCGAAGAAGACGGAGTGGCGCACTTCATCAATTCGTCGTTGACCAAAGCTGCCATCGACCAGGTGAAGAGCGACATCCTCTCCGGCAAGACCAAGTTGCTGTATGTCGCCCCTGAATCGTTGACGAAGGAGGAGAACGTGGAGTTCCTCAAAGGTGTCAAAATCTCGTTCTATGCCGTCGACGAAGCACACTGTATCTCGGAGTGGGGACATGACTTCCGCCCCGAATACCGGCGCATCCGCCCCATTATCAACGAAATCGGCAACGCACCCGTCATTGCCCTCACGGCAACTGCAACCGACAAGGTAAGAAGCGACATCAAGAAGAGCCTAGGCATCGTCGATGCCAAGGAGTTCAAGTCGTCGTTCAACCGTCCGAACCTGTACTACGAAGTACGCCCGAAGACCAAAAACATAGACAAGGACATCATCCGATATATCAAAAACAACAGTGGCAAGTCGGGCATCATCTATTGCCTGAGCCGGAAGAAGGTGGAAGAGCTCGCCGAAATCCTGCGTGCCAACAACATCAACGCACGCGCCTATCATGCAGGCATGGACTCTGCCACCCGTTCAGCCACCCAGGACCAGTTCCTCATGGAAAAGGTCGACGTCATCGTGGCGACCATTGCTTTCGGCATGGGCATCGACAAGCCCGACGTGCGTTATGTCATCCACTATGACATGCCGAAGAGTCTTGAAGGGTATTATCAGGAGACCGGACGCGCCGGACGCGACGGTGGAGAAGGCCGATGCATCGCTTTTTATTCAAACAAGGATCTCCAGAAACTGGAGAAGTTTATGGAAGGGAAACCTGTGGCAGAACAGGACATTGGCCGACAGCTTCTGCAAGAAACAGCTGCCTATGCCGAATCTTCCGTGTGCCGCCGGAAGCTGCTGCTGCACTACTTCGGCGAAACGTACAAGGAAGATAATTGTGGAAATTGTGACAATTGTTTAAACCCTAAGAAACAAGTGGAAGCTCAAGATTTATTGTGTACCGTCATTGAAACAGTTCTTGCCGTCAAGGAAAAGTTCAAGGCAGAATATGTGATTGACGTCATTCTCGGAAAAGAAACGACAGAGGTATTAGACCACAAACACGAAGAACTGGAAGTGTTTGGCTCCGGCACGGGCGAAGAAGACAAGCTCTGGAATGCCGTGATCCGCCAGGCACTCATTGCCGGATACCTCAGCAAGGACGTGGAGAACTACGGATTGCTGAAGGTGACGGCGGAGGGAAAGAAATTCCTGAAACACCCGAAATCATTCAAGATAGTTGAAGACAATGACTTTGAAGAGGAAGAGGAGGAGACTCCCGTTCGCGGAGGTGCCTCGTGCGCTGTCGACCCGGCACTCTACTCCATGCTGAAGGACCTGCGCAAGAAACTCTCGAAGAAACTGGAAGTGCCGCCCTACGTCATCTTCCAGGACCCGTCGCTCGAAGCGATGGCAACCATCTATCCCGTCACACTGGAGGAGTTGCAGAACATCCCGGGTGTGGGAGCCGGAAAAGCCAAACGCTACGGTTCCGAGTTCTGTGCACTTATCAAACGCCATTGCGAGGAGAACGAAATCGAACGCCCCGAAGACCTGAGAGTCCGCACGGTTGCCAACAAATCGAAGCTGAAGGTGTCCATCATCCAAAGCATCGACCGCAAAGTGGCGCTTGACGACATCGCCCTGGCAAAGGGCATCGAGTTCGGCGAACTGCTCGACGAGGTGGAAGCCATCGTCTACTCCGGCACGAAACTCAACATCGACTATTTCCTGGAGGATGTGATGGACGAAGACCACGTGGACGACATCTACGACTACTTCAAGGAGTCGACCACCGACAGCCTGGAAGTGGCGATGAAGGAGCTGGGCGACGAATACACCGAAGACGAAATACGCCTGGTGCGCATCAAGTTCATTTCGGAAATGGCCAATTGATTCCATAGACATATCCGGCTCGGAAAGAGCCGTCGGGGACCCCCGCTATGATGTTGTAAATCATGGCGGGGGTCTCTTTATCCGTGCAATCGGGATACCGTGGAAAAGAGTAAAAAAATATAAAAAACGCACGACGGTATTTCCGCCGTAACGGATAAAACGTGTATATTTGCACGCAATAAATTCTAAAGCTTAAAAGCCCTATGTCATTTGTTGCAGATAAAATTGTGATGGACGGACTGACGTATGATGACGTTCTTTTGATTCCGGCCTATTCTGAAGTATTACCCCGCACCGTCGAACTCACGACGAAATTCTCACGTAACATTACTCTGAACATCCCCTTTGTGACAGCTGCCATGGACACTGTGACCGAAGCCAAGATGGCGATTGCCATTGCACGCGAAGGTGGCATCGGTGTCATCCACAAGAACATGTCCATCGAGGAACAGGCCCGTCAGGTAGCCATCGTGAAACGTGCTGAAAACGGTATGATTTACGACCCTGTGACCATCAAGCGCGGTTCGACCGTACGCGACGCATTGAACCTGATGGCTGAATATCACATCGGCGGTATTCCCGTGGTGGACGACGAACGTCACCTGGTGGGAATCGTGACCAACCGTGACCTCCGCTTTGAAAAGAACATGAACAAGAGCATCGAGGAAGTGATGACCAAAGAGCATCTCGTGACCACGACTCAACAGACTGACATGGAGGCTGCCACACAGATTCTGCAAGAGAACAAAATCGAGAAACTCCCCGTTGTCGACAAGGATAACAAACTGGTGGGCCTGATTACATACAAGGATATCACCAAAGCCAAAGACAAACCGATGGCTTGCAAGGATGCCAAAGGCCGTCTGCGTGTGGCTGCCGGTGTCGGCGTGACCAACGATACCCTCGAACGTATGCGTGCACTGGTCAATGCCGGAGCGGATGCCATTGTCATCGACACGGCTCACGGACACTCGAAGTTTGTCATCGAAAAACTGAAAGAAGCGAAACGCGAATTCCCCAACATCGACATCGTAGTGGGCAACATCGCTACGGCTGCCGCTGCACGTGCCCTGGTTGATGCCGGAGCGGATGCAGTCAAAGTGGGCATCGGTCCGGGTTCCATCTGTACGACCCGTGTCGTAGCCGGTGTGGGTGTTCCACAGCTGTCTGCGGTATACGATGTAGCCAAAGAGCTGGAAGGCACAGGTGTTCCCTTGATTGCCGACGGTGGCTTGCGCTATTCAGGCGATGTCGTGAAGGCGTTGGCTGCCGGAGGATACTCCGTGATGATTGGTTCACTGGTAGCCGGAACGGAAGAGTCACCGGGTGAAACCATCATCTTCAACGGACGTAAGTTCAAGTCCTACCGCGGTATGGGTTCGCTGGAAGCAATGGAGAACGGTTCGAAAGACCGCTATTTCCAGAGTGGAGAGTCCGACGTGAAGAAGCTTGTCCCTGAGGGCATTGCCGGACGTGTGCCTTACAGAGGCAGTCTCTATGAGGTCATCTACCAGCTGATTGGTGGTCTGCGTTCCGGTATGGGTTACTGTGGTGCTGCCAACATCGAACAGCTGCACAATGCCAAGTTTACCCGCATCACCAATGCCGGTGTGATGGAAAGCCACCCGCACGATGTGACCATCACCAGCGAGGCTCCCAACTACAGCCGTCCGCAATAAGCCGGCAAGGGCTTTCGTCATAGCACATAACATAACGCAACATAATAAATCGAAAAGAGGGTGTGTCATCCGGCACATCCTCTTTTCGGTTTTATCTCCATACGTTTGCCCCACAACGTTCCGAGGACGTATCCGAAACACAAAAAAAGCCCCTCCGAAGAGGGGCGTAGGAGAAAACTCCTTCGGCATATAGCCTTATTGCGATAAGATGTAGATCTTATGGCACAAATGTAACAACTCATTTTGTCATATACAAGTTTATTCCTAGTTTTATAGACAACTTTTAATTACACAACCATGAGTAAACGCATACTAGGAATTGATGTGGGTACCAACAGCCTGGGGTGGGCTGTCGTTGACCGCACAGACTGTGACAATTATACCCTTGTCAAGAGAGGAAATGTGATATTCCAAGAAGGAGTAAACATCGAAAAGGGAAATATTGAAAAGTCAAGAGCTTCAGAGCGCACCGGGCATCGGAGCACCCGGAAGCATTATTTCAGAAGGAGGATGCTGAAAATAAAAGTGCTGGAGATACTTGTCGAACATCAGTTATGCCCCTATCTCTCCCACGAGGAACTACACCAGTGGATGACGCGTAAGGTCTACCCTACTAACGAAGACTTCCGCCTGTGGTTACGGACCAACGATGCCAACGACCAGAACCCCTATCATGACAGGCATGTCTGCCTGCATGAACGGCTGGACCTCCGTCTGCAGGAGAACCGATACAGACTGGGAAGAGCTCTCTATCACCTGGCACAACGGAGGGGGTTCCTCAGCAACCGACTGGAACAAAACAGCAAGACCGATGAAACCGGAGCTGTAAATTCTGGCATTTCCCAACTGAACGAGGAAATGGAAAAGGCAGGTTGCCAATACCTGGGCGATTATTTCTACCAGCTCTATCAGGAATACGGCAATCAAGTCGCCCTGCGCATCCGGTACACCGACAGAAAACAACATTATCAGAAAGAGTTCGAGGCCATCTGCCAAAGGCAGCAACTGAGCGACGACCTTGTCGACAAGCTGAGAAGAGCCATCTACTTCCAGCGTTCGCTGAAATCACAGCGCGCAGGTGTGGGAAAATGTACCTTTGAACCGGACAAACCGCGTTGCGCCCTGTCCCATCCGCGGTATGAGGAATTCCGCATGCTGTCTTTTCTCAACAATGTCAAGGTGAAAGGTCCGTCGGATGACAGCCTGCGTCCGTTGAACACCTCGGAAAAGGAAAAAATCAAACCATTGTTCTTACGCAAGTCAAAAACCAACTTCGACTTTGAGGATATAGCCAAAGCCATAGCCGGCAAAGGTAAATATGCCTGCATCCGGGACAAAGAGGGAGCACAGAAACCCTACCAGTTCAACTATGCCCTTAGTCAAGGCGTCAGCGGATGCCCGGTCACGGCAAAGCTGACAGCCGTCTTCGGAGAGCCTTGGGAGCGCAACCTCCTCAATGCCTACCGCAGCCGGAACAATACGCGAAAATCGGACGAGGAGATTGTCAACGAAGTCTGGAACGTATTGTACTCATTCTCATCCAAAGAGAAACTCCGCGCATGGGGCATGGAGAAACTGGGACTGGACGAAGCCTGTGCCGGAGAATTTGCCGACATCACACTGCCGACGGCCTTTGCTGCACTCAGTCTGAAAGCCGTCAACAAGATACTGCCTTTCCTGCGTCAGGGATTCATCTATTCGCATGCAGTGATGCTGGCAAACATACCTTATATTATAGGTATGGACAGGTGGAACGACCCCAGGCAACGTCAGTTCATCATGGACAACCTGCAAGAGCTGTTGGATAACTTCACTGCATCCGACAAGGCATTGCAACAGACTCTGGACTTCTGCATCAAGGACTTCCTGCTCAACAACTACGAACTGGCTCCGGGAAAAGCAGACCGGCTCTACCACCCCTCGATGATTGAGACATACCCGGATGCAAAGGCAGACGGACAGGGCATCTACCAACTGGGCTCTCCTGCAACAAACGCCATACGCAACCCGATGGCCATGCGCTCGCTGCACATCCTGCGGAGGGTAGTCAATCAATTGCTTAGAGAGAAGATTATTGACTCCGAAACGGAAGTCCACATTGAATATGCCCGTGAATTGAATGACGCCAACCGACGCTGGGCCATCAACCAGTGGCAACGCGAGCAGGAGAGCCGACGTAAAGATTATGCCGAAAAGATTCGGAAAGTTTATGCTGACGAGTTCGGAAAAGTCATCGAACCGACCCAAGAGGAGCTTCTGAAATACCAGCTCTGGGAGGAGCAGCAGCACCTGTGCCTGTATACCGGGGAACAAATCGGACTGACGGATTTCATCGGTCCCAACCCCAGGTATGACATCGAGCACACCATACCACAAAGTATGGGAGGCGACAGCACACGGATGAACCTGACGCTGTGTGAGCGGACATACAACCGGACGGTGAAAGGCAACAGGATGCCGTCGCAACTGGCGGAACATGAAAGCATCCTGACGCGGATAAAACCTTGGAAAGACAAATACGAAGAGCTGACCGTCAAAATAAACAAACTCCGTACGCATCCAGGCATGGACAAAGCATCGAAAGACAACATCATCCGCAATAGGCATCTGCTGGAACTGGAACGTGACTACTGGTTCCAGAAATACCAGCGATTCACGATGACCGAAGTCCCTGAAGGGTTCAGCCTGAGACAAGGAACCGGTATCGGATTGATTGGCAAATATGCAGGGCTGTTCCTGAAATCGCTCTTCCACCATGTCAAAGAGCGCAACCGGAAACAGGTCTACGTCATCAAGGGCCCCATCACGGCTGAATTCCGCAGATTGTGGGGACTGCAGAACCTCTACGAACAGAAGTCACGGGACAACCATGCCCACCATTGCATCGACGCAATCGTCATTGCCTGCATCAATCCTGCGGAATATGCACGGATGGCATCCTACTACCGACAGGAAGAAGACTTCCGACTGAACAAGGGAAACAAACCTGTATTCCCCAAACCTTGGACTACCTTCACACAGGACCTCCAGGCACTGGAGGCAGAACTTCTGGTCGTACATGAGACCCGTAACAACCTGACAAAGAAAGCCCGGAAGAGAGTCCGGACAAAGGGCGGAAATGTCTTGTCAGAAAGCGACAGTGCACGTGGCAGTCTGCACAATGATACCTATTATGGAGCTATCCAAAAGGATGGCGTCATCAGGTACGTCGTGCGCAAAGCGCTGAATACCTTAAACGAAAAGGATGTGAAAGACATTGTCGACAAGACTGTACGGGAGAAAGTGCAGGCGGCTATCCAGGAAAAGGGATTAAAAGAAGCACTTGCCGGCACCATCTATATGAACGAGGAGAAAGGCATTACCATCAAAAAGGTAAGATGCTTCACCAAAATCGCCTCACCACTGGCTATACGCAGGCACCGCGACGCTTCAGCGAAAGAGTACAAGCAGCCCTATTATGTCACGAATGAATCGAACTATGTCATGGGGATTTATGAAGGGTGTATCAAGGAAAAGACCAAGCGTGAATTCATCCTGGTAAATAACCTGGAAGCCGTGCGACAACTCAAGGCTGCACGAAAACAAGGCGTCGTCAGCTCGATACTGCCTCCCGTAAGTGCGAAGTCGCAATTCCCCTTGAAATACAGGTTGTACACGGGAACTCTGGTGCTGCTCTATGAGAATTCTCCGGAAGAAATCGATTTCACCAATCAGGTTGACATCTGCAAACGGCTTTACAAAGTCACCGGACTGTCTTCCATGGCTTTCAAAGATGGACGTCAATATGGCACAATCCAACTGAGATACCATCAGGAAGCCCGGCAGGCAAAGGACCTAAAAGCCCAGAATGGCGCCTATAAAGAGGGTGAAGAACATCGCCCCGCCATTATGATGTTGCATACACAATTTAAAGCCCTGGTTGAAGGTACCGATTTCCGCATGAATATCTTAGGAGAGATTGAGCCTCTCCGAAAATAACCGGGTTTCGTGTTGCGCATATCCGAGCTCATAAACAATTCAATAACCTATAAAACACAAATGCCATGTTAAAACGAAGTCTAGTCTTTGAAAATCCCGTTATCTTACGGCTGAAGGATAAACAACTTGTCGTATCCTTTAAGGAACTGCCTGATGAAAAACGTACGATTCCCATCGAAGACATAGGCTTCGTTTTAATCAATCACCCCATGGTATCCATCTCGATGCCCCTACTGAATGAGCTTGCTTCCAACAATATAGCAGTTGTATTCTGTGACGAGAAGGGATTGCCACAGTCCATGTTGCTCAATTTTGATTCCAACCTCACCCAAGGGAAGATTATCAGTGAACAGCTCGTTGCCGGAGAAGTCTTGAAGAAGAACTTGTGGAGGCAGATTATAGTCTCCAAAATCAAGAACCAAAGCCTGCTTCTGAATAAGCTGGGACTTGACGGAGAGTCTTTGAAACCCCTGTACATGAATGTAAAATCCGGAGACAGCGACAATAAAGAAGGGATTGCAGCCAGACTGTATTTCAAGACTTTGTTCGGAAAGGAGTTCACCCGTGACCGTAATGCCGGTGGGATCAATGCCTTCCTGAATTATGGATATGCCATTTTGCGGGCTGCTACAGTCAGGGCAGCCCTCAGCTCCGGCTTATTCCCTGCCCTGGGGATTTTTCATCATCACAGGAGCAATGCTTTTCCATTGGCTGATGATATCATGGAACCATTCAGACCCTTCGTAGACGAAATAGTCTATGACTTGTTCCGACAGAACCAATCTGAACTTACCAAAGAAAATAAGGGTAAGCTGATAGCATCCCTGTATTGTGACACCTATTACGAAAAAGTTACCCGTCCACTTTCCGTTGGACTTTCCATCACGATGGCCTCTTTGGCCAAATGCTACATCAATGAACACAAAACACTCAACTTACCGTCGGTCAAATGAGCGAACTAAGACTTAATGCATATCATATCATGTGGTTATTTGTAATGTTTGACCTGCCAACCACAACCAAGAAAGAACGAGGATTGGCAGCCAAGTTCCGAAAAAGCCTGGAAAAAGATGGTTTCACACGCTTTCAATACAGCGTCTACATCCGCTTCTGCGGGTCTTTGGAAAGTTCCAAAGTCCATATCAAACGGGTAAAATCATGTGTTCCGCCTAAAGGCTCTGTAAGCATTTTGTCTGTCACAGACAAGCAATACTCCAACATCATCAACATTTGGGGTGAAATTGAGAAAAAGGCTTATCCGGAACCACAACAACTAGAATTTTTTTAATATTTTTGTTTCCAACAAAGCTCTTCATTTCGCAATTGTATCGCCATTATTGAACTTAATCATTGATTATGAATCAAATAAAGCGCATACGTTGCGGTTTGATGTAGAATATTGATAAGGAACAACTTCAGCTTGCTGTCGATTGACAAAGAAGATGTTGCGGTTTGATGTAGAATATTGATAAGGAACAACCTCTTTTTGCGCCTGCTATTCTCCAAGACGTTGCGGTTTGATGTAGAATATTGATAAGGAACAACGATTCCGAAAATAAGATACCAGCGCAGTAGTTGCGGTTTGATGTAGAATATTGATAAGGAACAACTGTTTATGTTGAGGCAACTGATCTGCTACGTTGCGGTTTGATGTAGAATATTGATAAGGAACAACTACAGGGAATATTTCAACATTAAACCTCAAGTTGCGGTTTGATGTAGAATATTGATAAGGAACAACACATACACAACTTACATTCAGCCACATTTAGTTGCGGTTTGATGTAGAATATTGATAAGGAACAACACATACACAACTTACATTCAGCCACATTTAGTTGCGGTTTGATGTAGAATATTGATAAGGAACAACATCATGGAAGAATATAACAAGGCAGCTGCGGTTGCGGTTTGATGTAGAATATTGATAAGGAACAACACGTTCTTGTAATAAATGAAGCAGTAAACGGTTGCGGTTTGATGTAGAATATTGATAAGGAACAACAAACACATGGGTTATAGCACAAGCAGCATAGTTGCGGTTTGATGTAGAATATTGATAAGGAACAACCAGACCTGATGAAACTCGGCAGGGGTGCACGTTGCGGTTTGATGTAGAATATTGATAAGGAACAACATCGCCTACGGAAAGGTGCCGCCCCTGTCGGTTGCGGTTTGATGTAGAATATTGATAAGGAACAACTTATGAAATAATCTCCGTATTTGTCCGTGTGTTGCGGTTTGATGTAGAATATTGATAAGGAACAACTGAGAAACCGTACTATGATACGTTCTTCTCGTTGCGGTTTGATGTAGAATATTGATAAGGAACAACATCAGAAGGAAATACAAGCGCTGGAGGAGGGTTGCGGTTTGATGTAGAATACTGATAAGGAACAACCGGAGCGCCTCGATAGGACTGTGACTTGTGTTGCGGTTTGATGTAGAATACTGATAAGGAACAACACGTTTACCGTTTGCAACCGTGCCACACTGTTGTGGTTTGATGTAGAATATTGATAAGGAACAACCTGGAGTGGGTGGACAATTGCCGCTGGGAGGTTGCGGTTTGATGTAGAATATTGATAAGGAACAACATATTCCCTTGCAAATACGCACTCCCCACAGTTGCGGTTTGATGTAGAATATTGATAAGGAACAACTGAACCGCTCGGTACAATGGCAGGACGCGGGTTGCGGTTTGATGTAGAATATTGATAAGGAACAACATTGGGACTTTCGCCCGTGGCTGGAGCCCTGTTGCGGTTTGATGTAGAATATTGATAAGGAACAACTAGCTTTACATACCAATATGAACCTAAAGTATCTACAAAAGATGTTATTGGCTGGCAAATCAGTCTATATTTTAGACGATTTTGAAGAAGCTGCAGTACGTCTCATTTATGAAGATGAAGTCACTAAGGCTTATCTCAAGCATAAAGGTAGAAAAGAAGTTAGTATACCTCAATCTACAAAACTGTGTGCGAAATCATTCTTACAGGCAAAGAGATAACAAAATTTGAATATGAAAAATACTAATGAATCGCTACAAAAGCACATGCCGGACAAACTGACCAGACAGATACTGCCTACATCTCCTCCTTCCACTACGCCCCAAAGTGGAGAGGAAGACGGTCGGATATAAAAAATCCCGCTACAACCACAAAAGCCATAACGGGATTTATCTTATCCAGGAACAGTCCGAAAGGGGAAATGTTCACCAGCTTACTTCTGACGTATGAAGATATTGATGGGAGTACCGCTCAACGACCAGCGTTCCCGCATCTTGTTTTCCAAGAAACGGCGGTAAGGCTCCTTCACATATTGCGGCAGGTTTGCAAAAAACACAAAGGAAGGTACCTTGGTGTTGGGCAGCTGCGTACAATACTTGATCTTAATATACTTGCCTTTGATGGAAGGGGGCGGATAGGCCTCGATAAGAGGCAGCATTTCCTCATTCAGGCGAGCCGTAGAGATGCGTGTCGTACGGTTCTTATAAACCTGCTCGGCAGCCTCCAGGACCTTATAGATACGCTGTTTGGTGAGAGCCGACGCGAAAATAATGGGAAAGTCGGTAAATGGAGCCAAACGGCTGCGAATGGCGTTCTCAAACGTCTTCATCACCTTATCGCTCTTGTTTTCCACCAAATCCCACTTATTGACCACCACAACCAACCCTTTCTGGTTACGCTGAATGAGGGAGAATATGTTCAGATCTTGTCCTTCGACACCGCGTGTAGCATCCAACATGAGGATACACACATCGGAATTCTCTATGGCACGGATGGAACGCATCACCGAATAGTATTCCAAATCTTCCACCACCTTGTTCTTCCGACGGATTCCGGCAGTATCAACCAGATAGAAGTCGAAACCGAACTTCTCATAGCGGGTATAGATGGAGTCACGGGTTGTTCCGGCAATCTCGGTCACGATGTTGCGTTCTTCTCCAATGAAGGAATTGATAATGGACGATTTTCCGGCATTGGGACGTCCCACTACCGCAAAACGGGGGATTTCGTCATCCAGCAGCTCACCGGAGTCTTTCTTGAACTTACTGATTACCAAATCCAGCAAATCGCCCGTACCACTTCCGCTAAGAGCAGAGATACAATGAGGATCACCCAGTCCGAGCTTGTAAAACTCAGCTGCACTATATTGCAAATCATTGTTGTCGGTCTTATTGGCCACCACGATCACGGGCAGCTTGGAACGCCGCAGAATAGAGGCAACCTCCATGTCGAGGTCAGTCACTCCATTGACCACATCGACCAGAAACAGCACCACGTCCGCCTCGTCGATGGCTATGATTACCTGCTTGCGTATTTCCTCTTCAAAGATGTCGTCGGAATTGACCACCCATCCCCCGGTATCCACCACGGAGAATTCCTGTCCGTTCCATTCGCTTTTTCCATATTGGCGGTCGCGGGTCGTTCCGGCTTCATCGTTCACAATCGCCTGCCGTGTACGGGTGAGGCGATTGAACAGTGTCGACTTTCCCACATTGGGACGTCCGACAATCGCTACTAAGTTTCCCATAAATAATTTCTCTTTACTATGACGACTTCACAGTCTGTCAGGTTGTTATTCAATCCAGATTGTAACCGAAGTTTTTCAACTCCTTATCTGAGCTGCGCCAGTCCTTATCCACCTTGACAAAGGTCTCCAGATAGATACTTTTGCCGAAGAATTTCTCCAGTGACTTGCGTGCTTCTGTGGCTACCTTCTTCAAAGCCCGTCCTTGTTTTCCAATGATGATGCCCTTCTGCGACTCCCGTTCCACATAGATGACCACATTGATGTGAATAGACTTCTCATCTTCCTTAAACTGCTCCACAGCCACTTCTACAGCATACGGAATCTCCTTGTCATAATACAGGAGAATCTTCTCACGGATGATTTCAGTCACAAAAAAGCGTGCCGGACGATCGGTCCATTGGTCTTTGTCAAAATAGGGAGGAGAATCGGGAAGCAGCTCCTTGATACGCTTCATCACCGCATCAATATTAAAACGGGCGGTAGCGGATATAGGGATAATCTCCGCTTTGGGAAGCAAACCATGCCACTCTTCGACAAGATTTGTCAGAGCATCCTGGTTGCTCAAGTCAATCTTGTTGATCAGCAGCAAAACAGGAACATCCATCGCCTGCACCTTCTGGATGAAGTCGAGATTCTTATCAGGCTTCTCCACAACATCAGTTACATAAAGCAACACATCGGCATCTTTCAGTGCCGACTCGGAGAAGTTGAGCATGGACTCCTGCAACTTATAGTTTGGCTTAAGCACTCCCGGAGTGTCAGAGAAAACAATCTGCATCTCATCCGTATTGATAATACCCATGATGCGATGCCGGGTCGTCTGTGCCTTAAAAGTGGCGATGGATATACGTTCGCCGACCAGAAGGTTCATCAGGGTGGATTTCCCCACATTGGGGTTTCCCACGATGTTTACAAATCCTGCTTTGTGCATAAAGTCTTCAGTTGGTTTCGTTCATTATAGGACAAAAGAAGCTGTTTCAGGAAAGGATGGATATGTCATCATGCAAAAAAGCACGGACCTCAAGGATCTCACCGGTCGTCGAAACAAACTTCCCGCTGTGTGTATCCGTGAAATCCGTGCCTTCGATATTGCGTCCTTTTGAAACAGCTCTTTGTCAGTAGAAAAACGTAGTTACTTCTTCACGTTACCGTCGTAACCCCATTTCATATAAACAGCTCCGTAGGTAAATCCGGCTCCGAAGGCTGTGAATATCAGGTTATCGCCCTTACGCAACTGGTTCTCATAATCCCACAGACAAAGGGGGAGTGTACCGCCGCTGGTATTGCCATAGCGTTGGATATTCACCATCACTTTCTCCATGGGGACCTCCAGACGGCTTGCTACTGCGTCAATAATACGCAAATTTGCCTGATGGGGGATAATCCAGTTGATGCTATCCTTGTCAAGGCCGTTACGCTCGGCAATCTCAGCCGTAATATTCGACATGTTCGAAACGGCATATTTGAACACCGTACGTCCTTCCTGATAAAGATAGTGCATCTTGTTGCTTACCGTAAAATAAGACGGAGGACATACGGAACCTCCAGCCTTCATGTGAAGGAAAGGCAAGCCCTTGCCATCAGTACGCAGAATGACATCTTTCACACCGAGGTCTTCAGTCGTGGCTTCCATCATGACAGCCGCTGCTCCGTCACCGAAGATGGGGCAAGTGGCGCGATCGGAATAGTTCACCATTGACGACATCTTATCGCCACCCACCAGAATGATTTTCTTGTGGCGGCCTGTAGCTATCAGACCGGCTGCAACCTCAAGTCCGTAAAGGAACCCGCAGCATGCAGCTGAGAGGTCAAATGCAAAAGCGTTCTTCAAACCGAGCTTGTCGCACAGGATTGAAGCAGTCGACGGAAAATGATAATCAGGGGTAGTCGTGCAGACAATCACTGCATCAATGTCATCGGGATTGGCTCCAGTACGTTTCATCAACTGTTTGGCAGCCTTACGACACAAGTAAGAAGTACCCAAGCCTTCTTCGCTGAGGATACGTCTTTCCTTCACACCGATGCGGGTCATAATCCATTCGTCATTGGTCTCGACCATGCGCGACAACTCATCGTTCGTCAGCACATATTCGGGAACATAACCGCCGACTCCTGTAATTACAGCATTTATTTTTTCCATGTAACTAAAAATTCTCGTTATAAAATAAAAGTAGCCGGAGAGCAGCACTCTCTGGCTATATTTTATACCGCCTCGTTAGATAGCGGTTTCTTTCACGATTGCCAACTTACCTCTGTAGTAGCCGCAAGCGCCACATACAGTGTGGTAAACGTGCCATGCTCCGCAGTTCGGGCAAATAGCCAGCGTAGGAGCTACTGCTTTGTCGTGAGTTCTTCTCTTAGCAGTTCTAGTTTTTGATTGTCTTCTCTTAGGATGTGCCATTGTTTCTAATACTTTTAATTATTATCTATTATTTTCTTCAATTCATTCCATCGCGGATCAATATCTTGCGGAGCTTCAGAAGCATCGTCTTCGGGGACTTCGGCCTCGGATTCATTCCAGCCATCTTCTTCATCAGCAGAGGTACGCAAATACTTGTTAAGCTTGCCCATCATGGCCTTGTTGCATTTCCCCGGCGCATGCACATGCTTCATCGGAATGCTCAAAGCTATGAATTCATACATGAACCATGCCACATTGATGATCCCTTCATCTTCCGGTATAATTACGATATCACCATCTTCCGAATAATCGCTTCCCAGTTTTACCTTGACTACATCAGATGAAGAGACCGGTTGATCCATATCGTCCAAACAGCGGTCACAGGTTACCTGTACAACCCCATCGGTCTGAAAGGAAAGATCATAAATTCCACCGGTTTTCCTTATGCGCAACTGGACGTTGACTTTTCCCTTTTGGACTTCCGGTCCATCAATACTTTCAAAGAAATGATTGTCCAACACAAACTCACATGAATATGTGTTTTCCTTCATTCCCTTCAGGTCAATCTTGTATGCATCAAACTTTCCCATAGTTATTGCTAAACCAGAACAATATTATATTCGGGCGACAAAGATACAAATAAATCTACTTAGATTGCTACTAAAGCCTGATAAATCTTTAGTTTTTAGCTTATATTTTCAAGTAATGCCCCATTGGAAAGGGTTATTGGAAGCGCTATTCCGGACGCGGCAAGACCTCAACCCAATCCCCGGCATATACT